>DATFXD010000242.1:0-25844 GCA_035258605.1 Hyphomicrobiaceae bacterium | reverse complement strand
ACGTTCATGGTCTTCTCTCCTACACGTTCGGCAATCGCATCACTTCGCTACCGATGCATAACGCTTAGATCAAGAACGCAGCTGCTTTTGCCAAGGTTTTCCACGGTCGTTGATGCGAAAATGCCACTGGATTTGTGATGCACAGGCCAGCCTAAAGTCCCCATGTGGAGGGCTCGAGAATGGCCTTGAGGCAACCGTGCCGCGCTCACACTAGAACAACACCAATTTAGTTAAAGGCGCGTAAAGCACCGTTCAGTTGCGCATGGGTGACCACGCCGGGTCGGAGCCGAAAGCGGGTGTCTGCACCTCCCGCTCGTTGTAGCCGGTGAGGTCGATGGAGAACAACCGAGGCCCGCCGGCGCCACGGTTCTCCCGGAAGAACGCCAGCACCCGACCGTTCGGCGCCCAGGTTGGGCCCTCGTTGTGGAACCCTTCCGTCAAGGTCCGCTCGCCGGAGCCGTCGGGGCGCATGACCCCGATCAGGAAGCTCGACCCCGACTGCTTGGTGAAGGCGATGAGGTCGCCGCGGGGCGACCACACCGGCGTCGAGTAGCGGCCCTCGCCAAAACTGATGCGATGCTGCCCGGACCCGTCGGCGTTCATGACATAGAGCTGCTGGGAGCCGTCGCGATCCGATTCGAACACGATGTGCCGTCCGTCGGGGCTGTAGCAGGGGCCGGTATCGATGGCGCTGGATTGGGTCAGGCGCCGGCTCTGGCGCGATCTGAGGTCCATTTCCACGATCGAGGACGCGCCGCCCTCGCCGATGCTCATGACGATTCGCTGCCCATCCGGGGAGAAGCGCGGGGCAAACGTCATGCCAGGGAAATTGCCAACCAGCTCGCGCCGCCCGCTTTCCAGGTTGAGCAGGAACACGCGGGGCTGGTCGCCGGTGTACTGCAGGAACGTCACCTCGTGCGTCGACGGGCTGAAACGCGGCGTCAACACCAGCTCGCGTCCCTGGCTGAGCAGGCGGACGTTGGCCCCGTCCTGATCCATGATAGCAAGGCGCTTGTTGCGGTGATCCTTGGGTCCGGTCTCGTCGACGAACACGATCTGGGTGTCGAAATAACCCTTCTCGCCCGTCAGGCGTTCATACACCTGGTCGGCGACCAGGTGTCCGAGCCGCCGCCAGTCGGTGCCGGCGACGGCGAGGCGCTGCCCCGCCAGCTGCCGCCCGGAAAAGACGTCCCAAAGGCGAAACTCCGCCACCAGGCGGCCATCGCCGCCGCGCCCGGCCCGCCCAGCCACCAGCGCCTGGGCGTTGATGGCCCGCCAATCGGTAAAGCGCGGCGTGGTATTGAGGTCGCTGATGCGCTGAATGAACGAATCGCGATTGAGCGGCAGGAACAAGCCGGACCGTTCCAGGTCGGCGGCGACAACGTTGGAGAGTTCGACGGCAAAGCGCTGATCCTCGCCCAGAAACTCCGGGATGGCGATTGGAATGGGTTTGAGCGAGCCCTGGGTGATGTCGACCTCGAGCGGCCCGCTCGCACGCGCCGGCGACGCCCCTTTCTGCTGCGCCTCGACCGGTGCGGCCAGCATCGCAAGGGCCAGGGCCAAGGCAACGAGCACAAAGCGCAGGCGCGCCGCGAGAGCGCAGTCGGGGCGAGGCGCCGCGGCGCGTTTCGGCGCGATCGGGAGGCCCGTTGCCGGCAGCATGATGCGGGGCGGGAGGACGGCAGGCATACGCATCAAGGCACCTTAGGGCGAGTTCGCGGGCGATTCGTTGGGCCGATAATACGGGTTCGCGGCTAGAACATGTCGCGTGGATCGAAGTTGAGCACGATGTCCTTCCAGAATTCGTACTTGGCGGGCGGCAGACTGTAGGGCTCGCAGGCCTGCACCGCGCGCACGGCGCTATCCCGCACGGCGAGAAAGTAGGGGGTGTTCTGCGGGTTCATGGTCTGTGGCTCGCTTGCCAGCCGGCCGTCCGGATTGAAGCGCAAGCGCAGTTTGACCGAGGTGTTCTGCGCCGATTCGCCGCCACCCAGCACGTTCCACTTCGATTGCACGCACGACCGGATGATCTGCGCCAAAATCGCAAGCTCACTGGCGGACAACTGCTGGTCGCGACCCTCCGGGGCACCGAGCACGGGGCCCTTCGGCAAGGTCTTGGCCTGCTCGTCGAGCGGCACCGACGGCCTGGGTGCACCCTTGTCCGGCATCTTGTTGAGCAGGGCGGAGATTTTCTCGGCGTCGAACTTCTTCTTTGCCTCGGCCTCCTTGCGCCGTTTCTCCTCCTCCTTCTTCTTCTTCAGCTCGGCCTCCTTGCGCCGCTTCTCCTCCTCCTGCTTCTTCTTGTCCTCCTCCTGCTTCTTCTTGAGCTCGGCCTGCTTGCGCTCCTCTTCCTCTTGCCGCCTCTTTTCTTCCGCCTTCTTGGTCTCCTCCTCGAGTTTCTTCTTTTCCTCTTCGAGCTTCTTCTTTTCTTCTTCGACCTTGCGCTTCTCTTCCTCGAGCGCCTTTTGCTCTTCGGCTTGGCGCGCTTGTTCTTTCAGCATTTCCTCGAGCTTCTTTTGCTCCTCAAGGGCGGGAACCGGCGGCGGCGCTGCCGGTTCGGGCGGAAGGGCGGCAAGCTTCTCAACGGGATCCTTGGGTGGCTCGGACTTCACCGGCTCGGGTTTGGGCGGCTCCGGTTTGGGCGGCTCGGGCTTGGGCGGCTCGGCCTTGGCCGGCTCGGGCGGCGGCGGTGGCTCGGGCTTGGGCGGCTCGGGCTGCGGTTCCTCTTTGGCCGGCTCGGGGGCCGGCGGTGGTGGCGCGCTGGCGACCGGGGCTGGCTTCGGCGCCTCCTTCTTGGCCACGTCCGATTTCGGATTCTCTTTCGGCTGCGCGCGCATCTGCTTGGCGGTGCGCACGCCGAGCCGCAGCTTGGTGACGTCACCGGGGGCGATGAGATCGACGGCGACCGGCTCGGGTTCCGACACCGGCAGCGGGGCCAAACTCTGGATGTTCAGCACCGCCCAGCCGAGCAGTGCCGCATGCAAACACAGGGAGATGATCAGTCCGAACTGCACGCTGCCGTCTTAACCCCTCAACGGTTGTGCGGCTGTTACCGGCGCCCGGCGAAAGCGGGGCCCTGCTCGATATCCTCTGGTCCGCTCACAAACGTGAACTTCCGAAAACCGCCTTCGCGCACGGCGCTGATCACCTCCGATACCCGCCCATAGACGAGTTGCCGATCGCCACGGAACAGCACCGGGTCATCCTCACTGCTTTTGGTGGTCGCCTTGAGTTTGACGATCAGTTGCGAGACATCCAGCGATTCCTCGGAGGCGCCCAGAAAGATTTTGCCCGAGCGGTCGACGGTGACGGTCAATGGATCCTTGTTGAGATTGAGCGACTGCCCCTTGGACGGCGGCAGGTCGACGGGCAGGCCCGACAGCAACAGCGGCGCCGTCACCATGAACACGATCAACAGCACCAGCATCACGTCGACGAATGGCGTGACGTTGATCTCGTGCATTGGGGTGTGGCCGCGGGCGCGGCCACGGCGGCCGCCCTTGCCCCGGCCGGTTTTAAGACTGGCACCCATCCCAGCTGCCCCTCTCTTTAGGTGCGCACGTCGATCTGGCGCGATACGATCGCGGAAAATTCGTCGGCGAACGCCTCAAGACGCTGGCTCAAGGCCGACGAATCGGCGGCAAACTTGTTGTAGAACACCACCGCTGGGATCGCGGCCAGCAGACCGAGTGCGGTCGCAAACAACGCCTCGGCAATGCCCGGCGCCACCACCGACAGGCTGGTGGTCTTGGAAGCGGCAATCGCCTGAAAGCTCGTCATGATGCCCCAAACGGTGCCGAACAGACCGACGAACGGCGCCGTCGAACCGACCGTTGCCAAGAACAACAGCCGGCGATCGAGCTGTTCCATTTCGCGGCTGATGGTGACGTCCATCACCTTCTCGACGCGCAGCTGGATGCCGCCGAGGGCGCGAATGTTGCCCTCCACCGAGCGCTTCCATTCGCGCATGGCGGCGACGAACAGCGAGGCCATCGAAAATGTACGCCCATGGGCGACGCTGGTGTAGAGCTCCTCCAGCGACTGTCCGGACCAGAACATTTGCTCGAAACGGTCGGCCTCGCGCCGGGCCCGGCGGAAGGCGAACAGCTTTTCGATGATGATCGCCCAGGCCCACACCGAGGCGGCCAGCAACCCTAGCATGACGACCTTCACCACCGGGTGAGCCGTCATGAACAGCTCCAGGAAGGAGAATCCTCCGCCTTGCGCCGGCTTGAACATCTCAAGGGGATTCATAATGTCGTCCGTTAGGTGAGCGCCGCATCCGCTGGCAGGTCCAAGCGCTCAGGGGCAGCGGCAACAACAGATGGGGGCCGCCATCCGGGACGACGCCCTACTCTCCCGCCCACGTGCATTGCCTACCCGTTTCCCGCCCGCCGGACCTCGGCCATACTGACGGCCAATGTGACGGGAATTGGGCTCAGTCCCTGCCGCCATCGCCGCACCGGCTCAGGCTTAGCATTCCCTCCATCAAACGGGCAGCACCATTTGCGTCTGTATGACGATGGCGCAGAGTTTGCCGGCCTCGGACTTGATCGTGGTTTGCCACACCTGCGTGGTGCGGCCGCGATGTAGCGGCACCGATTCGGCGATCACTTCGGTATCGACGGCAGCAGCGCCGAGGAAGTTGGTCTTTGATTCGATTGTGGTTGTGCGGGTGTCGGGCGGCAGATTGACGACCGTGCCGATGGCACCCAAGGTGTCCGCGAGCGCCATGTAGGCGCCGCCATGGCACACACCGCCGGCCGTGCACAGGTCCGGACGCACGCGCATGGTGGCGACAATCCTGTCCTTGCTGGCTTCCGTGATGGTGATGCCCATCAGGCCCGGAAACAGCGAGGCGAAGAGCTTTTGGAAGTGTTCGGCGCCCGACATCGAAATCTCCTGTTCGCCGTCGCGCTCGGGCCGCAAGCGGCACCAGGAACGCACTCTAAGATGCCGTCGTTTTGGCCCGCAAGGCGTGCCGCAGGTGCGCCGACAGCCGCAAGGGCTTACCCGATGCCGCCAACAGCACCACCATGACCTCGGCGGTAAAGAGCAAGGTGTCGCCGCGGCTGACGCACTGATCGAGGGTCAAGGTGGCGGCGGTCATAACCTTGAGGCGGGTTGTCACCTCGAGCACCTCGTCAATGCGCGCCGGCCGCAGAAACTCCAGCCGCATGCGCCGCACCACGAAGGCGGCGGGCTCGCGGCCGGCGGCGGGCTCAATCAGGCTGCGATGATCGTTGCCGATGGCGCGCAGAAAATCCGACCGGCCGCGTTCGCACCAGCGCAGGTAGCTGGCGTGATAGACGAGCCCCGAGAAATCGGTGTCCTCGAAGTAGACCCTGATGGGCAAGACGTGCCGGCGCCCGTCGGCGTCATCGAGCAAGCGGCCCGAGAGGTCGGGCCAGCGCGGCGCATCATGCGGCGGCGACATCGACGACAACGATTTCCGGTGGTACCCCCAGCCGTACCGGCAGAATGGAACAGCCAAGCCCGCCCGAGACGATCAGATGCCGATCGTCCTCGACGATATGCCCGTAGGCGAAGCGATTGCCAAAACGCGATGGCACCCTCGGCGAGTAGCCAAACAGCCTCACCTGCCCGCCATGGGTGTGCCCCGACAAGGTCAGCGCCACGCGCGCGGGCACGCGCGGGAAGATATCGGGCTCGTGGGCGAGCAGGATCACCGGTGCGTCATCGGTCACCTTGACCAAGGTACCGGGCAGGTCGTCGACCCCCTGGAAGGTGCGCCAAGGCCGGGTGCGGCGGCTGCGAATGAGCGCCAGTTGGTCGCCGAGCCCCGCCAGCCAAAAGCCGTGCCCGTTCTTGGCCAGGCGCACGACGGCATTCTCATAGACCGGGATGCCGGCCCGTTCGAGCACGCGGCGGCCGAGCACCGGCCCCGCCAGGTTGCGTTGCGCGGCGAGGTCGTCCCACCAGTCGTGATTGCCGAGCACGGCGTGGACGCCAAGCGGTGCCTTGAGCCGGCTCAGCACCTTGGCCCACTGCTGCGGTGCGATCGGACGGGTCTTGAATTTGTAGCTGGCGGCGAAGTCGCCCAGCAGCACCACGGCGTCAACATCGAGCGCATTGGTCTCCTCAACGATCGCCTCGATGCGCGCCAGCGGCATCGCCGGCCCGCCAGCGTGCAGATCGGCAATGACGGCGAGCGACAGCTTGAAGCCTTTGGGCCAGCGCGGCGGGCTGACGGCATAGCGGGTGACGTCGAGCCGCCACATCGGCTCCACGGCCAAAGCGTAACCGCTGCCGAGCGCCAGGGTGCTGGCACCGGAGAGCCCGACCGTCTTTAAAAAGCGGCGGCGCGAAATCTTCTTCAAGGCGTTCATGCCAATTGTTGGTCCCATTTGGTCGACGTCTAAATGCGTCTTGCGGCCCGCCGTTGCGAGGGGGGTGGGTCGCTTGTGTGACGGTAAAGCATGGAAAACTTGCGACCAGGCAAGGCACCCCGCACCCGCCCCGGCCCCCGGCCCCACGTCTCGACCAGAAGCCGTGGCGCGCCGGCCCCGCCGAACGTACCGGCATTCCCCTGTCACTTGCCGCGGCCATCGGCCCCGTCCCAAGACCGTTTTGCCCTGCCGCGGCCGATTAGCCAAGCCCGGCTTGGCCGTTGCCGCCATCGCCGTTCGACCGGTCGTCGAACAGCCCGATTTGCGCGGTGGCGGTGCGCGCCGGACCGCTGAGCCCCAGATGCCGATAGGCGCGCAAGGTCAAGACGCGCCCGCGTGGCGTGCGGCCGATGAAGCCTTGCTGCAGCAGGTAGGGCTCGACGATTTCCTCAAGCGCATCGCGCGGTTCTGACAGCGCCGCCGACAGGGTTTCGATGCCAACCGGGCCGCCATCGTAATTCTTGGCAATGCAGGTGAGATAGCGATGATCGAGGGCGTCGAGGCCTTCGCCGTCGACCTCGAGTTGTCGCAGCGCCCGATCGGCCATCTGCGCGGTGATGACTTTGACCTTTTCCACGGCCGCGAAGTCGCGTACCCGCCGCAACAGCCGGCCGGCCACGCGCGGGGTACCGCGTGAGCGCCGCGCGATCTCCGCGGCGCCTTCGGCCGCCATCGCCACCTTGAGCACACCGGCGCCGCGGGTCACGATCGTGGTCAGCTCGGCATGACTATAGAAGTTGAGCCGCACCGGGATCCCGAACCGATCGCGCAGTGGCGTCGTCAAAAGGCCGGTACGGGTGGTGGCGCCGATCAAGGTGAACTTGGCAAGGTCGATCCTGACCGAGCGCGCGGCCGGGCCTTCGCCAATGATGAGATCAAGCTGGTAGTCCTCCATGGCGGGATAGAGGATCTCCTCGACCGCGGGACTCAGGCGATGGATCTCGTCGATGAAAAGGACGTCGCGGTCCTCAAGGTTGGTCAGCAACGCCGCCAGGTCGCCAGCCTTGGCGATCACGGGCCCAGAGGTGGCGCGAAAGCCGACGCCGAGTTCCCGCGCCATGATTTGCGCGAGCGTGGTCTTGCCGAGGCCAGGCGGGCCGGCAAACAGCACGTGATCGAGGGCGTCTCCGCGCGCCTTGGCAGCCTCAATGAACACCTTGAGGTTGGCTCGGGCCTGCTCCTGGCCGATGAATTCACGGAGCAGCTGCGGGCGCAGCGACGGCTCCGCGTCATCGGCCTCGCGCTTGGCCCCCGTGACAAGGCGTTGGGCATCGGACATGGTTTGTTCTGATGGCGCTATTCGGGCGGGGCGTCAAGCCGTGGATTGGGGCAGGATCGAGTTTGGGCGCCTGGGCGCACCGGCGCCGGCACGGCATTGCCGATCGATGGCGGCGGCCTCACTCGCCTTTGGGCTTGATGGCGGTGGCGCCTCATGAACGGTGGCGGCTGTGCTCTACAGCACAGCACCCCGCTCGCTGGCGTGATTTGGTGGGGTTCGGGGAGTGATCGCGGCGCGGTGGTTTCCTCCTCCCGGCCAGGCGCTATGCGGGGTGCGCACGCGTGTGTGGGTGTGCGCGCACGGGGCGTCTCCCGCCTTCACTCCCCGCTGCGCCGGCCGCCGACATCCGGTGGCCGCCAGTGTCGCAAGGCGGTGCGGCCTTGCGGCACCTGTTACTCCGGCGTTGGCGTGCACGGCGGCGCGCACGTCGACGCCGGGCGTGCCCGCAGGCCGTTCGCAGCAGCCGACGCCAGGCCTAGACCGGCGGCTCCATGGAATAGATATCCTGAGGGGCAACGGTCAGACTGAGGGCCATGCGTACCGCCACCGCCAGCACCAACAGGGCGAGCCCGGCACGCAACTGCTCGGCCTTCAGCCGCTCACCGAAACCGACGCCGAATTGGGCGCCGATCACGGCGCCGGCGATCAGCGGCAGGGCCAGAACAACATCGACGCTGTGATTCTGCACCGCCTGCAGCACGGTCGTCAGCGCCGTCACGCACACGATCTGAAAGGTCGAGGTGCCGATCACGATCCGCGTCGGAATGCGCAGCAGATAGATCATGGCAGGCACCAGCAGAAAGCCGCCACCAACCCCCATGATCGCCGTCAGCCAGCCGATGAAGGCGCCCATCAAAAACAGGGGAATCGTGCTGATATAGCGCTTTGAATGGCGAAACCGCTGCTTCAGCGGCAATCGCTCGATCCAGCCATGCTGGCCGCCACGATGCGAGGCGGATTGGAGCTTGGCCGGCGAGGCGCGCAAGGTTTTGACGCTCTCGATCAGCATCAGCACGCCGACCACGCCGAGCAGGACGACGTAGGTGAGCGCGACCATCAAATCGAGCTGGCCCCACACCCTCAGCCAGTAGAGCACCTTGACGCCGACCACGGCACCGAGGAAACCGCCGACCACCAGCAGTATTCCCATGTGCAGGTCGACATTACCGCGCTGCCAATGGCCGACCGCGCTCGACACCGACGCCGCCACCACCTGGCTGGCGCCGGTGCCGACGGCGATCCCCGGCGGCACGCCCAGGAAGATCAAGAACGGCGTCAGAATGAAGCCACCGCCGATGCCGAACATGCCGGAGAGAACGCCGATGGCAAGCCCCATGCCGAGCAGCATGTACGCGTTCAGCGAAAGCTCGGCGACGGGAAGATAGATCTGCATAAGGTTTTATGGACGAGTACCTTGCTGCGCTAAAATGCCAATGCGACGGCGGCAAGGCACCGATGAGCCTTTTTCGTCGCAGTGTGCAGCAGCATAACCTATCGCGCCAGCTCCTTCAGCCCACGGCGAATGAGTTTTGCCGTATCTACGGCCTGGCCAAGCTCGATCAGCGCTGCGGCCACCGCCTGGCTGGCCTGCGCCGGCTGATAGCCAAGGTTGGTGAGGGCGGAGATGGCCTCGGCCGCGGCCTCGCCGCCAGCGGCGCTGACCCCATCCCTGTGGCTTGAGGTCACAACCTGGGCCGACGTCCCCGCCGGCGCCTTGTCCTTGAGCTCAGCGACGATGCGCTGTGCCAGCTTCTTGCCGACCCCCGGCGACTGCTCGACGGCGGCCCAATTCTGCAGCGCGATGGCATTGGCGAGCTCGTGCGGGCTCAGTGTGGCGAGCACCGCCAGGGCCACTTTGGCGCCGACCCCCTGGATGGTTTGCAAGGTCCGAAACCAGGCGCGCTCGACCTCGCTCGAAAAGCCGAACAGGCGGATGGCATCCTCGCGCACGTGCGTCTCGATGGCGAGGCTGACCTCCTGGCCGAGACTGAGCGCGCGCAAGGTGCGGGCCGAGGCCTGGACCTCATAACCGACCCCGCCGACCATGACCACGGCATGAGCTTCGCCGATGGCATCGATCGTGCCTTTGAGCTTGCCGATCATGGCCGGGCGGGCGCCAAACTTGGCCGCTGCGGCGACCAACGCCGGCCCGGCGCGCCAGTGCGCCAGGCTGGCGCCGACGCGCGAGCGGGCCGCTGCCGCGCCGTGCGCCCGACGCCCTTGTCGCGGCGGCTCAGATTACCGGTCACGGCAGCATCTCCCGCCGCGCCGCGGCCAGCGCCGGATTGGCCCGCAGCCGGGCCTCTTGGGCGCTGCGATGGCTGGCGTGGCACACGGCGATCGCCAACGCGTCGGCCTCGTCGGCGCTCTCGACCTTGGCGCGCGGCAACAACACGCCGATCATGGCCGCAATCTGCCGCTTCTCGCCGTGGCCGGTCCCGGTCACGGTTTTCTTGATGACGTTGGGCGGGTATTCGGCCACCCGCAACCCGCATTGCGCCGGTGCCAACAGCGCCATGCCGCGGGCCTGACCGAGCTTCAAGGTGGCGCGCGCGTCCTTGTTGACGAAGGTCTCCTCCACCGCTGCCTCCTGCGGCTTGAAACGGCTGATCACGGTGATGAGGCCCGCGTGCAAGGTGCGCAGGCGATAGGCGAGAGCGTCCTCGGCGTCGGAGGTGACGAGCCCACTCGCCACATAGGCGAGGTGCGTGCCCTCCGAATCGATGATGCCCCAGCCGGTGCGCCGCAGGCCCGGATCGATGCCGATAATGCGAATCGGACGTGTTGCCATGCCGCCCCGATAGCACGTCACGGCGGTGTTAGCCTTGCCCCCCGGCCCGCGACCGCCGGTTCGTCACCGCCCATGGCACAAAGGCCGCAGCAACCCCACCGTCAACAATCGCTCACGCCGCCGTCAGCTTGGCCATGACCGCGTCGGAGACCTCGAAGTTGGAATAGACGCTCTGCACGTCGTCATCCTCTTCCAGGCCTGCGATCAACTTCAACAGCGATGCGGCTTTTTCCTCGTCGACCGAGGTCGTCTGCACGGGTTTCCACAGCGCCTTGACCGTCTCGGCCTCGCCGAGCTTGGCCTCAAGCGCCGCCGAGACCGCGCCCAAATCGCCAAAGCTGGTGGTAATCACGTGACCGCTGGGGCTCGAGAGCACGTCTTCGGCACCGGCGTCGATGGCGGCCTCGAGCATGGCATCGGCGGAGCCGGCCGCGGCCGGATAGCCGATCTCGCCGACCCGGGCGAACATGTGCGACACGGCACCGGTGGCGCCGAGATTGCCGCCGTATTTGGTGAACAGGGCGCGTACCGCGCCGCCGGTGCGATTGCGATTGTCGGTCAAGGTCTCGACCATGATGGCGACCCCGCCCGGGCCATAGCCCTCATAGCGCATGGATTCAAAGGTGTCGGTATCGGCGCCGGCTGCCTTCTTGATTGCCCGCTCGATATTGTCCTTGGGCATATTCTCCGCGCGCGCCGACTGGATGGCGAGACGCAGCCGACTATTCATGTCCGGGTCGGGCTGGCCGGCCTTGGCGGCCACCGTAATCTCGCGTGCCAATTTGGCGAATACCTTGGCCTTGGCCGCGTCCTGGCGGCCCTTGCGGTGCATAATGTTTTTGAACTGCGAATGGCCGGCCATCTGTTTCCCAATAGCTTGATCGCACCACCTGGCGGCGTCCCGCGGTTGGATTGCCACGGGTGGCTTGGCGCGGGTCCCGCGCCCGTTATCGCTCATGGCCTCGCGGCGGGCACAACCTTCGCCACGTCCGGGCGCCCGCAAACGGGCTCTGCTAGGCTTATAGGTGCCCGCCGAGGGCAAATCCAGAGGTTGAGATCCCCGACCATCCCAGCCTTTGGCGGCCGGCGTTAAGAATTTGTTTACCGTTCGCGCCTAGCGTCCGCCACATGGATGCAAAACGCATTCTGGGTTTGCCGCCCTGCTGCCCACGGCGCCAAATCCAGAGAGCCGCGAGTACCAGCTCTCTTGCACATAACCAAGGAGACGGCGTCGCCGTCTCTCAACGCTCTGACTGACCCTCTCTTTTTCAATCGACCCAAAACAGCGGCTCGGTAGGTGCAAGGACACCACCGAGCCGCACGGCTTTGGTGCGGGTCGCGAGCCCGGTTCGGTCATCGATATCGACGGCCACCGCACTCAAGGTGGCCGGGCCCATCGCCGGCTCGAAGCGGGCGCGCGGGATTTTGCTCAGGAAGCGGTTGATGGGCTCCTCTCGATCCATGCCCAGCACCGATTCGTAGTCGCCGCACATGCCCACGTCGCACATGAAGGCGGTGCCCTGCGGCAGCACGCGCTCATCGGCGGTCGGAACGTGGGTATGCGTGCCGATCACGCAGCTGACGCGGCCGTCGAGAAAATAGCCCATCGCCTGCTTCTCGCTGGTGGCCTCGGCATGGAAGTCGACCACGATGGCATCGGCGCCCTGCTTCAAGCCACAGGCGGCGACCTCGGCATCGATGGCGCGAAACGGGCAGCCAAGCTCCGGCATAAAAATGAGACCCATGGCGTTCATCACCAGCACTTCGGCACCATTGGCGGCCTTGAACAACCCGGCGCCCTTGCCCGGGGTCCCCGGCGGATAGTTGAGCGGCCGCAACAGACGATCCTGGCGCGCAATGAACACCAGTGCGTCTTTCTGATCAAAGGCGTGATTGCCGAGGGTGACGACATCGGCGCCGGCCGCCAGCAGGTCCTCAAGGATCGATTCGGTGATGCCGAAACCGCCGGCGGCGTTCTCGCCGTTGACGGCCACGAAGTCGAGCCGGTAGCGCGCTCTGAGCCGCGGCAACTCGTCGAGCACCACCCGGCGCCCCGCTCGACCAACGACGTCGCCGATAAACAACAAACGCATAGGCTAGCCCACACACCGGACGGGACCCGAAGGGGTCAACACCCAGTCGAGGCGCTCGTCATAGTCGAAATGCGGCACCCTTTCGACGCGTTGCTCCTCACAGGCGATGCCAACCGCCACGATCGGCTTGAGGCCGCGCAGCCGACGCAGGGTGCGATCATAGTAGCCGCCGCCGTAGCCCAAGCGGAAGCCCGCACCATCGAACGCCAGCAACGGCACGAGTAGGATGTCGGGCTCGACGCTCGGCTGGTCGGCCTTGGGCTCGGCGATGCCCCACTGACCAGCCTCGGTCGCATCGCCCGGCCGCCACGTCCGGAACCGCAACGGCTGACGTTTGCCTTCGATCACAGGTAACGCCAACGGCACGTTGTCGGCGTCGAGGCGGCGCAGCAGCGGCCACAGACGGAATTCTCCGGGCAACGGGGAAAATCCCGACACGACCGCGCTCGCGGACCGCGATGGCAGGAACGCCAAGCCAAGCTCGGCGACGGCGCGGCCGGCCTCGACCAGACGCTCGGGCGCCAGCGCCGCCCGCCACGCCTGAATGCGCGCGCGCAGCAATCGCTTTTGTTCAAGGATGGTCTCGCTCACACCCCGCTCTTAGCGCAGATTGGCCATCTGCGCGAGTGAGGCGAAGCAGAGCCGCGAAAGCCGTGCGAGCGGCGATCCCGCGCGGTCCCTACGAGATGTAGGTGGGCGCCGTGTGTCCGAGACCACGATCTGGGACAGGGACAGCTCCCGTGCGGATCTTATAGGCCCCCGGGTCGCATGCTCACCACGCACCCCGCAGCCCTGCATCGGCTGAGATTAGGCCGCGTCGATGAAAAATCAATGCGTGAAAGCGCGCCAACCATCGCGCTCGCCCGTACGCCAACAGCTTGGCCACCGCGGCCCAAGCCCTGGGCGGCGCGCTCGGCTCCTGCCGTCGCCTCAGCCCTTGCCTTGAATGATGTTTTGGAGCGAATCCAGGGCCCAGGCGAGCCGGTCGCGGACGTGGGCCTGGGCCTTCTCAAGCGCCTCGATACGCGCTTCCGAGCGCTCGAGCTCGAGCCGTAGCGCGTCGCGCTCACGTTCAAGCGCCACCAGCTTGTCGGCCGCACTCGGCGGCTTTGTTGCTTTCAATTTGCTGCGCTCAGATTGCGTGCGCGCAGCGGCAGCCTTCCTGCTCGCAGCAGCCCCGCGGCGTGGGGTCATCGCAATAAACCATTGTTTTGAGCACCACCCTAAAATTGTGGTGCGGCCCTCGACGAGAGCGACGATAGGTAGGGGAGCCGGCAGCGTCAACGCATCGCAGATTGCAATCTGTCGAGGCCAGATGCAGCCGAGGTGAAAATAAGCTCGTATTGACAGCGCCGGCGCGAGGCACCACTAGAGACGAAGACGGCAGGCGCTGAGCCCGGAAACCGCGGCCTTTTTTGCGCTTTGCCGATGAGCCGAGCCCCGATGCCCACCCTGACCTGCGCGGTTGAATTGAACGGAGCAGCCAATGGCCGTTAGAATTGCAATTTCTGGTTTCGGCCGCATCGGCCGCAACATCTTACGGGCCATTGTCGAGGCCAAACGCAAGGACCTCGAGATCGTCGCCATCAATGATCTGTTCTCGGCCAAGGACAACGCGCATCTTCTGCGCTACGACAGCATCCATGGCCGCTTTCCCGGCGAGGTCACGGTCGCGGGCGACAGCATCGATGTCGGTGGCGGGCCCATCAAGGTGCTGGCCGAACGCGATCCGCACAAGCTGCCATGGAAATCCTTGAATATCGACGTGGTGATGGAATGCACGGGGATCTTTACCGATCGCGACAAAGCCGCCGCTCACCTCGAGGCCGGCGCCAAGCGCGTGCTGATCTCGGCGCCGGCCAAGGGTGCCGACTTGACGGTGGTCTACGGGGTCAATCACAACAAACTGACGGCCGATCACAAGGTCGTGTCGAATGCGTCTTGTACCACCAATTGCCTGGCTCCCGTGGCCAAAGTCCTCAATGAGCTGGTCGGCATCAGTTCGGGTTTCATGACCACCATTCATGCTTATACCAACGATCAAAACGTGCTCGATCAGGCGCACAAGGACATGCGCCGAGCCCGCGCCGCGGCTATCAACATGATTCCCACCTCGACCGGGGCCGCCAGCGCCGTTGGCCTGGTTCTGCCGGAACTCAAGGGCAAACTCGATGGGACCGCGATCCGCGTCCCCACGCCCAACGTGTCGGTGGTCGATCTCAAGTTCATTCCCGGTCGCGAGACCGCGACCGCCGAGATCAACGCTGCCATGGAACAGGCCGCCAAGACCGAGCTCAAGGGCATTCTCGCCGTCAGCAACGAACCGCTGGTGTCGATCGACTTCAACCACAACCCGCACTCCTCGACGTTCGACCTGACGCAAACGCAGATCGTCGGCGGCAGGCTGGTGCGGGTGCTTGCCTGGTACGATAACGAGTGGGGCTTTTCCAATCGTATGGCGGACACGGCCGCCGCGATGGGCAAGCTGCGCTAGCGCGCGCGCACCCCGCCGCGCTCGAGGTCCCCGGCGGCTCGCAGTCCAAGAGCGCGTGCGTCGCGACGGCAAGGGGGACACGCTGGGGCCAGGCGCGCGGAAGGCGCCATGACGCCAGCCCTCGCCGCCGGCCGGAACCGGCCGGCGCCGTCCCTGTCCGCAAACGCCGGCTTGGCCTAGCCGATCAGCTGCAAGAATATCAACACCAGGCCCACGACCGAAACCAGCCATGCGGCCGTGCGCAGCCACGGGATGCCGGCGATATAAAGCACGGCATGCGCGACGCGCCCCCAGAAGAACAGCTGTGCGCCGAGTAGCGTCATGCCGTTGCTGACGTTGGCGACACTGGCGACCAGCACCAGGATGGCGAACAAAACCAGGCTCTCCAGCATGTTGCTGTGGGCCCGTTCGGCACGCCCGGCCCAGCCCGCCATTTCGGGCATGGCGTCGCGGTTGCCGGCGAGTTTCGGCAAACCCACCTGTTGCGTGGCCGCTAACGTCGCGATCAACACCAAGATCGCGGTCAGGGCCACCGACCATAGCAAGTACATGAGCTCGGGTGTCATGCGCATAGGCGCCTCCCACGGCTAGCGAATCTGTCCGTTAGCAGACGTAAGCGTTGCCCGTGCGGCTTGTCGAGGGTGCTGGTGTGCGCTGCGATCGGGCTCAATCAGTTGCCCAGTGCCTCAATCACCACCGGCAAGATCTGCTCGGCGAGAAGGGCGTAGCCCTTGGGGGTAAAGTGCAGCTGATCTTCGCGCAGCTCGCTTCTCGGCAGCGCGTCCAACAGGCTATTCTCGATCAGGACGAGCTTGGTGCCGCGGGCGGCGAGGCGGCGGCCGATCTCGGCGATGTTGGCCGCCCGCTGCGGCCCGCTGCCAGCGCGCTCGTCATTGGTGCCCGGCTGCAGGATCACGAGCCGGGTCCCTGCTGGCACCTCGTGCTCGAGGCGCGCCAGCATGCCGCCGGTGGTGTCACCGGGAACCCCGGCATTGATGATGGTGGCGGCAATTCCCCTGGCCGCGAGCAGGCCTTTGAGCTGCTCGGGGTAGCTCTCGGCCGCAGCAACGCCCCAGCCTGCGGTGTTGCTGGCCCCCAGGGCCACGATCACCAGCCTTTCCGTTTGGGCATGGGCGCCCACCGAAATGAGGGCGAAGAGGCCGCTAAGAGCCGCCCTGCTCAGGACCTGCGCCAGGCTCCGCATGTTCCCCTTCCGTCCCCGACCGTTCAAATTCCAGCATCGGCTGGCAAAATGCCCGAACGGCGGGCGGCTCGTCGAGTTTAAAACCTGTGAGGGTCTCTGGTAGGGTTGCGCAATTGCCGCTAATGCAGGCCCGAGACCATCTAGCCGACTTCCGGTTGGGACCGAGGAGGATCACCATGACGCAATCGCTCGAGGCCGTCGCTCACGCGATGGTCGCGCCCGGCAAGGGCATTCTCGCCGCCGACGAGAGCTCCGGTACCATCAAGAAACGGTTCGACGCCATCCACACCGAGAACACCGAAAGCAATCGCCGCGACTACCGCGAGATGCTGTTCCGTTCAACGGACGCCATGCGCAACTTCATTTCGGGCGTCATCCTCTACGATGAGACCATCCGCCAGCGGGCCAAGGACGGCACCCCGCTTGTCAAGATCATCGCCGATACCGGGGCTTTGCCCGGCATCAAGGTCGACGCCGGCGCCAAGCCGCTGCCCTTCTGCTCCGGCGAGACCATTACCGAAGGCCTCGACGGCCTACGTGAGCGCATCAAGGACTACGTCGGCCTCGGCGCCAAGTTCGCCAAGTGGCGCGCCGTGATCGACATCGGCCGCAATATGCCCTCCTACAACGCCATCAATGCCAACGCCCAGGCGCTGGCGCGCTACGCGGCCCTGTGCGTCGAGGGTGGGCTGGTGCCGATCGTCGAACCGGAGGTGTTGATGGACGGCGACCACGACATCGACACCTGCGAGAAGATAACCGAATGGGTGCTGAAGGAGGTCTACGCGCAGCTCTATTATGCCAAGGTGCCGCTCGAGAAGACGATCCTTAAGCCCAACATGGTGATCGCCGGCAAGAAGTGCCCGCAACAGGCAAGCCGGCAGGAGGTTGCCGAGCGCACCATCCGGGTCCTGCGCGCCGCGGTGCCGGTCGCCGTGTCGGGCATTGCCTTCCTGTCCGGCGGACAAACCGACGAAGATGCCACCGCGCACCTGTCGCTGATGAATGGCATGGGTCCGCTGCCGTGGCGGCTGTCGTTTTCCTACGGCCGCGCCCTGCAGGCCGCGGCGCAGAAGGCCTGGAGCGGAAAATCCGAAAACCATGCCGCCGGCCAGCGCGCCTTCGCCCATCGCGCCAAAATGAACGGCGCGGCCGCTCTCGGTCAATGGTCGCAAGCCATGGAAAAGGCGGCGTGATCGACGCCGCCTGATCGCCATCGATCGGGGGCAATCGCGGCCCGGTACCCGCCGCGCCTAGGCGGCGCGCGGTCGGGCGCCGGCCAGCGTGTCCTTATGGAAGCGCATCATGGTGAAGAGCCCGAACGGGCGCAGGCCGCGCTTTTCCAATAAGATGAGGTCGTCGCACACCAGGACGCGCTCGATATCGAACACGGGCCGCCAGCCCAGCATGTCGGCGAACGGTGCCATCCGCCGCTCCACCCAGCCGCGCATGCCCTCCTCAGCGCTGAAGTGATTGACGATCAGCACTTCGCCGCCCGGGCGGCACACGCGCGCCAGTTCGCGCATCACTTTCTCCGGGTCGGGCACCACCGTCATCACGTACATGGCCACCACGATGTCGAAACTCGCATCGTCGAATTTAAGGTCGCCGGCATCCATTTCATGGAGCCCGGTGACATTGCCGAGATGCTCGCCAACCACGCGCTCACGCGCCTTCTCCAGCATATCCGGCGACAGGTCGATGCCGACGATCTCAAGATGGCGGCCATAGGTTGGCAACGACAGCCCGGTGCCGACGCCAACCTCGAGCACGCGACCCTTGCGCTGATTGATGATTTCGACGGAGTGCTTGCGGCCTTCGGCGGCAACGAAGCCAAAGGTACGGTCGTAAACCGGAGCCCAGCGCCGGTAGGCACTCTTGATGGCCTCTTCGTCCATTTGGGAGCCGGTGTCGGGGGTATCCCGAAATCGCTTGAAAAACTTCTGCGCACGCGGCTCCGGTGACTGCGGCGTCAACGTCATGACGTACTCGTCTCCCTCATTGGCAATAACTGTCAGCTGGCGCTGACACGCAATGCGGGCACAGCGGTTTCCCCATCCACTTGCTCGCGTTGTTCGGCCCGGCTCAGGGCACGGCTGATCCATCCGCCGCCGAGCAAACGAGCCTCGGCCGCGTTATCCGCATAAAACACACATGCCTGCCCGGCGGCAATCCCGTAGTCGCCATCGTGCAACAGAACCATGGCACCGTCCGGGCTAGGAAACAGTGTCGCTGGCTGTGGTGGTGCGCTCGAGCGGATGCGCACGGCCACACCAAGGCCTCCTTCAGGGATCGGATCGTCACCCAGCCAGTTGACGTTGCGCAGCCAGATCCTGTGCGCGCTGAGGCATTCGCGCGGACCGACGATCACCTGTTTGTTTTCGGCATTGAGGCGCACCACGTAGAGCGGCGCGGGACCTGCAATGCCGAGACCGCGACGCTGTCCAATCGTGTAGTTGATGATGCCCTGGTGGCGGCCAAGGCGGCGCCCATCGACATGGACGATGTCACCCGCCTCCGCCGCGCCGGGCTTGAGCCGCTCCACGATCGTGGTGTAGCGGCCGTGCGGGACGAAGCAGATGTCCTGGCTGTCCGACTTGTCGGCGACGATCAGGCCCTGCTGGCGCGCCAGGGCGCGCACGTCCGCCTTGAGCATGGCGCCGAGCGGGAACAGCAGCTGGTCGAGTTGCGCCCTGGTGGTGGCGAACAGAAAATAACTCTGGTCGCGGCTGGCGTCGCGCGCGCGGTAAAGCTCAGGGCCCTTGGCACCGGCGCGGCGCTGGATGTAGTGCCCGGTCGCCAGCATCTCGGCATCGAGATCCTGCGCCGTGGTCAAGAGTTCCTGGAACTTGATGGCCTGGTTGCAGGTGACGCAGGGAATCGGGGTTTCGCCGGCTGCATAGCTGTCGGCGAAGGACTGCATAACGGTCGCCTTAAAGCGCTGTTCATAATCGAGCACGTAGTGGGGGATGGCCAGGCGGTCCGCGACCCGGCGCGCATCATGGATATCCTGGCCAGCGCAGCAGGCGCCCTGGCGTGCCAGCGCCTCGCCATGGTCATAAAGCTGCAGGGTGACGCCGATCACCTCGTGGCCCGCGGCCTTGAGCAAGGCGGCAGCGACCGAGGAATCGACGCCGCCGGACATGGCAATGACCACGCGCCGCTGACGCCGCACGCCCACGGCGGGAGAGCGGGAAACCCTGCGGAAAGCTCGGCGTGATGGCATGGAGGCGTGGCCTAAGTCCTGACGATTGCCCTCTGAGCGCGGCCACCCATCCCCGCCGCGGGACTATGGCGACTGCAGCGCGGACAATCAAGGCTGGGGGCAAGCCGGCGGGCGAAAGATCGCAGCGCGGCAGTGCCGGTGGACCACCTGGGCATCAGGAATTCCTAGCGCCCAGCCAAGCGCCGAGGCCGCAACCGGGCCCCAACGTGGGGGCTCCCGCCAGCTGTGGCCCGGTGCCTGTCACAGTTATGCTCGCCCGGCAGGGGATCCCGGCATACCCAACGATCGGCAGCATTAACCATTGTGGCGGCAAATAACGGAACAGGCGTTGTCCACGTATTTACCCCAACACTTAGGTCCATTTTAATTGCGTTGGTCTAATCTCTCCCCAGGTCAGACAACGTGTAACGAGTATCATGACCGACCAACAGTATAGGGCGCGGGTGCGCTACGTCATCGGTCCGGACGGTAGTCCGCTCACGGTGGCAGATCTTCCGCCAAAGGACACCAAGCGTTGGGTCATTCGGCGCAAGGCCGAAGTGGTGGCAGCGGTGCGCGGCGGCTTGCTGAGCCTCGAGGAAGCCTGCGAGCGCTACAAGCTGACGGTGGACGAATTCCTGTCCTGGCAACGCTCCATCGACCGGCACGGCCTGCCCGGTCTGCGTGCAACGCGGATCCAGGACTACCGTGACTAGATGGGTACCGAGCCGCCGGCGCCAGCCTGTGGCTCCGCTGGTCACCCGTCGGGTCCGCCGCGACGCAAATTTGGCAGCGGCCGGTTCCAGCCGGTGACGGTGGCAGGCTCGCGCACCGTTTGCGCCTCGCAGCCGTCACCGCCGTTTGCCCAGCGGGCGGCGTCCCGGGACATGGCTTCGGCCAGCGCAACGGGCATGCGCAGATTGTTGATCGCCATGCGCACGCCGCCTTGCGAGCCTTCGAAGGCAATGCGCATGGCCCGCGGCCCGCGCTGATCACGGAAGCTTTGGTCGCGCTCGTGCAACACGATCTCGGCTGCCCCACCGGCGCTCGGCGGCGCGGCGGCGGCGGCGAAGACGTGCGTCTGATGCAAGGGACCGCTGGCGCCTACCCAACAGCTGAGCGCGCCGCGTGCAACCAGGGTGTAGATGGCCGTTGGCGTGCCTGGCACCATGAAGGTGGTCTCGAAGGCGTTTGCAGGCGGCGCCGGCCGGGCCACGTCGCCAAGCGGCGCGGGTGCGCCCGGCGCCCCCGCCAGCGAGGGCAGCGTCGCCGACGCACAGCCCGCGAGGCTGCCTGCCGCGGCCATGGCCAACAGGAGGCGCCCCAGATGGTGCATACCGACCATTGCCCCGATACGGACGGGCAGGGCGCTCAATGAGCGCGCCTCCTCACCCCCAAAGTCTCGCGCCAAGCAAGTCTCGCGCCGCCAAGTCTCGCGCCAATTAGGCCGTTGCGCGCACCAGTTGCTCCCAAACGCACGCGCGAATCGCTGGCTGGCACGGTGCCACAAGGCTATGAGCCTCGGCAAGCACCCCTCGCTCCGCGGCTGTGGTTTGGCCGAGCGGGCACGCGCAAACGAGGGTTATCGATGGCACGCGTCCGCGCCAGGAACACCCCGGCCGCAAAGCACCCGCGTTGATCGATGGCGCGATCAGCCCATCATCATACCGGTGCGCTGACCATTGAGTTCGCGTTCGCCATCACGTGGTGACGCCGGCTCCAATTTACTGAGCTCGGTCGCCATCTCTTCGTGCTCGCGCTTGGCCGCATCGAGTTTGGCGCGCAGGTCGGCCACCGAGTTCAGGAGATTCATGCGCCGCAGCGCGGCCGCCTTGGCGAAGGTCGAGTAGGCAAAGTGCGCGTTGTCCTTGATGCCTGTCCGCTCCTCCTCGGCCGCGATCTGCCGCGCCAAATCGTTGGCCATGCGCTCGAAGTCTCCGATCATCGATTCCATCGACACGACCGTGCGCGCCTTTTCGCTGACCTCGAATCGTTTCAGCCGCAACGCAGCGTCACGTGGCTTCATGACTAGCTACCCCCAGTCCCGCTAACGACGTTGATCCACTCGCCCTGCGCCGATCTCGCTCGCGCCACAGGGCAACACGCAAGCGATGTGCCAACACGCGCGCGCTCGCTCACCGGCCGGTCTTTCGAGTGGCGGGCGACGGCTGGTCCCTGATGCTCTCGGCTAACTTATACATGAGCCATTAAGTTGCGGTAAAGCAACGCGTTACTGCGGGCCGGATCGAACCCGGTGTGGGTCCCACTTTTTTTTGCCGCGCCTCTAGGGCGTGAGTCGCAAATCAGCTAGAACATCAATGGCGGTGTGCGGAATCGTTGTTTGGCGGGGTCGACGGGTGAACGGCCGTAGCCAAGCTCAAGCTTGCGCACCAGGGGGTGAAATCAGCCGGGTCATTGTGTGCCGTCTTGGCGCGCGGCGGGGGCCATTGCCTCCGGCTGGGCCAGGATGTCTGTTTGTGTACGGCACAATGTCCAACGCTGCCGGGGTGTATGCCGCAAGCTTTGCTGTTCGGGAATGAGCGTACTTGTAAGGCAAAATTAGGCTTTGTTAACCTCTGGCGACTAGCCTCGTGAAACGGACGGCAGGCGAGTTTAGCCAGCGGCGGCCTCTTCCAACATCGGGCAGCGGACCTCCGCTGGGGGTCTGAGAGAGAGGATTGATATGCGGGTCCTTCTGATCGAGGACGACAGCGCCACAGCGCAGAGCATCGAGTTGATGCTGCAGTCCGAGGGGTTCAACGTCTATACCACCGACCTTGGCGAAGAAGGCGTCGATCTGGGCAAGCTCTACGACTACGACATCATTCTCCTGGACCTGAACCTGCCGGACATGAGCGGTTACGAAGTGCTGAAGACCTTGCGCGTGAGCAAGGTGCAAACGCCGATCCTGATCCTGTCCGGGCTCGCCGGCATCGAGGACAAAGTCCGCGGCCTCGGCTTTGGCGCCGACGACTACATGACGAAGCCGTTCCACAAGGACGAACTGGTGGCGCGCATTCACGCCATCGTCCGCCGCTCCAAGGGCCACGCCCAGTCGGTGATCGAAACCGGCGAGCTCAAGGTCAATCTCGATACCAAAACCGTCGAAGTCCACAATCAGCGCGTGCACTTGACCAGCAAAGAATACCAAATGCTCGAGCTGCTCTCGCTGCGCAAGGGCACCACCCTGACCAAGGAGATGTTCCTCAATCATCTCTACGGTGGCATGGACGAGCCCGAGCTCAAGATCATCGACGTCTTCATCTGTAAGCTGCGCAAAAAATTGCAAGCGGCGACGGGTGGCCAACATTACATCGAAACGGTTTGGGGACGCGGCTACGTGCTGCGCGACCCCGGCGACGAACACGTGGCGGCCTGAGTTCTTCTTCGCATCGACCTTGCCGGGAGCCGCTCACGGCTCCCGTCTTTTTGCGCCGAAGCCAACCGCCGGCGATGGCTGCTCGAAGGCGGCGTGCCGCAGCACCGCGGCGCTTGGTGCGCACCGCTTGCAGATTAAGCGCAGACATGCTCCTGTTGCCGGCGCAAAGCACCCGCCAGGCAAACCCGCGTGACGCGCCAGGTCACCTCTCCCATCGCCGGACAGCTCATCAGCCACCTGGTCAAGGTCGGCGATCAGGTGGCGACCGACACCGAGGTCGCCATCGTCGAGGCGATGAAGATGCACATACCGGTCGCGGCTGAGCAGGCGGGACGCGTCACCAAATGGCTGGTCAGGGAGATGAGCGTGGTCGCCGAAGGCGATGCCTTGCTCGAACTTGGGCCCGAACTGTGAACCGGCAACCGTGCCGACAGCCTCGCGGCTTGCCTGCATGGCGGGCATGCGCCACACTGGTCAGCAACCGGCAACGGCGACGTCGGAGGGCCCGGTCATGGCCGACAAAGCAAGGCTGAGAGTCCACGTCAACCCAGACAAGTGCCAGGGGCACAATCGCTGCAAGGCGATCGCTCCCGAGCTGTTCGAGCTCGATGGCTATGGCAATGCCCGCGAGATCGGCGATGGGGCGATCCCACCCGAGCTCGAAGAGAAGGCCTACCTCGCCAAGTCCAACTGTCCCGAGTTCGCGGTCGAGATCATCGAGAGTGAGACCTGCAAATGAGCCAGCGACCGCCGGTCACGGACTGGGCCACCGATTTCGATCACCTCGATCCGCGCTGGATCAATGATCCGTTTCCGATCTGGGACGACATGCGCAAGCGCTGCCCGATTGCGCACACCGAGCGTTTCATGGGCGTCTATTTCCCATCGCGCTACGAGGATGTGCGCGCGGTCGCCTACGACACCGAACACTTCTCCTCGCGCCGCGTGGTGGTACGCGAGACGCCGCCGCCGCGCGTGCCGGCGCCACCGATCACGTCCGATCCGCCCGAGCATCGCCCTGCGCGCATGGTGCTGCTGCCGCCCTTCACCCCCGATCAGATGCGTAAGCTCGAACCCAGGGCGCGCGCGCTCGCCAACGAGCTGATCGACAAGTTCATCGCGCGCGGGGCGTGTGACGCTGCCACCGAATACGCCCAGGAAATTCCGGTGCGCCTGATCGCGCATTTGCTCGGCGTGCCGGAGGACGACGGCGAGCTCTATCGCCAGTGGATCAAGGGTATCCTGGAGGACGGTATCACCGACAATAGTGCCCTGATGCAGGCGGTGAACGAGATGACCCACTATTTCATGGGGCATGTCCACGAGCGCCTGGAGAAGCCCGCCGACGATCTCATTAGCTACTTGAACAAAACCAAGCTCAACGGCGAGCCGATGCAGCCGGAGAACGTTATCGGTTCGCTGCGGCTTTTGCTGATCGCTGGCATCGACACCACCTGGAGCGCGATCGGGTCGTGCCTGTGGCACCTGGCCAAGACCCCCGAGGACCGCCGCCGCCTGGTCAACGAGCCTCAACTGATGCCGCTTGCCATCGAGGAGTTCTTGCGCGCCTACGCGCCGGTGACGATGGCGCGCGAGGTCAAGAAGGAGACGGCGATCAACGGTTGCACCTTCAAGCCGGGCCAGATGGTGCTGCTCTCGTTCCCGGCTGCCAACCGCGATCCGGACATGTTCCCGGACGCCGATAAGGTCGTCATTGATCGCAAGGAAAATCGCCACGCCGCCTTCGGTCTCGGCATCCATCGCTGCATCGGCTCCAACCTGGCGCGCCTGGAGATGACGGTTGCGGTCGAGGAATTCCTGAAACGGATCCCGCAGTTCAGTCTCGCCGGCGAAGTCAAGTGGTCCGAGGGTACCGTGCGCGGTCCGCGCCTGCTGCCGGTCAGATTTGGCTGACCTTGGAGCCCGACAGCGACCGAGGTGGGGCAACCATGCCGGCCAGGGTCGGCCCCGCAGTCGCGACACAGACACCGGAGCACCGTCACCTTTAATGCCGCTCAAAGCCGCCATCGTCCCGGTCA
The DNA here is from genome assembly GCA_035258605.1 of Hyphomicrobiaceae bacterium. Taxonomy (GTDB): domain Bacteria; phylum Pseudomonadota; class Alphaproteobacteria; order Rhizobiales; family Hyphomicrobiaceae; genus AWTP1-13. The sequence continues at coordinate 950 of DATFXD010000242.1, read as the reverse complement.
CGCCGTTCCAGCAAAATTGCACGTTGCTGTGGGAGGAGGACACCAAGCGCGGCGTCGTGGTCGATCCCGGCGGCGATCTGGAGCGGATCGAGGCCGGCGTCAAACAGGCGGGCTTTGTGGTCGACAAGATCATCCTGACCCACGGCCACATCGACCACGCCGGCGGCGCCGCCGAACTGAAGGAGAAGCTGGGGGGCATACCGATCGAGGGCCCACATCGGGCCGACCAATTCCTGCTCGACGGCCTCACCCAGCAAGGGCGCGCCTATGGGCTCAGCGAGGCACGTAACGTCACCCCCGACCGTTGGCTGGCCGAAGGCGACAGCATCGCCATCGCCGGCAGCACGTTCGCCGTGCTGCACTGCCCGGGACATTCACCGGGCTCGGTGGTATTCGTCAATGAAGCGCAGGGCGTGGCCCTGGTGGGTGACGTAATGTTCCGCGGCTCGATCGGCCGAACCGACTTTCCCTACGGCGACCACGCGGCGCTGATCGATGCCATCAAGCGCAAGCTGCTGCCACTGCCCGACGATCTCATCTTCATCTGCGGCCATGGCCCCATCGGCACCATCGGCGAAGAGCGCCGCAGCAATCCCTTCTTGGCGTGAGGCCTCAGTCGCGGCGGAGGCGGACGCTCACGCCCTTGAGCGCCACGCCGTAGGTGGTCACCGAAATCACCTGGCTCGTGCCATCGGTGGTCACCGCCATCGAGCCCGCAAAGCCGCCGCCTTGGATCGACAGCCTGATGTGGTTGCCGGCGGCGTGGCCGGCAACGATGCCGGAGGCGTTGAAGCTGCGCTCCTCCCAGTGCCCGGTCAGCCGATTGCCGGTGGCGGCCAACTGCGCGCGCAACTCGATTTTGTTGGACGCGGAGGCACAACGCAGGGCCAAGCCGAGGTGGTCCTCGCCCTTGGGGCTGTAGTAGGCCCGGCACTTCAAGGCCTCCGACT
>DATFXD010000241.1:0-11517 GCA_035258605.1 Hyphomicrobiaceae bacterium | reverse complement strand
GGTCTTGGATATCGCGGTAGATGGTCCGCTCCGACACCTCGAGCGCCTGGCTCAGGTCGCGGGCGCGCACCAGCTCGCGGCGGCGCATGAACTGGATGATTTCAAACAAGCGGTCGGCGCGGCGCACCTTGGGCTCCCCATGGGCAAAATCCGGTTGCCGGTCTTCTTAGCCTAGCGCTCCTGACACCACCCTGTCAGGAGCCTGTCAGGGCTCCTGACAGCAGGCTGTCATGAGCCATCTCGCATAGTGCGGGCATGCCGCGCTGCCTTTCCCGGTGCGCATGCGTCAATGGGAACGAGCGGCCAAAGAATCGACAGAAATTGCTTAACACTGAAGGAGAAGTTCATGACGTCCGCGCATGTCATTTCGCCCGCACGCCGGCCCGTTGGCGGCACCCGCTCGTGGCTCCGCCAACGCCTGGCCGGGGCCTGGCAGGCCTATTGGATCTGGCAACGGCGGCGCACCACCGTGCGCATCCTTGCCGCGCTCGATGACCGCACCTTGCGCGACATCGGCATCCATCCGAGCGAGATTACGTCCTACGCCTATGGCGATCCCGATCAGCGCCGGCGCACCTGCGAGGAGAGCTGGCGCTTCAACTCGCATGCCTGAGCGGGCGGCGAGCTGGTGGGCACCGTTTCCGGGGCGGCGCATGGGGCTGCCGCCTCGATCTTCGGGTGCGGGTGCTAGGTGAGAAGCTGCTGCGCCCGCGCCAGCTCGGCCAGGCTGACCTCGGGTCGGGCGCCGAGATGGCCAATGATCTCCGCCGCCGCCAGGCTGCCGAGGCGGCCAGCAGCCGTGAGGCCGAGCCCACGGCTGAGCCCGTAGAGGAAGCCCGCGGCATAGAGGTCGCCGGCCCCGGTGGTGTCGACCACCTTGGCCACCGGCGCGGGCGCGATGCTGATCGGCGCCGCGTCGGCGCTCAAGATCACGCTGCCCTTGTCGGACCGCGTCAACGCCGCAAGCTTGGTGTCGGTGCTGGCCCGCCGTGCCGCCTCGTCGAACGAGGCCACTTGATAGAGCGCGGTGATCTCCGCCTCGTTGGCGATCAAGATGTCGACCACGGAGCGAATCAAAGTGAGGAACTCGGCGCGATGCCGATCGACGCAGAACGCATCCGACAGCGACAGCGCCACCCGTTGCCCGGCGTTGACCGCGATCTCGGCCGCCCGCCGGAACGCCGCCTTGGCCTCTGGGCGATCAAACAGATACCCTTCCAGATAGACGATCCGCGCTGAGCTGATCAGCGCCGGGTCGAGCTCGTCGCTGCCGAGCTGCGGGCTGACGCCCAGGAAGGTGTTCATGGTGCGCTGCCCGTCCGGGGTGACGAGGATCAGCGAGCGGCCGGTCGGTTCGCTGCCGGCCGGCGCCGGCGGCGTCGTGAACGTGACCCCGGCGGCACGGATGTCGTGCGCAAAAACCTCTCCGAACGCATCGGCCGCGGTCTTGCCGATAAAGGCGGCCTTGCCGCCGAGCGAGGCCACCCCAACCATGCTGTTGGCGACCGAGCCGCCGGAGATTTCCACGCCCGGCCCCATCGCCGCGTAAAGGGCGGCAACCGCCGCCGCATCGATGAGCTGCATGCTGCCCTTGGCGCGGTGGTGGCGCGCCAAAAACGCATCATCACAGCGGCCGATGATATCGACGATGGCGTTGCCGATACCGATCACGTCGTGTGGCTGCATGCTCTCTCCCCGGGGCCCGATTGCTGCCTGTCGCCGACCCCAGTGCGGCGCGCGGCATCCGATTGATCAAGCGCTCGCCAACGCATCGCGCGTTGCCGGCAGTCGCTGCGGCAGCAGGGAGACTGCCGCCAGGATCACCGCCGCCGACAGCGCCAGCACGCGAAACAGCGCGTCGAAACCCCAATTTTCGTAAATGAAGGCGATCAAGGGCAAGGTCGCGGCCAGCGCCGTGAAGCTCACCACGTAGCGCACACCGTAGATGCGCGCCCGCCACTCGCCGTCGGCCAGCCGCCCGATCATGTAGTCGTTGATCGGGATTTGTCCGAATGCGGCCAGCATGAAGCCCATTGCGCACACCAGTGCCGCCCAGTCGGCGAGGCCCGGCATCAGCATAAAGAAGATGACCTGCAGGGCGGCCGCCGACATGAACACCGTGCGCGGGCCGACCCGATCGAGAAAGTGGCCGACGATCAGTTGACCGATCGAAGCCAGCGCGAACACCAGGAACGCCAGCCGTCCAACATCGGTGGCGGAGATGGCAACACCGGCGAGACGTTCATCGAATACTTTGGGCAGCGCGAACGTGGTTGACTGGAAGACGATGCTCGACACTGCGGTGGTCAGAAACACGATCACCGAAACGCGTTTCAGCACTGCCTTCATGTCGCCTGGCAGCGCACGCGCCGTGGCCGCCGGCTTGCCGCGCGGTGCCGGGCTGGTGATGTCGCGCCAGCGCAGCCAGGTATAGGCGATGCCGATCACGATCGAGGCCACACCCGGCGCCAGGAAGGCTGCGCGCCAGCCGCCGTGATCGATGCAATAGCCGGTGATCAAGGCGGCACTGGCAACGCCGAGATTGCCCCACACGCCGTTGACGGCGATGCGCATGCCGGTGTTCTTCCACCGCTCGACGACGATGGCGAGACCGACCGGATGGTAGATGGCGGCAAACATGCCAAGTACGAACAGGCCGAGCCCGATCTCGAGCGGCGTGCGCGCGGCGCTGGTGGCGATCGAGGTCAGGCCGATGCCGATGAAAAACACGCTCATCATGCCATCGCGGCTCCACTTGTCGGCGAGCCAGCCGGCGGGCAGGGCAAACACGCCGAAGGCAAAGAAACCGGGCGTGGCGTATTTCAGAAGGTCGGCGTAGCCCAGGCCCCACTCGCGGCTGAGCGCCAGCGCTGCCACGCTGGCAAAGATCAGCGTGAACAGATGATCCATGAAGTGGCCGACGTTGAGCAGCAGAAAATGCAGGCGCTCGCGCATGGGGCTGGGTTCCGGCCGGTGATGCTATCGGGGCAAACTAGCCGCTTTGGCCGCCGTCGCAAATACCCCGTTGTGGACACCTGGCCAGCCTGCGTGGCATAGCCTTGCCGATTCGTGGCCGCGCGCCACCACCCCCGTGCATGTGCGACGTGCCACGCGCTCGGGGCGCGGGCGCGCGCTGAGGCCTCACAGCCTTAACTCTCGCATAGGGCGCCCATGCCCACGACCTTAAATAGTGATCCCGCGCTTGGCCGTACCGCCAACGCGGCGCGCGCTTGGCCGTTCGAGGAGGCGCGGCGTGTCCTCAAGCGCCTCGAGGCGCGCCCTGACGGCGCCGACAAAACCGTGCTGTTTGAGACCGGCTATGGTCCCTCGGGGCTGCCACACATCGGCACCTTCGGGGAGGTGGCACGCACGGCCATGGTGCGGCATGCCTTCGAGGTGCTGACCGAAGGCCGGCGCACGACGCGGCTGATCTGCTTTTCCGATGACATGGATGGCTTGCGCAAGATCCCCGACAATGTGCCCAACAAGGACATGCTGGCCCGGCATCTCGATCAGCCGCTCACCTCCGTTCCCGATCCCTTCGGCAGCGAGCATCCAAGTTTTGCGCACCACAATAACGCGCGGCTTCGGCGCTTCCTCGACCAGTTCGGGTTCGAATACGACTTCTATTCGGCCACCGAATGCTATCGGGCGGGCCTGTTCGATGCCACCCTGATCAACATGTTGATCGCCTACGACAAGGTCATGGACATCATCCTGCCGACGCTCGGGCCCGAGCGTCGGCAAACCTATTCGCCGTTCCTGCCGATTTCGCCGACCTCGGGCAAGGTACTGCAGGTGCCGATGCTGGAGCGGCATCCCGGCAAGGGCACCGTGGTCTACCTCGATCCCGACAGCGGCGAGAAGGTGGAAACGGAGGTGACCGGCGGCCGCGTCAAGTGCCAGTGGAAGGCCGACTGGGCGCTGAGATGGACCGCGCTTGGGATCGATTACGAAATGTGCGGCAAGGACCTGATCGATTCGGTGACATTGTCCTCCAAAATCTGTCGGGCTCTCGGCGGCACGCCGCCGGAGAGCTTCATCTACGAACTGTTCCTCGATCAGGATGGCGGCAAGATCTCCAAGTCCAAGGGCAATGGGATCACCATCGAGGAATGGCTGACCTATGCCTCGCCCGAGAGCCTGTCGCTGTTCATGTTCCAGAAGCCGAAAGCGGCCAAACGGCTGTTCTTCGACGTGATCCCGAAGGCGGTCGATGAGTATTTGACCTACCTTGCCAAGTACCCTCAGGAGGATGCCAAAGCCAAGCTCGAGAACCCGGCCTGGCACATTCATGCCGGCGCGCCGCCCGAGGCCGAGCTGCCGATCAGTTTCGCCCTGCTGTTGAACCTGGTCGCCGTGTCGAATGCCGAATCCAAGACCACCTTGTGGGGCTTTATCCGCAAATATTCGCCGGCGGCGACGCCGCAGAAATTTCCTGTGCTTGACCAGCTGGCAGGCTACGCGCTTGCCTACTATCGCGACTTCGTCAAACCCAACAAGCGCTACCGGCTGGCAACCGAGACCGAGCGCCGGGCGCTGGAGGCACTGGCAAGCGAGCTGGCAGGGGTGCCGGCCGGGAGCAGCGGCGAGGACTTGCAGAACCTGGTCTACGAGGTCGGCAAGCGGCACGCCTTCGAACCGCTCAGAGCCTGGTTTTCGGCGCTCTATGAGGTGCTGCTCGGGCAATCTCAGGGTCCGCGCTTCGGCGGCTTTATCGAGCTGTTTGGCATCGACAATACCCGCGCCCTGATTGCCAAGGCACTCGCCGGCGAGCTGGTGGGGCGAGATTAGCGCCGGGCAACACCCTCAGTCCTGCTTGCCCTCCGGGCGCGGTCGCGTCCGCTGCGCCGGTCTCAGCGCCGCCGGCATGCCGGCGCGCGCCCGGCGCGGGGCGGCGCTCGCCACCCCCTCGAGCACGCGGCGAAACCGCTGCGCGCGGCCGGCGCCGTCCAGAAACGCCAGATAGGGTTCCCAAATCCGCCGCCGGGCGGCGAGGCGCTCGGCCGATTTGGGTTGCCGGCGATCCGGTGACAACGGCTCGAGCCGCTGGCCGCCCAGCCAGGCGAACGTCGCCTGCCAGACCTCCGGCGGGGCGCGCCGATTGCGCGCGCCGCGCAGTTGCACGATGGTCGGCATCGTCACCTCCTCATCGTGCAGCCCGATCTCGACACAGGCCACGTGCCGGTCGCCGCGGCGGATGGAGTAGATGGCGCTCAGGCGGGCATTGAGCTGGTCGGCATATTGGTCGAGGCAGTTGTCGAGCGCGGCGCTCTCGTTGATAAAGTCGTCGACCGTGCGCAGCGCCACGAAATCGAACCCGGCCACCCGCGCGTCGGCGAGCCAGGGCGCCTTGATGCCGGTGCCCAAGTATTCGCTCAAGCGCAGTCGCTGCCGCCAAGCGCCCATCTCCTCGCGCGCACGCTTGAAACCCATGTCCGCACCCCACGGACGGCGCACCAGGCGGGAGCCAAGCAACCCCGGTCGCCGGCTGTACCAGGCCCAGGCCGCCATGAAGTCGAACACCTCGTCGGGCCAGCTCGAAAGCTCCGACTGGCGCGCCATCCACAGCGCATAGTCGTTGCCGGCTATGTCCTGCGCCTGACCGACGCGCTTCAGCCACGGCACCGTCGCGGTGTCGAGGCGGGGGATCAGACTGGCGATGCGCAAGCTGTAGTCGTCGCCACCGGGAAAAGCGGCGAGCGGTTCGGTGAACGCCTGCGCCGGCAGCTTGCGCAGCCACCACGGCAAGCCAAGAGCTTCCGCGGCCTGGCGCAGGCTGGCGCCCCGGCAGATCAGCGCCAAGCTGAGCTCGCGCCGCGGCTTGGAGCCAAATTGCGTGCTGAGCGCGAACAACAACGCCGGAAAACTCTCTGCCAGATCTTCAACCGCGGGGGCGCCGTCGCTCACCTCGCGGATCGAGCGGCGATAAGAGGGATGAAAGGCTTCGATGCGCCGCCGACGGCGGGCCTCGGTGCTCTCTTGCGCGCCAGCAAGCGGGCTGTGGGGGAGGGTCATTCGAATGGATTCGCGCACTCTTCTTGTTCTCGTGTCGCCCCCTCTCGTTGCATAGCGGAACAAAGTGGCGAAACCGGGAGGGAGCCGCGCGGGCCAGCCTGGGGTGTGCGCGCCCGGCAAGGATCATCGCGCCGGTGCTGCACGATAGGCGCGGGCGAGCGTCGCGCCTTTACAGCGCTGCCAGCGCCTGGTTGAAGCCCGCGAGCGAGATCGGAATGCCGATCCCGGCTTCCTCGGTCTGAAAGATGATAAACACCGCGGTCTTGCCGGTCTTGAGCTGCTCGATCAGCGGCTCTTCCAACACCACCTGCGCATAGCAGGCAAACGAATGGCAGCGCACGAACGGGGCATGGCCGACGTCCTTGTCGTCGATCTTGAGCCCGAGACCCGGCGGTAGCAGCACGCCCAGGGGGGCAAACACGCGCAACACCCGCTTGCCGTCGGAAAAGCGCTGCACATAGACGGTGAGGCCGACGTTGCTGCGGTCTTCGGCGGTGACGCTCTGCACCATGGCGCAGGTTTCGTGCTTGGCGCCGGGCGGCGGCGGCTTGCACACGATCTGCCAATCGCCGTGCTGGGCTTTGATGGTGCCGCCCTCGGGCGTCTGTGGCGCCTGCGCCCCGACCCCGGCGCTTGCCCCCAGCGCCAGCCCAGAGGCGATGACGGCGGCCAGTACGCCGCGGCGGGGAGCGACCGGTCGGGGTGCTCGAAGGGATCGGCGCAACAAACTCGTCTTCCTTTTGAGGTGTCCGGGACTGGGACCGATCCAGGTGGAGCGGAAGCGCACTTGGCGCACCGCGGCCCCCCATTTCCGCACCTGCCCGCGACTGGTTTTGATGTGGCCAACAAATCCGGCCAAAATGCGGTTGCCGCCGGCGGTTGCGCGCCGGGCGGCCGGCGGCTTTCTCACGCGTGGAAATGCCGCAGCGGGTGCCCTTGAGTCCGGCGCTGCCATTATGCTTGGTGGCGACGAGCGAGACCTTCACGCGTTCGAGTCGAAGCTGACGCCACCCGTCACATTTTGGCCCGATCGGGCCCGGCGAGGGAACAACGGGTCTGGCCGCAGCGGGAGGATTTCGGCTTGCGCCAACCCTGGCCGCCAGGGGTGGTGCAAGGTCCAGGACCGGGAGCAACGACACATGACGATGAAGAGCCCGAGCTGGGGTGTGGTTCAACGCCTGAGCGCCGCCATGGCCGGCGCCAGCCTGGCCACCCCGGTGCTGGCCGGCGCCGGGCAGCCATCGCCACGCCAGATCGGCTTTCAGGACGCCGTCACGCCGATTGCCGCCGAGATCCACCGCGTGCACGACTACGTCAACGTCATTATTATCAGCATCACCACGTTCGTGATGCTGCTGTTGGTCTATGTGATGTGGCGCTTCAGCGAAAAGCGCAACCCGACGCCCTCGCGCACGACCCACAACACCACGGTCGAAGTGCTATGGACCGTGATCCCGGTGTTCATTCTGGTCGCCATTGCCATCCCCTCGTTCAAACTGCTGTTCGACCAGTACACCTATCCCCCGCCCGATCTCACCATCAAAGCCATCGGCCACACCTGGAACTGGACGCACGAGTACCCCGATCAGGGACTGAGCGTCGATTCGGTGATGCTGCAGGATAGCGAGCGTGAGGATGCCATCAAGGCTGGCATGCCGGCCGACCAGGTGCCACGCAATCTGGCGGTCGACAACGAGATCCTGGTTCCCGTCAACAAGGTGGTGCACATGCTCGTCACCTCGACCGACGTCATCCACTCCTGGACCATTCCCTCGTTCGGATCGAAGGTGGACGCGGTGCCCGGACGGGTGACGGCGACCTGGTTCAAGCCGACCCAGGAAGGACTATACTTCGGCCAATGCTCCGAGTTGTGCGGCAAGGACCATGCCTTCATGCCGATCGCCATCCGCGTGGTGAAGGATCAGGTGTTCGCCGATTGGGCAAGTGCGCTTAAGGCGCGCGATCGCAAGCGCGTCAAAGAAATCATCCGCAACGCCGCCCAGGAGCTGGCGGGGAGCAAACGGCTGGCCGCGACGCGCTAGACGGTTTGACCCCGCAGTGGCAGGCAAGGCAATGGAAGGCGAAGGTGCTCGAATGGCAGAGAAGTCGGCGGCTCACTCAGATCACGGCCATGACCATGCCCACACGCCTTACGGCATAGGGCGCTGGCTCAATTCCACCAACCACAAGGACATCGGCACGATGTACCTGTTGTTCGCCATTATGGGCGGACTGGTCGGTGGCTTCCTGTCGGTTGGCATGCGCATGGAGCTGCAGGAACCGGGCCTGCAGTATTTCTCCAACGGTCACCTGTTCAACGTGTTCGTCACCGGGCACGGCCTCATCATGGTGTTCTTCATGGTGATGCCGGCGATGATCGGCGGCTTCGGCAACTGGTTCGTGCCGCTGATGATCGGCGCGCCGGACATGGCCTTCCCGCGCATGAACAACATTTCGTTCTGGCTGCTGCCGGCCTCGTTCACGCTGCTCGTCACCTCGATGTTCGTCGAAGGACCGCCAGGGATGGACGGCGTCGGCGCGGGCTGGACGATCTATGCGCCGCTCTCCACCAGCGGCCATCCTGGACCGGCCATGGACTTCGCGATCCTGTCCTTGCATCTGGCCGGTGCCTCCTCGATCCTGGGCGCCATCAATTTCATCACCACCATCTTCAACATGCGCGCGCCCGGCATGACCCTGCACAAGATGCCGCTGTTCGTGTGGAGCGTGCTGGTCACCGCCTTCCTGCTGCTGCTGTCGCTGCCGGTGCTCGCCGGCGCCATCACCATGCTGCTGACCGACCGCAACTTCGGCACCACCTTCTTCAATGCTGCCGGCGGCGGCGACCCGCTGCTCTACCAGCATCTGTTCTGGTTCTTCGGTCACCCGGAGGTCTACATCCTGATCCTGCCGGGGTTCGGCATGATCAGCCACATCGTTTCGACCTTCTCGAAAAAGCCGGTGTTCGGCTATCTCGGCATGGCCTACGCCATGGTCGCGATCGGCTTCATCGGCTTCATCGTTTGGGCCCACCACATGTTCGTGTCCGGAATGGGGGTCGATGCCCAGGCCTACTTCGTGTTCGCGACCATGGTGATCGCGGTGCCGACCGGCGTGAAGATCTTCTCGTGGATCGCCACCATGTGGGGCGGCTCCATCCAGTTCCGCGTGCCGATGCTGTGGGCGCTCGGCTTTATCTTCCTGTTCACCTTGGGCGGCGTCACCGGCATCATGCTGGCCAACGCCGGCGTCGATCGGGCGCTGCACGACACCTACTACGTGGTGGCGCACTTCCACTACGTGCTGTCGCTCGGTGCCGTGTTCACGATTTTCGCGGGCTGGTACTACTGGTTCCCGAAGATGACCGGCTACATGTACAACGAGGCGCTCGGCAAGCTGCACTTCTGGCTCACCTTCATCGGTGCCAACGTGCTGTTCTTCCCGCAGCACTTTTTGGGCTTGGCCGGCATGCCGCGGCGCTACTCGGACTATCCCGACGCCTTCGCCTACTGGAATTGGTGGTCATCGGTCGGCTCCTACATCACCGCCACCGGCACCTTGGTGTTCGTGGCCGCGATGCTCTACGCCTACTTCGTCGCCAAGGTGAAGGCGGCGAACAATCCCTGGGGTGCCGGCGCCACCACGCTCGAGTGGACCTTGCCATCACCGCCGGCGTTCCACTCCTACGAGCGCCTGCCGACCTTGCAACAGAGCGCGCATCACTGAGGCTCGCGCGAGAAGCGCGCTACCCGACGACAGCGATATGGCCGAACTTGGCATTGAAATGACGAGCGTCCGGGCGGCAAACCTGGCCGGCGCCAGTGTCGGTGACTTCATCGCGCTGATGAAGCCGCGCGTGATGTCACTGGTGGTGTTCACCGCCTTCACCGGCATGATGCTGGCGCCGGGGCAACTGCATCCGGTTCTCGCCGGCATCGCCATGCTGGCGATCGCCGTCGGCGCCGGCGCCTCGGGCGTGCTCAACATGTGGTACGACGCGGACATCGACGGCTCGATGCAGCGCACCGCCGGCCGGCCGATCCCGCGCGGGCGCGTGAGCCCCGAGGAAGCGCTCGCGTTCGGCGTGATCCTGGCGGTGGGCTCGGTGACCACCCTCGGCTTGATCATCAACTGGGTTGCGGGCGGGCTGTTGGCGCTCACCATCGCCTTCTATCTGTTCGTCTACACCATTTGGCTGAAACGCAGGACGCCGCACAATATCGTCATCGGCGGCGCCGCCGGCGCCTTCCCACCGATGATCGGCTGGGCGGCCGCGACCGGCAGCATCAGCCTTGAAAGCGTGGTGCTGTTCTTGATCATCTTCATGTGGACGCCGCCGCATTTCTGGGCGCTGGCGCTCTATCGCGCGCGCGATTACGAGCGCGCCAAAGTACCGATGCTGCCCGTGGTGGCGGGCGGCGCCGAGACGCGCAAACAGATCGTGATCTATTCGGCGCTGTTGGTGATGGTGGCGTTGCTGCCGGCACTCATTAATCTGGGTGGCGCGCTTTATGCGCTGACAGCGATCGCGGCCGGCGGCGTGCTGCTGGCGCTGGCGCTGACCTTGAACCGGGCCGGCGACGGCCGCGCCGGCGACCGCGCCGCCCGCCGCCTGTTCGCGTTTTCCATCGTCTATCTGTTTTTGCTGTTTGCCGTGCTGTTGCTGGAAGCGGTGGCAAGCCGCGCTCTGAGCCTGACGGGAGCGGCGCTCGGGTGAGCGAGGAGCAACAACGCGAATGGGAGCGCCGCCGCAAGATGCGATCGATTGCGATCGGGCTGGCGCTGGCCGCACTCGTGCTGTTGTTCTACATCGCCACCATCGTGCGGCTGGGCGGCAATGTCATGAACCGTCCGCTGTGATCAACCAGTGATGGGTCGAGACCATGGCGAAAGCTGACAAGCCAGGCGGCGAAGATCGGCGGCATCTGCTGGTAGCGGTGGCGTGCGTGGCGCTGGTGGTGGTGATGGTTGGGGCAGCCTTCGCCTCGGTGCCGCTCTACCGCTTGTTCTGCGAAGCGACCGGCTTTGCCGGTACGCCGCAGCGCGCCGAGCATGGCTCCGAGCAAAGCGTCGACAAGACCATTACCGTCCGTTTCGATGCCAACGTCACCCCCGGCATGCCGTGGCGCTTTGAGCCGGTGCAGGCAACGCTCGACGTCAAGGTCGGCGAGAACGCGCTGGCGTTCTACCGCGCCACCAATTTGTCGGACCACACCGTGAAGGGCATGGCGACCTTCAACGTCACACCGGAACCGGCCGGCGGCTTCTTCAACAAGATCCAGTGCTTCTGTTTCAGCGAGCAGACCCTGGAGCCGCACCAGAGCGTCGAGATGCCGGTCAGTTTCTTCATCGATCCGGGCATGCTCAAGGATCGTGACGGCCGCTCGATCTCGCTGATCGTGCTGTCCTATACCTTCTATCCCGTCGAGGCGAAACCGGGGCTCGCCGGCAAGGCCGGCGATGGGGCCGAGCCGCGGCCGCCGCCGGCAACGCCCGCCG
>DATFXD010000240.1:0-9454 GCA_035258605.1 Hyphomicrobiaceae bacterium | reverse complement strand
GCGTACGGCCTGGAAGCGCTCGGTCGGCCAGCCGCGCTTGGCGAGGTCGGCGGCGAGACGCTGCGGCGGCTCGTCGACGGCCTCGTTGGTGAGCCGGAAGGTTCCCCAATGATGTCCGAGCGCCCGCCGGGCCCCACACAGCGCGAGCGCCGCGATCGCTTCTTCCGGGTTCATGTGATTGTTGCGCATGATGGAGCGCGGTTCGTAGGCGCCGATCGGCAACAGCGCCAAAGAGAGCGCGGGGTGGCGTTGGCGCACGCGGCGGAAACTGTCGCCGTCGCCATACCCGCTATCGCCGACGCAATAGATCTTCTGCGAGCCGGCCTCCAGCACGAAGCTCGCCCATAGCGCATGCCGTCGATCGCTGGTGCCGCGCGCCGACCAGTGCAGGGTCGGCTCGACGTGCACCCTGAGGCCGCCCTCGAGATCGGCGAGGCCATCCCAGTCGAGCGCCTGGGCCTCAAGCCCGGCAATGCCCTGACGCAGGATGCTATCGTTGCCGAGCGGGGTGACGATGCGCGGCCGAAACCGTTGCCACAACGCGCCCAAGGTCGCCACGTCCATGTGATCGTAATGATTGTGCGTGACGAGCACGACGTCGATCTTGGGCAACGCCTCAAAGCCGATGCCGGGCGCGTTCACCCGCCGCGGACCAAGGAATGACAATGGGCTCGCCCGCTCGGCCCATACCGGATCGATCAGAATGTTGCGGCCGCGCGTCTGGATCAAAAACGAGGCGTGGCCGACGTGGGTAATGCGGGCGCCGGCCGCCTGGTAGCTGGGCGGCGGGCGGTCGGGCGCGAACGGGCTCGGGTAGGCGTCGGGCCAGGCCACCCCGCGATCGGTCAATTGCCACTTCAGGATCGCCAGTTGGTTCTTGGGCTTGTGGCCGCCGGGATTGAAAAACAGCGTGCCATCGAAGTGATCCGAAATGGGACCGCTGTAATAGGCATTGCCGCGGCTCGGTGCCAACAGGGCCCAGCCACCCGCCGCGGCCGCCGACGCGGCCGCCAGCAACTGCATCATCCGCCGCCGGCTGGGCATGCCAACATTCCTTCGGGATCGCTGTGACGGGCCGTCAATAGCCCGAAGAAAAAGGCGGCGGCAAGGGCAACGGCCTCGGCCGGGCGCCGATCGGGCGCGACGTGGGCCCCTCGATCCCGTGCCGCGGCGGCTCTAGCCTACGCCCAAGGTGGCCCCAAGCAAAATGGCCGCCCGCGCCAGGCGCGGACGGCCACTTTCAATCACTTGGCGAGGACGATGGCCTTACATTTCCATGCCGTGCGCATGGCCAGCATGCGCCGCATCCTTCTTCTTCGGCGCCTCGGCCACACCGGCCTCGGTGGTGATGAGCAGGCCGGCAATCGATGCGGCATCCTGCAGCGCCGTGCGCACGACCTTGGCCGGATCGATGATGCCCTTGTCGAACATGTCGCCATACTCGCCGTTCTGGGCGTCGTAGCCAAAGGCGGCGCCGCGGCCTTCGAGCACCTTGCCGACCACGATCGAGCCCTCGACGCCGGCGTTCTCGGCGATCTGGCGGATCGGGGACTGCAGTGCGCGCTTGACGATATTGATGCCCGCTTCCTGATCCTCGTTTTCACCCTTGACGGTAATGGCCTGCGCCGCCTTGAGCAGCGCCACGCCGCCACCGACGACCACGCCCTCTTCGACCGCGGCGCGGGTGGCATTGAGCGCGTCGTCGACGCGGTCCTTGCGCTCCTTCACCTCGACCTCGGTGGCGCCGCCGACCTTGATCACCGCCACGCCGCCGGCGAGCTTGGCCAACCGCTCCTGCAATTTCTCACGGTCGTAGTCGGAGGTGGTCTCGTCGATTTGCGCCTTGATCTGGGAAACGCGACCCTCGATCTCCTTCTTCTTGCCGGCGCCGTCGATGACCGTGGTGTTCTCCTTCTCGACCCGCGCGCGCTTGGCCTTGCCCAGCATGTCGAGCGTCACGTTCTCGAGCTTGATGCCAAGGTCTTCGCTGATCACCTGACCGTTGGTCAGAATGGCGATGTCCTCGAGCATCGCCTTGCGGCGATCACCGAAGCCGGGCGCCTTGACGGCGGCGACCTTGAGCCCGCCGCGCAGCTTGTTGACGACCAAGGTCGCCAACGCCTCACCCTCGACCTCCTCGGCGATGATCAAGAGCGGCTTGCCGCTCTGCACCACCGCCTCGAGCACCGGCAGCAGCGGCTGCAGGCTGGCGAGCTTCTTCTCGTGGATCAAGAGGTAGGGCTCCTCGAGCTCGGCGATCATCTTGTCGGCGTTGGTAATGAAATAGGGCGACAGATACCCGCGGTCGAACTGCATGCCCTCGACCACGTCGAGTTCGCTCTCGAGGCTCTTGGCCTCTTCGACCGTGATCACGCCCTCATTGCCGACCTTCTGCATGGCATCGGCGATCATGTCGCCGATCGCCTTCTCGCCGTTGGCCGAAATGGTGCCGACCTGCGCCACTTCCTGGCTGTTCTTGACCTTCTTGGCGCGCTTCTCGATGTCTTCCACGACCTGCGCCACCGCCTTGTCGACGCCGCGCCGCAGATCCATCGGGTTCATGCCAGCGGCCACCGCCTTCATGCCCTCGCGTACGATGGCCTGTGCCAGCACGACGGCCGTGGTGGTGCCGTCGCCGGCAATGTCGTTGGTCTTCTGGGCGGCCTCGCGCACCATCTGAGCGCCCATGTTCTCGAACTTGTCCTCAAGTTCGATCTCCTTGGCGACGGTAACGCCATCCTTGGTGGTGCGCGGCGCCCCGAACGACTTCTCAAGCACGACGTTGCGGCCCTTGGGGCCGAGTGTGACCTTGACGGCGTTGGCAAGAATATCGACCCCGCGCAGCATCCGCTCGCGTGCATCGGCAGAGAACTTGACGTCTTTCGCAGCCATGTTGGGCTAACTCCTGGAAGGTGAACTGGCAATTCTTTCAGATCGCGGACTAAGTTGCCGGCGCGCCAGGGGAGCCCGCCTGCCCCCACGGCACCTCATGCGATGGGGCTACTTCTCGAGCACCCCCATGATGTCGCTCTCCTTCATGATCAACAGCTCTTGGCCGTCGATCTTGACCTCGGTGCCGGACCACTTGCCAAACAGCACCTTGTCCTTGGGCTTCAGGTCGATCGGCACGATGGCGCCGCTCTCGTCGCGTGCGCCTGGGCCAACCGCAACCACCTCGCCCTGTTGGGGCTTCTCGGCCGCCGTGTCGGGAATAATGATGCCCCCAGCCGTCTTGGTCTCGCTGTCGACGCGGCGCACGACAACGCGGTCGTGCAGAGGACGGAACTTCATCGAGAAAATCTCTCCGTTTCAGTGGGTTATGGAACTTTCGCGGCAAGCCTCGGGGCCGCCGCCTGGGCTCTGTTAGCACTTTGATCGATCGAGTGCCAAAGACCGCTGGGGAGATAGCCAAGAAGCGCAGGGCTGTCAAGCGCGGCCGGGGGTGCGCCGCTCGCGATTTCGGTCCCCCGGCGGCGCACCTTAGAGCCGGCACCCGAAGGCCTCGGCGCACGCGCTTGGACCTTGCGGGTGTGGCCGCGGCAGGCGCACCCGGCCGGCCCGCACAAAGAGGCTGCGCACTGGGGCCGGTGGCGCGCTGGAGCCGGCGCCGCTCTCGGGCTGGCGGCGCCGCTGGGCCCGCTGCATCCCCCGGACATCGGTTTGGGCAGCCTTCCAATCGTGCGGGGCGGTGCGCTAGGTTGCCCGCTCGCGCGCGTGTCGCGCGTTTGTCATTGTGAGACGCTAGCCACCAGCGCCGAACGCAACGGGGCGTAAGGGTCTGATCAGGAGGAACGAGATGCAGAGGCAATTTGGCTGGAGCTGGCTGGTCGCGGGAGCGCTCGTCGCCGCCGCCACTCCGGTGTCGGCGCAAACCGAGATCCAATGGTGGCATGCCATGACCGGGGCCAACAACGATCTTATCATCAAACTCAGCAAGGACTTCAACGAGGCGCAGAAGGATTACAAGGTCGTTCCCAGCTACAAGGGTGGCTACGCCGACACCATGAACGCCGGCATTGCCGCGTTCCGCGCCGGTCAGGCGCCGCACATCTTGCAGGTGTTTGAGGTCGGAACCGCCACCATGATGGCGGCGACCGGCGCCATCAAACCGGTGCACGTGCTGATGAAAGAGGCCGGTGAGGCGTTCGATCCCAAGGCCTATCTGCCGGCAATCACCGGCTACTATTCGACCACCAAGGGGGAAATGCTGTCGTTCCCGTTCAACTCGTCAAGCACGGTGATGTGGGTGAACAAGGACGCGTTGCGCAAGGCCGGCCTCAACGCCGACCAGCCGCCCAAAACCTGGCCCGAGCTGTTCGAGGCGGCCAAGAAACTGAAGGCGGCCGGCTACAGCAATTGCGGCTTTGGCAACGCCTGGGTCACCTGGGTCAACCTCGAGCAGCTCTCTGCCTGGCACAACGTGCCGCTGGCCAGCAAGTCCAACGGCATGGACGGCTGGGACACGGAGATGAAGTTCAACGCTCCCCTGCACGTCAAGCACCTGGAGAAGTTGGTCGAGCTGCAGAAAGACAAGACCTACGACTATTCCGGGCGCACCAATACCGGTGAAGGCCGCTTCACCTCCGGCGAGTGCCCGATCTTTCTCACCTCCTCGGCCTTCTTCGGCAACGTCCGCGCCAACGCCAAGTTCGAGTTCGCCAGCGCGCCGATGCCCTATTATCCCGACGTCGCCGGCGCACCGCAGAACTCCATCATCGGCGGTGCCTCCTTGTGGGTGATGGCGGGCAAGAGCGCCGCCGAGTACAAGGGCGTCGCCAAGTTCTTCACTTTCCTGTCCGAGACCGACCGGCAGGTCGAGCTGCATACCAAGTCGGGCTACCTGCCGATCACCAAGGCCGCCTACGAAAAGACCAAGGCGTCGGGTTTCTATAAGGAGTATCCCTATCTGGAAACGCCGCTGCTGGAGCTCACCAACAAGGAGCCGACCGAGAACTCGCGCGGCCTGCGCCTCGGCAACATGGTGCAGCTGCGCGACGTCTGGGCCGAGGAGATCGAGGCGGCGCTGGCCGGCAAGAAATCGGCCAAGGCGGCGCTCGACGAGGCGGTGGTGCGCAGCAATACCATGCTGCGCCAGTTCGAGCGCACCGTCAGCCGCTGACGGCGCCAGCCAAAGCCAAAGCGGCGGCCGGCCGTTCGTGCCGGCCGCGTCAGGACCCGATGCTGATTGCAACCGACACCCGCGAGGTCGGCCGATGCCCACCGAGACCCTCAAAGCGCAGATTGCGGCCGACTTCGGCACCCCGGCGGTGGTGATCGATCTCGACCGGGTCGAGCGCAACATCAGCCGCGTGCAGGCGCTCATGACGTCGACTGGCATGGCCAACCGGCCGCACATCAAGACGCACAAGAGCCCGGTGCTCGCCAAAATGCAGCTCGCGGCCGGCGCCACGGGCATCACCTGCCAGAAGCTCGGCGAAGCCGAGGTCATGGCCGACGCCGGCATCGACGACATCCTGATCAGCTACAACCTCTTAGGCGAGGCCAAGGTCGGCCGGCTCGGCGCCCTGTTGAAGCGCGTCACGGTCACGGTCTCGGCCGACCACCCGACCGTGATCGAGGGCCTGGCGCGGGCCGGCCGCATTGCCGGCCGGCCGCTCGGCGTCGTCATCGAATGCGACACCGGCCGCAAGCGCGCCGGGGTGGAACAGCCCACCGAGGCGGTTGCGCTGGCGCGCCTGATTAACAGCACGCCGGAACTGCGGTTTGCAGGCTTCCTGTTCTATCCCACCGAACAGTCGTGGCCTGAGACGCAGCGCTTTTACGACGCGGCGCTCGAGGGCGTCAGGGCGCTCGGGCTTGAACCCACCATCGTCTCCACCGGCGGCACGCCGAACCTTGTCAACCTCGGCCAGCTGACCGGGGCTACCGAGCACCGCGCCGGCACCTATGTTTTCAACGATCGCATGATGCTGGCCTGCGGCGCTGCCACGCCTGAGGATTGCGCGCTCAGCGTCTACACCACGGTGGTGAGCCGCGCCGCCGCCGACCGTGGCATCCTCGACGCCGGCTCCAAGACGCTGACCGCCGACACCGGCGCACTCGATGATGGCTTCGGTCTGATCCTGGAATACCCGCAAGCCAAGATCCATGCCTTCGCCGAGGAGCACGGCTTTCTTGACCTGACGCGCAGCAACCACCGGCCCGAGGTCGGCACCATCGTGCGGGTGGTGCCCAACCACGTGTGCGTGGTCGTCAACATGTTCGACCGCATGATCGCCGTGCGCGGCGACAAGATCGTGGGCGTGCTGCCGGTGGCGGCCCGCGGCAAGCTGGCCTGACCGCCGATCGCTGCCGTCGTTCGGCCGGCGCAGCCGCCGGCCTTCCGATCGCGACCGCCGGCGGTTGTCATCGCCGCGGCGTTCGGCGACAGTGGCAGCGCCAGCCCCACAACCAACGCCATCGAGGAGGCACCATGTCCCAGTCGCTGACCAAGTCTCTCGGCAGTTTCGTCGCCGACCTCGGCTTTGAGGCCATCCCGGCCGCGGCGCTCGACGTGGTGCACACCGGCTTTGCCGATTGCGTTGCCACCATGATTGCGGGCAGCGTCGAGGACCCGCCGCGCCTGCTGCATGCGGCGCTGGCGCCGACGCCGGGCGAGGCCAGCCTCTACCTGTGCGGCCCGCGGGTGCCGGCGCCGGAGGCCGCCTGGATCAATGGCACCGCCGCGCACGCGCTCGACTATGACGACGTCTCCCTGCGCGGGCATCCGAGCACGGTCCTGGTTCCTGCCATCCTGGCCGAGGCGGAAAGCCTGCGCTCGACCGGCGCCGAGATGGCCACCGCCTACGTTGCAGGCTACGAGGTGTGGGCGGAGCTGGCTGGCCGCGACCCCGACCAGCACCACCAGAAGGGCTGGCATCCAACCGGCATCTTCGGCGCCATCGCCGCCGCCGCGGCCGCAGCCTCGCTACGCCGGCTCGACCGCGATCGGGCCACCATGGCGATCGCGCTCGGCGCCTCCCACAGTTCGGGGCTGGTCGCCAACTTCGGCACCATGACCAAGCCCTATCACGCCGGGCGGGCCGCCCACGCCGGCGTCATGTCCGCGCGCTTGGCCGCGGCCGGGTTTACCGCCTCGCCGGACGCACTCGAGCACCCGCTGGGCTTTCTCGCCGCCGTTTCCCCCAACGGCCGGGCCGATCGCGAACGCGCCGTTGCCGCGGGACGGGACTGGCAAATCCTGAGCCAGGGTCTCAGCGTAAAGAAGTATCCGCTGTGCTACTGCACGCACCGGGCGATCGACGGCATGCTCGATCTGTTGCGTGCCGAGCCGGTGGCGAGCGGCAACGTCAAAGCGATCACCGTCTCGACCAGCCGGCGCAACGCCAGCATCCTGCGCAACGCGCGGCCGCAAACCGGGCTTGAGGCCAAGTTCAGTATGCAGTTTGCCATGGCGAGCTCGATCGTTGCCGGCCGCGTCGGGCTCGGCGAATTGACCGACGGCTTCGTCCAGCGCCCGGAGGTGCAGGCATTGCTCGGCAAAGTGACGATCGCACCCGACGATCGGCCGGATCCGAACCGGTCCGGGTCGGCACCTTACGACCTCGTCGTCATCGACACCAACGATGGCCGGCGGCTTGAAAGTCAACGCATCAGCGAGGAGCGCGGCTCGCCGCAGTTGCCGCTGACGACGGAGGAGCTCTGGACCAAGTTCGAGAGCTGCCTGGCGGTCGGCAATCCACGACTTTCGGCGCGTGCCGTGTTCGATGCCCTGATGTCGATCGAGCGCCAGTCCGGGGTCGAAGCCTTGAGCGCGCTGAAGCAAGCGGCCTGATCAGCGCAGGCGGCCCGATCAGCGCAGGCGGCCAGTGATGGCGCGGGCCAGGATCCGCCCCAGGCTGGAGCCGATCGAGCGGACCAGCGCCTTGGCCGCCGCCTCGCCGACGCTCTGGCGCTGGTAGCCGCTGCGCCGCCGCGGCTGCGGCCGATCCTCCTCGTCGATCTCTTGGCGCGGGCCCGCCACCAGCTCCTTGTCGTCCTGTTTACGGGTCATCGCCGATCTCCCTCAGCTCAGCGTCGCCCGCCCAGCACCGCGCGCACGATGGCGTTGCCGATGCTGGACGCGACCGATCGCATCATCGATTTGGCAAAGGTCTCGCCATAGCCCTGGCGCCGGCCGGTACCCCCGCCCATCAGGATATTGCCCCAGCTGTTGGCGTCCGCGTCCCGCGCCGAGGCCGCCTGGGCGGTGCGTTTCTGCAACATCTCATAGGCCGACTCGCGGTCGACTGCTTCCTCGTACTTGCCGTAGATCGGGCTCGCCTCGATTTGCCGCTTGCGGTCGGCTGCCGCGATCGGCCCGAGCCGTGCCGACGGCGGCCGGATCAACGTTCGCTGCACCATCGACGGCTCGCCGCCACCGTGCAAGAGCGACACCAGCGCTTCGCCGACCTTGAGCTCCTGGATCACCCGTTCGACGTCGAGCTTGGGGTTCGGCCGGAAGGTTTCGGCCGCGGCGCGAATGCCCTTCTGCTCCACCGGGGTGAAGGCGCGCAAGGCATGCTGCACGCGATTGCCGAGCTGCGCCGAAACCGCATTGGGGACGTCGCGCGGGTTCTGCGTCACGTAGTAGACGCCGACACCCTTGGAGCGGATCAGGCGCGTCACGCGCTCGACCTGCTCGAGCAGCGCCTTGGGTGCCTCGCTGAACAACAGGTGCGCCTCGTCGAAGAAGAAGACGAGCTTCGGCTGCTCCGGATCGCCAACTTCGGGCAGTTTGTCGAACAATTGGGCCAGCAGCCACAACAGGAAGGTGGCGTAGAGCCGCGGCGTCTTCATCAGCCGTTCCGCCGCCAGGATGTTGACGAAGCCGCGCCCGTCGGCGGCCGTGCGCATGAAATCGCCGATCTCGAGCGCCGGCTCGCCAAAGAAGTTGTTGGCACCCTGCTCCTCCAGCACCAGCAACCGGCGCTGAATGGCGCCGACCGACACCGTCGAGACGTTGCCGTACTTTGTCATCAAGCTCTTGCCGCGCTGGCCGATATCGTTGGCCATGGCGCGCAGATCCTTGAGATCCAGGAGCGGCATGTTTTCATCGGCGGCGACCCGAAACAGGATGTTGAGGACGCCCTCCTGGGTTTCGTTGAGCTCCATCAGCCGCGCCAGCAGCAACGGCCCCATATCCTTGACGGTGGCCCGGATCGGGTGACCCTGCTCGCCAAACAGATCCCAAAACAAGGTTGGAAAGGCGGCATTGGTCCAGTCGTCGAGCCCGATCTCCTTGGCGCGCTTGACGAGGCCCTCCTTCCTCTCGCCCGCGGCGGCAATACCGGAAAGATCGCCCTTGATGTCGGCGGCAAATACCGGCACCCCGGCGCTGGAAAAGCCTTCGGCCAAAACCTGCAAGGTGACGGTCTTGCCGGTGCCGGTGGCGCCGGTGATGAGGCCGTGCCGGTTGGCGAGCCGCAGCTCCAGGTATTCCGGCTCGACGCTG
>DATFXD010000239.1:0-7078 GCA_035258605.1 Hyphomicrobiaceae bacterium | reverse complement strand
CGGGTGCCAATAGGTGATGGTGCCGGGCGAAGGCATGAAGGTCTTGGGGTTTTCCGCATTGATGCGGCATTCGATGGCATGGCCCGACAGCGCCACTTCGTGTTGCGCAATCGATAGCGGCGCGCCCGAGGCAACGCGGATTTGCTCGATCACCAGGTCGAGGCCGGTGATCATTTCGGTCACCGGGTGCTCGACCTGAAGCCGCGTGTTCATCTCGATAAAGTAGAACTGGCCGTCCTCGTACAGGAACTCGACGGTGCCGGCGCCGCGGTACTTGAGCTTCTGCATGGCGTTGGCGACCACCTCACCCATGGTTTGCCGCTGCTCGGCGTTGAGTGCCGGGGATGGTGCCTCTTCCAGGATCTTCTGATGCCGGCGCTGCAGCGAGCAGTCGCGCTCGCCCAAATGGATGGCGTTGCCCTTGCCGTCGCCGAACACCTGGAATTCGATGTGCCGCGGCTTGGCCAGGTATTTCTCCAGATAGACGCTGTCATCGCCGAACGCGGCCTTGGCTTCGGCACGCGCGGTCCTGACCGCGAGCTCGAAATCCTCGGCGCTGCGCGCAACCTTCATGCCGCGGCCCCCGCCGCCGGCAGCGGCCTTGACCAGCACCGGAAAGCCCATCTGCTCGGCCAGCTTCAAACCTTGCGTCTCGTTGCTGAGCGCGCCGTCCGAGCCCGGCACCACCGGAATTCCGAGCCGCCGCGCGGTCCTCTTGGCTTCGATCTTGTCGCCCATCATGCGGATATGTTCGGAGGTGGGCCCGATAAAGGTAATGCCGTGCTCTTCCAGGATCTCGGCGAAGCGGGCGTTCTCGGACAGGAAGCCGTAGCCCGGATGGATGGCATCGGCACCCGTGATCTCGCAGGCCGACAGCAGGCTTGGAATGTTGAGATAGCTCTCCGCCGACGGCGGCGGGCCGATGCAGACGCTTTCATCGGCCAGGCGCACGTGCATGGCGTCGGCATCGGCGGTGGAATGCACGGCAACGGTGGCGATGCCGATCTCCCTGCAGGCGCGCAGCACGCGCAGCGCAATCTCGCCGCGGTTGGCAATCAACACCTTGTCGAACATCGCTGCGCGACGGCTCCGGGATTACTCGATGATCACAAGCGGCTCGCCAAACTCCACCGGATGGCCATTGCCGACGAGAATGGCAGTGACGGTGCCAGCCTTCGGGGCGGGAATGTGGTTCATGGTCTTCATGGCTTCGATGATCAGGATGGTTTGCCCCTGCGCCACGCGGCTGCCGACGTCGATGAAGGGGGCGGCGCCGGGCTCCGGCGCCAGGTAGACGGTGCCGACCATCGGCGACTTCACCGAGCCGGGGTGTTTGGCGGGATCGTCGGCCGCCGGCTTGGCCGTGGCCGGCACCGCGGCGACGGCGGCCAAGGGCGGGGCGGCGATTGCGGCGGCGGTCACGGTCTGCTGCCGCGCCACGCGCACGCGCAGGCCTTCACGCTCGATCTCGATCTCGCTAAGCCCGGTCTCTTCAAGCAGAAGGGCCAGCTCTCTGATCAGATCCTGATCGGGACTGCCCTTGCTCTTTGCCTCCTTCGCCATGCTGGGTGTCTGGTCCGTGCTGCCGTTGCTCAGGGCCCGCATCCGTTAACCTTTGCTGGTCGCGTCGGCGCGCCGCTTGGCCACCAGCTCGGCCATGGCCTCGATCGCCAGCTCGTAGCCCAAGGGCCCAAACCCACAGATCACGCCGTTGGCGGCGGGCGACACGTAGGAGTGGTGGCGAAAGGCCTCGCGCTGGAACACGTTGGAGAGGTGGAGCTCGATCACCGGCCGTTCCGCCGCCTTGAGGGCATCCAGAATGGCAACCGAGGTATGGGTATAGGCGGCGGCGTTGATGACAATGCCGTCGGCGCGGTCGCGGGCTTCCTGGATCCAGGTCACGAGCTCGCCTTCGAGGTTGGATTGGCGAAAATCGATCTCAAGCCCCAGCGCCTTGGCCCGCTGTTCGGTGCGGCGGCGCACATCGGCCAGGGTGTCGGCGCCATAAACGGCGGGCTCGCGCACCCCGAGCAGGTTCAGATTGGGTCCATTGAGCACGAAAATCGGCTTGGCCATTCGACGTTCTTGAAAGTTGGCGGCAATTGCGCTCGATGCCCGCCGACAATACTGACCCCTGCGGGCGAACGCCCGTTTAACAGTTTTTTTCGCACTGCGAAAGGTTAACGGCGGCCTTGTGCAGCGGCCGCAACGGTGGCTCCCCGGCGACGTCTCCCCGGGGAGCGGGTGCCTCAGCACACCTTGCAGCCGTCCTTGCGCACCTCTTTGACGTTCTGGGCCAACAGGTCGCCCAGGTTCTCCGGTGCGCCGGGAATGATACGATCGCCGACCAGGAAGTGCGGCGTTCCCTGAATGCCCAGCTTGGCGGCAAGCTTGCGGGTATCGTCGATCTCCTTCTTGATCTCGGGCGCGGTCATATCCTTCTTGAGCCGCGTCATGTCGAGACCGAGCTTCTCGGCGACACGCAGGGCCGCGGCCTCATTGGCCTGGCCGTGATTCTCCAGCATGGCACGGTGGAATTCCCAGTACTTGCCTTGCATCTTGGCGGCCAGGGCGACGCGCGAGGCTTCCTCCGAGCCCTTGGCCAGGATCGGAAATTCCTTGGGGATCAGCTTGATCTTTTTGTCCTTGTCGATCAGGTGGGCGACGTCGGGAAAGGCCTTTTTGCAATAGCCGCAGTTGTAGTCGAAGAACTCGATGACGGTGACATCGCCATTGTTGTTGCCGACCACGGGCGACGTCGTCGGCCGGAAAATTTCCGCCGAGTTGTCCTTGATCGCCACCGCCATGCGCTCGTTCTGGATCTTCTCCATCTTGGCTTCCAGCGCCGTTTGCGCCTCCATCAGGAGCTCGGGATTGTTGATCAGGATGTCCTTGATGATGCCCTCGAGCTCTTGGCGTTGCGCCGGCGTAAAGCTGCTGGCGGCTGGCGGCGCCGCCTGCTCCGCGCCCGGCGCGGGCGATTGACCAGTAGTCTGGGCCACCGCCAAGCCCGCGCCCAGCAGCACGATGGCGGGCGCGAGCAGGCCGAGGCGCCGCGGCGCGGCGAGGTGCGAGAGCGACACGAGCTTCATTGGTATTCGTCTCCGTCTGTTCGAGCGGGCAGGGGCCCGCCCCTTCACGTTGGTTCCTTATAATTCACAATGTCTTCGGCGCGAATCCATTCTGGCGACCCGCGCGGCAGCTTAAGCTGGGCCCGCTTGGCAAAAATCTGGGCTTGCTTAACGTTACCTTCGATCATGTAGGCCTGCGCCGTGGCCAGCAGGGCTTGCGGTTCCTGTCCCTTGCGGCTCAACGCCGTGGCCAGCTGACGGTGCGCCTGCGCATTGCCATCATCGCTCAAAATCGCCCGCCGCAACAAGCCGATGGCCTCGTCGATGAGCCGGTTGTCCTCTGCCGAGATCATCGACTGGGCGAGCTCGGCCTGCATCAGGGGTTCACCGCCACCGGACAACTGCAGGGCCTTGCGCAGGTTCACCATCGCCTCGTGATGCTTGCCGACGGAGGCATAGAAGTTGCCCTTCAGCTCCCAAAAATAGGGATTGTCCGGCTTTTCCTGCAGCAGCTGATCGACCTCGCCGATGGCATCGGCGCAGCGCCCGCTGCAGTTGCGGGCAATGGCGCGGGCGTAGCGCGCCGGCAGCGAATTGTCGCGCGCGGGATAGCGGTTGAACACCGCCTGCGGCCGATCGAGATAGCCGGCAATCTTGGCGCGCATCATGTCGTGGCGCAGCTGCAGCTCCGGCGGATCCTTGGCATTGACGTAGGGGCTGCTGGCGACCCGATTGCGCAATTGCGACAGGCGGTCGGTGGCGATCGGGTGGCTGCGCACGAACGGATCTTGGTAGGTGGCGGAGACGTATTCCTGCTGGGCGAAGCGCTCGAAGGTCTCAAGCATGCCCTGGCCCGACTGCTTGGTCAGCTCCAGATAGTGCAGGCCGGCCTGGTCGGCGGCCGATTCCTGGGCGCGCCGCTCGCTCAGCAGCGAGCGCATGATCATCTCGTTGCCGCCGAGCGCGAGGCCACCGCCGGCACCGCCGACCTCGCGCCCCGAGTCGCTGCCGGACACGGCGCCGCCGACCATCAGGCCAATGCCGAGCACGGTGAGCAGGATCGCCTTGGTCTGATCGCGGGCGATGCGGGCGCGCAGCTGCGCCAGATGCCCGCCGGTGATGTGGCCGGTCTCATGCGCGATGACGCCGATCACCTCGTTGGGGGTCTTGGCCTGGGCCAGGGTACCGGTGTTGACGAACACGTTGTGGCCATCGACGACGAAGGCATTGAAGCTGTCGTGGTGAATGATGCGCATCGAGATGTTTTGGCTGCCGAGGCCGGCAGCCTTGAAAATCGGCCGCGAATAGTCCTTGAGCAGGTTCTCGATTTCGGCATCGCGAATGAGCGGCAGCCCCTGCGCGGCCGCCGCCGTGGCGGTGAAGATCGAGGCGGCGGCATAGATGAAGGCAATGGCGATGGTGCGCGGGCCGGGGCCCAGGGCACGTGCCATATACCGTTGAACGCGCCGCCACGCCCTCGCGGGCGGGCCGGCTGGGCTGTTAGCGTGTCCTAGCACGGTCAACAACTCGCGTCTGATGTTGACGTTGGTTCAGCAAACAAAAACGCTGGGCTCCCCGCCGCTCCCGACCTAGGCAACTCGAACGCTCACGACTATAAGCCGCCCCTGACGCTTGCGCCAACTCGCAAAGGCTTGATCGTGAACCGTTCCCGTTTCCTGCAAGCGCGCGGGTAGGGTGGAACCATGGCAGATTGAGGGCCTCGGCCAGATGGCGAAGATGCCGCAACCAGAGCGCGCTGCAGCCGCGGTCGCAGCCCGGGTGTCCCGGCGCAGCACCATTCCCCCGTTCATCGTCATGGAGGTGATGCAGGCTGCCGCCGATCGTGCCGCGACCGGCGCCGATATCGTTCATATGGAAGTCGGCCAGCCCGGCACGCCCGCCCCGCGGGCCGCCCGCGACGCCGTCAAGCGGGCCCTCGATGGCGACACCCTCGGCTACACCATGGCGCTCGGGCTGGCGCCCCTGCGCGAGCGCATCGCCCGCCACTACCGCGAGAGCTATGGCGTCCCCGTGGACCGCGACCAGGTTGTGATCACCACCGGCTCGTCGGCCGGGTTTGTGCTGTCCTTCCTGGCGCTGTTCGACGTCGGTGCCAAGGTGGCGCTGCCGTCGCCGGGTTACCCCTGCTACCGCCACATCCTGACCGCGCTCGGCCAGCAGCCGGTGCTGATCCCCACCGATCAGGCCTCGCGCTGGATGCCGACCGGCGCCCAGGTCGAGGCGCTGGCAGAGCGGCAGGGCATCGCCGGGCTGATCGTGGCGAGCCCCGCCAATCCGACCGGGACGATGTTGGAGCCGGGCCGGCTCGCCGAGCTGGCGGCGGCGGCCGGCCGCTGCGGCCTCTGGCTGGTGTCGGACGAGATCTACCACGGCCTCACCTACGCGCTGCCGCAGGAGACGGCGCTGGCCCACAGCCGCCAGGCGATCGTGGTCAACAGCTTCTCTAAATACTATTCGATGACGGGCTGGCGTGTCGGCTGGCTGGTGGTGCCGCCGGAGCTGGTGCGGCCGATCGAGCGCCTGGCGCAGAACCTCTATATCTCGCCGCCGGCCGTGGCCCAGGTGGCGGCGCTGGCGGCCTTCGATGCGGTCGAAGAGCTCGAGGCCAACAAGCGCGTCTACCGGGAGAACCGTAGGTTGCTGCTGGACGAATTACCGAAAGCCGGCCTGGCGCGGATCGTGCCGGCCGATGGCGCCTTTTATCTCTACGTCGATATTTCGGAGTTTGGCGGCGACAGCATCGCCTTTACCCAGGCCATGCTGGCCGAGATCGGCGTGGCGGCGACACCGGGGGTCGACTTTGATGCCGAGCACGGCAACCGCTACGTGCGCCTGTGCTACGCCGGCACCACCGCGGACATGGCCAAAGCGGCCGCCCGCCTCAAGGCGTGGCAGCGCCTCAAGGGCGGCAGCGGTCCCTGACACCCCGTCCCGCCGCGAGGGGCTCCAGCCCCTCGCGCGCAGCCGCTACCTGCAGGCGCGGGCGTAGGCCGTACACTCGTAGAGCAGGCCCTTTGATTCGCATTTGGTGTTCGGGGCGCCGATCTTGACGGCGTCACCGAGCTTGGCCTTGGCCGAATTCTTCATGGCCGCTTCCGCCATGAAGGAGGCGAAGCCTTGCAACGCCCCTGTGCCCCAGCCGCCGGCCCTGATGCATTGGCTGGCGGCCGCCGGCCCGATGGCGAAGGCGGGTGTGGCCATGACCAACAGACCAAGCGCGGCAACTTTCGCTGTCGTTCGCATTCAATCCCTCCGTAGCTCTTTATCCCCGCGCTGGCCGGGAGTGTGGACCGGTGGCGTCGCCGCGGCAAGCGGGCGCCCGCCTGCGCCTGGGGAAAGCGCCGAGCTGCGGCCAAATGTGCCCAACCGCCTGGGATTTGGCGCGCTCGAGCGCCAGCGGTTTCAGGTCGAGGTGAACCGGCGCTGCCACCAGCCGCGGCGAATCGGCCGCGAGGGATCCTCACCCGCATCCGCTGGCACGGGTTCCGGTTCGGCCGCCGTCGGCGCCGGCGGGAACGGTTCGGGTTCGCGATGGGGTGGCGCAGGCGTCGGGCTTTGCTCGTGCCTGCCATTCTCATGCGACGCTGGCCCCTCGACCGGCCTGGGCGGGTCGTTCCATGGCGTACGCGCCTCTACCGCCACCGGCTCGGGTGCCGCGGGGGCCGGGATGGGCCGGTGATCGGCCTCGACTGGCGCGGCGACCGCGTCCGGGATGGGCCGGTGATCGGCCTCGACCGGCGCGGCGACCTCATCCGGGACGACACCCTCGGCCGAGCCGGCCGTGGCGGCCTCACCCTCGGCCGAGCGGGCCGGGGCGACCTCGCCCTCCGGGACTGCCGCGGGGTGCTCCTCCTCCTCGACCTCGGCCGCGCTGTCGCGGGCGTCGGCGCCATTGTCGGCGTGGTCGTGATCGCCCTGGGCGCGCTGGGCGTCGCGCTCGCGCCCGCGTCGGCCGCCACGGCGGCCGCGCCGACGTCCGCGCCTCG
>DATFXD010000238.1:0-11924 GCA_035258605.1 Hyphomicrobiaceae bacterium | reverse complement strand
CAGGAAGGCGAAATTACCAGCATTGCCTCTGGCACGCCCGCCAGCCATCGACGCGCTAGCCCTGGCAAATTTTGGCATCCTGTACTCCAGCTCGTGATCATCCGCCGGCGGTGCGTGGGGCGCAGAACCCGCGCCCAAACCAGCGTCGAATGCATTGTCCGCAGCATAAACGGCGATTTGCCGCTCGCCGTTCCGCACCGGACCGGGACCGAAAAAGGCGCGCTACTTGGGAACCAAACGCAGGTGCCATGGATTTTGCCCAACCCAGGTCCACGCTCGCTTGCATGTGCACGGGATGGCTCCCTCGGCCCAGCCCATTAGGCAAGCCATTGCGGCACCGCCCAATTATGGCGCCTGCTAGCATGTCCCTTGCTGGCGCTGAAGGGCAAGAACGGTAGGTGAGCCATGTCGCAAACGCTTAACGGCGGGTTGGTGTCGACGGTCATGGCAGCCGCCTTCGGCCCAAAATGCGCCGGTTCCGGGCCTGGCGCCCAGCACTGCCCTGATCGGATCGGGCACGGCGGCGCGATCGTGCGGGAGGCCGGGGGCCAGGTGGCGCCAGCGCGGCTGGCCCAACCCCGGCCCGCCGATGCCGCCGTTGGCCCCGCATAGCACAATTGCGTGCGCTGCCTTTTGCTGCATCCCTCGGGCCCGGCTATGGTTCACCCGCGCTGATGGCGCCCCAGCAAAACCAGGGCAGCGGCGGGAGGACGGGGCTCGATGCATCCTCGGGCGGTGACGTGAGCCGGCCGTTTGCGGCGCAGGGGCTCGCCCCGTTTCAAGTCTATAGCTACCGCCTGCAGTGGCCAGCCGACCTTTTGACCTCCTGTGCCTTCGAAATGGAAACGCTGATCCTCGGCTGGTACGTGCTGGCGGCCACCGGTTCGGTCTTCCTGCTCACCCTGTTCGGGGCGCTGCAATTCAGCGGCACCCTGGTCGCCCCGGTTGTCGGCGTCGTCGGCGACCGCATCGGCCACCGCCGTCTGCTGTGTGGCATGCGCGCCATCTATAGCGTGCTGTCGGGCACGCTCATGTGCATCGCTTTTGCCGGGGCGGTAAGCCCAACCACAGTGATGATCGTGACGGTGCTGATGGGATTGGTGCGACCCTCCGATATCGGCGTGCGCTCGGCGCTGATCGCCGACGTGATGCCGACCGAACGGCTGATGCCAGCCTTGGGCATTTCACGCACCACCTCTGATCTGGCTCGCGTGATGGGGGCGCTCAGCGGCGCCGGGTTGTTTGCGGCGTTTGGCATGGGCCCGGCCTACGTTGTGGTCACCAGCGCCTACGCGACGGGATTTTTGCTGACCGCTGCCATCAAAAATCCTGCAACCGGGCGGGGTCACGGGGCGGAGCTCGCGCTTCCCCGTCGATCAGCGTGGGCCGATCTGAGTGCCGGCCTCGCCTATGTCTGGTCGCGACCACAGCTGCTGGCCGCCATGTGGTTGGCGTTTCTCGTCAATCTGACGGCATACCCGCTTTCCAACGGTCTCTTGCCCTACGTCGCCCGCGAGATCTATCTGATCGATAAGGCCGGTCTAGGCTTCCTGGCCGCAAGCTTCGCCAGCGGCGCGTTGCTGGGCTCGATGGTCGTCAGTCAGCGCAGCGCCATTCGGCCGGGCCGCGCCATGATCGTTGCCACGCTGGTGTGGTATCTTGCCCTGTTGGGGTTTGCCCGATTCGCCAATCCAGTCGGTGGCATGGTGATGCTGGCGCTCGCCGGGTTCGCGCAAAGCTTTTGCATGGTGACCTTGGTGGTGATGCTGCTGCGCTCGACCAGTGTTGAGTTTCGCGGCCGTGTCATGGGTGTGCGCATGCTGGTCATCTACAGCCTGCCGATCGGGCTACCGGTTGCAGGTGCGCTGATTGACGTGGTGGGTTTCCACGTCACGGCCACGCTCTATGCGTGCGTCGGTCTCTTGTGCACGTTCGTCATTGCCCTCACCTGGCGCAGTGAGCTATGGCCCGCCGAGGCACCGGCGAACGCGCGCCGCTAGTGCTCGGCCGATCGGCGCCCGCGCTAGCGCGACGCGGCGAGCCACTCCAGCATCAAGCCATTGAACTCGTCGGCCCGCTCGACATTGGGAAAATGCCGCGCATCGGCGATCTCCTGGTAACGCCCGCCGGGGATGAGGTCGGCAATGCGCCTGTTGCCGGCCGGCGGGGTACCTTGGTCATCGGCACCGCACACCACCAACGTCGGCACTTTCAGCTTGGGCAAATCGGCGGAAAAGTCGAAATTGAGAATGGCGGCCGCGCAACCGAGATATCCGATCGCCGTAGTGCCACCGATGGCGGCGTGGATTTGCTTCCAGCGCCCGGGATTGCGCGGCTTGAAGGCATCGGTAAACCAGCGCTCCATGGTGGCATCGCCGAGCGGTGCCACCGATTTGGCCTGCTTGACGGCGGCAATGCGCCCCGCCCAGGCCGCCTCGGCGCCGGCGGGGGTTTGCGGCGAGGTATCGCAAAGCATGGCCGAGATCAGCCGTTGGCCGTGCTTGATAGCAAACGCCTGACCGAGCATGCCGCCAATCGACAAGCCAATGAAGTGCACCCGGGGGATGGCGAGAAAATCCAGGGCCTCGGCCGCGTCATCAGCAAGTTGCGCCATCGTGTAGTCGCCCGCGATCGGGTCGCTGCCACCGTGGCCGCGCATGTCGAGACGCAGCACCCGATAGCCCGCCGCCAACAAGGGCGGCACCTGCTCGGCCCACATACCACCATCGGACGCCAGCGAGTGGGTGAAACAGACAACCGTCCCGTGCTCAGGACCGACCAGATCGTAGTAGAGCCTGCCTTGAGCGCGATTGATCAGCATATCGTTGCCTCCCGGTTTGGTCCGCGGCCCGAAGACGCGGCTCGGTGCTCGGCGCGACGTGCGCTCGGGCTCTCCCGCCAAAACCTAAGCGCGGGAAGGTCGACCTGTCCAGTCGCGGCGCGGTTCAATTCCCAGGGGTGGTTCGAGGCTCGCAACCGTCGCGGTCAAGGCAACGGCCCTGCTAGCCGCCGCCTTGCAACCGGCATCACACGAACACGATCCAGGAGGCATAGGCCCCAAGCCCCAGACCCGGGCCAGAGTGGTCATCGAGCTCGTAATTCTGCAAGGTGATCGAATTGTTGTCGTCGATCCAGATGATCAGGCCCTCGCCGTCATCGCGGATCTGATTGTTGGTGAGCAGCTGCTGCAGCCAGTCGAGGCTGCTGCCATCGTGGAAATTGAAGATTTTTGGGTCGAACACCAGATGGTCGTCGTCATCGATGCCGCCGAGCCGGAAATCACGAATGATGTCATGCCCGATCTGGGTTATGCCGCGGCCATCGACCACCGCCACATCGGTGAAGAGAAATGAATCCGACCCTCCGCCGCCCGACAGCACGTTGTCGTTGCTGTTGCCCTCGATCACGTCGTTGCCGCCCGAGCCAACAACGTTCTCGACATCTTTCAGCTGCGCGACCGGCGGTCCCTGGTCGCTGTCGCAGACCTGACCGTTGGCATCGTTGGCGCTATCGGGCAACGCCGATACCTGGACCACGTCCGCTTGCACGCCACCGGTCGGATCGGCGACATTGTCGCTGGTCTGATTGAGACGGATCTCAACGCCGCTGTTGCCCGGGGCCAGCCCGAGTTGACTAAAATCGACGGTATCGCTGCCGCCGCGGCCATCGAAGAAGGTGGGGCCGTTCTCGCCATTGCCGGTTATGACGACGGTATTGTCGGCATCGTCGCCCCAGATTGCATCGCTGCCACCCGAACTGACGATATTCTCAATGGTCGCGTGGCCTGGCTCGCCATCTGCCGCCGCGCTCCAGGCCAACAGCGCAAGGTCGGTGGCTTCGCTGCCGCCAATGGTCGAGACCAAGGAGCCGGTCACGGCCGCGAGATTGCCGCTGTTGGGATCGACGGTGGTCACCGTAACCCCTGCGGCCAGATCGACGCTGATGCCGGTGGCACCGTGCGGTAGCAGCGCCCGATCGACACCTTCCGCCAGCGCCGCTGCCACGCTCGCCTGTGAACCAAGCTCACTGAAGTCGGCGGTGTCGTAGCCATCCGGGCTGCCGGCGCCGTCGCCACCGTTGTAGATGTCAAAGCCGTAGCTGGCGCCAGCCCCGGCCGCAATCTGCCCGGCTGCGTCGATGGTGGCATCGTCGGCGGCGGTATAGACGAACGTGTTGGCCGCATGATCGCCGACCATGACGTCGCTGCCGACGGTGCCGATGACAGTTTCGACATGCTCAAGGTGCGCCAACGCCGCCGCGGCGCTGCCGTCGGCGCCGATCGCCCAGGCCTGAACCGTCGCCTCGCCCGCCGAACTATCGGCCGTGTGCCCGCTCGATGTGAGATTGACGTAAACGCCGTCGGATACAACGACGCCGCCCGCGTTTGCTGCCCCGCCTGACGCCGGCGCGAGTTGGCTAAAATCGACCGTATCATTGCCGGCGCGACCATCGAACACGCTGGCACCATTCTCGCCGTGGCCAGCCATGACGAAGGTGTTGGCGGCGCCATCACCCAAGATGACGTCGCTGCCGCCACTGCCGACGATGTTCTCGATGGTAGCGTGGGCTTGCCCGCCGTCCTCAGTCCACGCCAACAGGGCAAGGTCGGTGTCCCCGTCGCCACCCA
This sequence comes from Hyphomicrobiaceae bacterium, assembly GCA_035258605.1. Lineage (GTDB taxonomy): Bacteria > Pseudomonadota > Alphaproteobacteria > Rhizobiales > Hyphomicrobiaceae > AWTP1-13. Next base: position 7,297 of record DATFXD010000238.1, on the reverse strand, counting down.
CGCTGGAGACCAGCGAGCCGGTGACGGTGGTGGTGTCGCCGCTGAGCGGGTCGACGGCCGCAATCGCCACCGCCATCGCCAGATCGACGGTGATGCCCTTGGCGCCGTGCGGCAATAGGGTGTGATCGGCCCCCAAGCCGTCGGCGACGCTCTGGCGCGTGCCGAGCTGGCTGAAATCGACCGTATCGCTCGGATCGCCGGCGCCGTTGCCGCCGTTGTAAACGTCAAAGCCGTAGCTCGCGCTAACCCCGTCGAGGCTGCCGTCGGCCGCCGTATAGGTGAAGGTATTGGCGTTGGCATTGCCGATGATGATGTCGTTGCCAACCGTTCCCGTCACATTGGCGATATTCTCAAGGTGGGCCAGCGGCATTGCCGCTTTGCCGTCGGCGTCGAGTTGCCAGGCCTGCACGGTTACTGGGCCGGCGGCGGTCGCAACCGTCTGGCCACTGGCCGTCAGGTCAACCAACACGCCATTGGGCGCGGTAGTATCGCGGTTGACGGCGACGGTGCCAGGGATTTGCAGTGGCGGTTGGGTCGGAACCTGAAGACCGGTGAGGCCCGAAAAATCGACGCCGTTGCCTTCCCCGGTGCCGACGAAGACATCGAAGTTATTGGGGCCCGCGAGGCCCGTGAATGCGAAGGTCGTGGCCGCCGTCGGGCTGGTGATGACGTCGCTGCCCGGCGTGGCCACCACCAGGGTTTCGAGCGCCAGTTTTTCCAAGGACAGCGCCGCCGGGCCAGCCTTGTCATCGACCCCATCGAGCTTGAGCAAGGTCGGTGAGGTCGACGAACCGTGGGCGGCAAGCAGGGGCCGCAGACCGGCATCGGCCTGGGGTGATGGCGTCGGCTGCACAGCATCGCTGCCCGCCTGGGCGGTGAAGCGGTGGTCGGCGCCAGGCTGCTCGCGCGCGGCATCCTGGGCGCCGCTGGCGGTGCCCGACCCCGGCAGGCGGGCAAGGTCCGTTGGCGGGAGAGAGCCACTGCCAGCGCCGGCCATCAGATCGGGTGTGGTGGCCTCGGGCTCACTGGCTTGCGACCTTTCGTCCGCCGCCGCCGCGGTGGAGGTGTCAAGCGACAACAGGATGCTGGCCAGGATCGACAGCCGGTCGAGGAGATTGATGTCGCTTATGGTGGATGCCGCCGGGACCGACGGCATCGGACGCACAATCTTGGCCTTCGATCCTGACCTGGTCGACATCGAGATGCTCAATCCCACAGCTCTAGCGGCCCCTGCGGAGGTGTCCGTAGAGCAGTCTTTTTCAGGAATGCAGCATAACTCGTCTCTTACAATATACAATTGGACGTAAGGGCCGCACCGATCCTATGACCTAGGTCCGCTCAGAAACATGCAATTTTAGTAAATTTGGAACTGGGCCAATCGGTTGACGGCTTCAGCCTTTGGTCAGCCCACGTCCGACCCCAGCCGAAGCCGGATCCGCTGTCGGCGCCGGGCCCGGCGGGCAACAGATGAGCCAGACAGCCGCGCGCGGCATGCCGGCGACGAGGGACCTCGGCTTGATGCCAGCAGCCGCCGCGCCTCACCACCGGATCGGGCCCGGCGCCCTGCCCCCGGGATTGGCTGGCCTACGGCGAGCTAACTTCATTTTCGTAGCCAGCCTTTCTCGTGACCAATATTGCGCGTATTTTGCAACTGCCTGGAGCGAACAAATGGCAATTGGGGTGAAAGCTCAAGGCGCAGGCTAGTGGCAAATCAGTAAAAAGTTGGGTGCGGAAATGCGTTGGATCGCTGCGATATTAATGGCCACGATGGTCGTGGTGTCGGGACTGACAAACGCGGCGGCGCAAGTCGCCTTTAAACGTAGCGTCTACGAACGCACGTTGTATGACAAGACCAATGAGGCGACGATCGGCTTGGCGGCCGGGCTGCCCGAGGGTGCCCCGCTGCGCTTTGCCGTCGAGCTCGCGCGCGTTGTGGACGATGGCACCAACCTGCGCGTCCTTCCGATCGTGACGCGCGGCCCGTTCGAGAACGTCAACGATCTGTTGTACCTCAAGGGCGTGGACGCCGCCATCATCTACGGCGATGTGCTTGAGCACTTTAAGAACGAGCCGAAGATCGGCAACATCGACAAGCGCATCAACTACCTTATGCATCTATTCCCGTCCGAACTGCACGTGTTCGTGCGCCCGGAAATCAAGACCTTGCAGGACCTGGCGGGAAAGCCAGTCAACTTCAACACGCGTGGCACCGCCGCCGCCTATTCGGGACCGCTGATCTTCGATCGGCTCGGGATCAATGTGGTCGCACGCCACGATCCCCATCCATCTGCCTTGGCGGAATTTGCTAAGAGTGACAAATATGCAGCCATCGTATTTGTCACGTCGAAGCCGGTCGAACCTTTCGTGCGCCGTAAATGGCCCGAAGGTTTCAAGTTTCTTCCAGTGCCTTTGACCGAAAAGCTTGAAGAATACTATTTGCCGGCGCAGCTCGAAGCATCGGACTATCCCGATCTCATTGCCCAGGGACAGACGGTGCAAACGGTCAGCGTCCCGGCGGTACTCGCGGTCTACAACTGGCCCACACAAAGCGACCGCTACCGCCGCTTGGTCCGCTTCATCGACTATCTTTTCGAACGATTGCCCAAATTGCAAACGGAGCCGGGTTTTGATCCCAAGTGGCGCGATCTGAACCTCGCCGCTGTGGTGCCAGGCTGGCAACGCTTCGGAGCGATGCAGGACAAACTGGTCGCTACCGCGGCCGCCGCGAGCGACTTTCCGGCTGACGACGGAGCACGGCTGAAGGAGGCGATCGCGCGGCTGGCCCCGGGCAACGAGGCCGAACAGAACAGGCTTTTACAGCGCTATTTGCGATCGCAAGCACAGCCTTCAAGCATTCGTCGGTAAATGTCGGCACAACACATGGCACAAAGCGCTCATCGAAAGGCCGCTCGACGCCGCACTTATGTGTGCTGGCGCTATGCAAGCTGCTTGTTCACGGTCATTGGGATCCTGTTCGGCGTGAGCGGCGTGGCACTGGCAGCGAGCAGACCAACAATTATCATACCGCCCGTGCTCAAGGTGCCGTCCCCCTCCGAATTGGATTTCGCGATGCGGGTTGACGATGCCGAAGGCGTGCCGCCGGCGAGTGTCCTCCTCATTTCGGGCTTGCCGGCGGACGTCACCTTCTCTGCGGGACGCAGCGTGGTACGCGGGACGTGGGAAGTACCATTGGAGGCGATTGCGGGGCTCAAGGCAAAAATTCCGGCCGAGCTTAAGGGCCGATCCGACCTGGTAATTTTACTCACCCACAACAGCGACAAGTACACGATCGTTCTTGCCTCGGCACGCTCTGCCCTAGTCGTCGATGACGCGGCTAGCTCCGAACAAGCCGCCGCGGCCGCGCCCGCGGAGCCGCGCAAGGGAGACGACGGGAAAAAGGCCGAAGAGGAACGCCGCGCGGCCGAGGCCAAGCGGACGGAAGCGGCCCGGCTCGCCGAGGAGGCGCGCAAAGCCGAAGAGGCACGCAAAGCCGAGGAAGCCCGCAAGGCCGAGGAGGCACGCCAGCTCGCCGAGCGCAAGGCAGAAGAGGAACGCCGCGCGGCCGAGGCCAAGCAGGCGGAAGCGGCCCGGCTCGCCGAAGAGGCACGCAAAGCCGAAGAGACCCGCAAAGTCGAGGAGGCACGCCTGCTCGCCGAGCGCAAGGCGGAAGAGGAGCGCCGCGCGGCCGAGGCCAAGCGGGCCGAAGCGGCCCGGCTCGCCGAAGAGGTGCGCAAAGCCGAAGAGACCCGTAAGGCCGAGGAGGCACGCCAGCTTGCCGAGCGCAAGGCGGAAGAGGAACGCCGCGCGGCCGAGGCCAAGCGCACCGAGGAGGCGCGGCTGGCGGCAGCGGAGGCTCGCAAGGCGGCCGAGGGTATGGCGCCCGAGGGCAAGAAAATAGCCGACCAGGCCGGCACCACAGAGCGCAAGAGTGACGATGCCTCGCGTACCGTTGCTGCGCTTGACCAGCGCAGCAGCGCCGCCGATCTGCCGCCAACCTTGACGCCGTCCCGGCTCGACCACCTCCTTGCGCAAGGCGACCACCACTTGTCTAACGGGAACATTGTCGTGGCGCGCCAATTCTATCTGCGGGCTGCCCAAGCCGGGATGGCACGGGCCGCGCTCAGGCTGGCAGAAACCTATGATCCCAATGAGCTCAAGCGCCTCAACGTGCAGGGCTTGATGCCGAACGTCGCCGAGGCGAAACGCTGGTATCAGCGCGCGGTGACACTCGGGGATGCCGCCGCGCAAGGCAAGCTCGGGCGCCTTGACCAGAAATGAAGGTCGCTAGGCCGCGCGCTTGGTGGCCTTGAGCGCGACATCGCGCAACTCGCGACGCAAGACCTTGCCGACATTGGTCTTGGGGAGCTCTTGCTGGAAAATGATGTACTTCGGCTTCTTGTACCCGGTAAGCTGTTCGCTGCAGAACTTCATCAACATCTGCTCGGTTAGCCCAGCGTCCTTTCTGGCCACGAACAGCACGACCGCCTCGCCCGTCGCTGCGTCAGGCACCCCGACCACCGCGCACTCCAGCACGCCCGGGTGGCTCGCCACCACATCTTCGATTTCATTCGGATAAACATTGAAGCCCGAAACCAGCACCATGTCCTTCTTGCGGTCGACGATTTTCACCTGGCCGTCGGCATCCATCACCCCGATGTCCCCGGTCTTGAAGAAGCCGTCCGCCGTCATCACGTTGGCGGTCTCGTCGGGACGCTGCCAGTAACCGGGCATCACTTGCGGCCCGCGCGCACAGATCTCGCCGGGCTGACCAAGCGGCAGCTCTTTGCCGTCCTCGCCGCGGATTGAGATTTCGGTCGACGGCACCGGTAGACCGATGGTGCCGGTGTAGGCAGTGTTGTCGGCGCGATTGCAGGTGAGCGTCGGAGCCGTCTCCGACAGCCCGTAACCCTCGACGATGGGAGCGCCGGTAAGCGCGAAGAAGCGTTCCGCGACCGCCCGCTGCACCGCCATGCCGCCACCATTGGCGGCCTTGAGGCTGCTGAAATCTAGTTTGGTGAAGCCGGGATTGTTAAGCAGCGCGTTGTAGAGCGTGTTGACGGCGGGCAGCATGTTGAACGGGTACTTTGCCAGTTCCTTGACGAAGCTTGGGATGTCGCGCGGGTTCGGGATCAAGAGGCACATGCCGCCGATGCGCATGCCGAGCAGGCAACACACCGTCAGCGCAAAGATGTGATAGAGCGGCAGAGCGGTTACGATCACCATTTGCTCGACCGGCTTGCCCTTGTTGAGGGCCGGCTGCAACCAGGCCTCGTTCTGCAGCACATTGGCGATGACATTGCGATGCAGCAGCGTCGCACCCTTGGAGACGCCAGTGGTGCCGCCGGTGTACTGCAGGAACGCCACATCGTCGGGCTTCAGGTCCGGCTGGTTCAACGACATCTGCTTGCCGGCCGCGATCGCCTCGTTGAATTTGGTGGGGGCGGCAAGCGCGTAGGCTGGCACCAACTTCTTAACGCGACGCACAACCAGATTGACGATGCTGCCTTTTGGGAACCCCAACAGGTCGCCCATGCTAGCCACCACCACGTGGGCGACATTGGTCTTGGCAATCACCTGCTGCAAGGTCCTGGCAAAGTTCTCCAGAACGATGATGGCGCGCGCCCCGGAATCTCTCAGCTGATGCTCGAGCTCGCGCGGCGTGTAGAGAGGGTTGACGTTCACCACCACGAAACCGGCGCGCAGAATGCCGCAAACGCAGACCGGGTTCTGCAGCACATTGGGCAGCATGACGGCAACGCGATCGCCTGGCGCCAACCCCTTGCTCTGCAGCCAGGCGCCGAGCGCTCGCGAGAGAGTGTCGAGTTCGCCGTAGGTGAGGCGCTTATCCATGCAAGCATAGGCATGTCTGTCGTGGTATTTGGCGAAGCTTTCCGCAAACAGCGCCACCAGCGAGGGGTATTGCGCCACATCGATGTCGGAGGGCACGCCGGGCGGATAGTTCCTGAGCCAGATGCGATCCATGGGTCGGCCTCCCTGTTCGTCTTTTCGTCAAGCTTGGCGGAAGACTAGGCCTTTCCTCGGCATTTTGCGATGCGCCTCCGCCGCTCGCAGCGGGCAAGCCAGCGGCACGCACCGGTTCGGTCGTTTCGGTTGGGCGCCGGCGGCCTGCGGTGGCCACCGGTTCGCTGGCGGCGCCGGCGTTTATTCGAGGCTGCCGCCGCAATGGCTGGCGATGCCACCCTCACTGCATGCGCCCGCACAACACCCCCGGCGGGCTCCGCGGTGATGCCGCGTTGCGCTCGCCCGTGCGCGCAGCCGAGGCTGTGGAAAATGTCAGGCCTTGGGCCGCATGCTCTGCGTTGCCTCCATGATCAGGCGGCCGAGCTCTTGCGCCTGCAAGGTGTAGTTCTGCATCTGCATCTGTGCGTGCCGGCTTTGAATGCCGATCACATCGGTGAGATCCTTGGCATTGGCGAGCTCGCTTGCCAGATTGAAGTAGGCCTCGGCGTTCTGCTTGGCGAATTTGACGGCACGGTCCTGCACGACCTGAAAGCTTGCTGTCACGGCGTTGGCCGGCGTAGCGCTGGCCCATACACCCATGGCCTGCGCCAGCGCGTCCATGAACTGCCCGTAAGCGGCACGGGCCGTTTCCACATTCTTTTCTGCCATGTCACGGAGTTGTTGGGGAATTTCGAAGGACTGAGGCTGAGCCATGAGGGATCTCCACGAGGTGCCAGGGGGACGGGACGTCATTGTAACGCGCGACTCAACCGAATCCCACCGCCTGCGTGTCGATTGCGAACACCCTCCCCCCAAACCATTCGCGCTCGTGTGTGCGGCAGCGGTCGTCTTTGTGACCGAGGCATCAATAGCCAAGCGTCCGCACCACACTTGAGCTGCGAAGCAGTACCCGACCCGCGTTGCGTTCGGGTCCGACCGGGAACTGGTGCCGACCACCCATCAAACCTCCGAGTAAGCCGGCCAACCTCCCCAAAGCATTGACAAAAACGGCGCGCGCCCCAACCGGCGGCGCGCCCGCGATTGCCGCACTTGCCCGCACTCAATTTGCGCGCGCGCCCCGCGTGCGCCACGCCTTAGTGGGCGCTCGTCTGCGAGCGGTGGCGTTTAGCTTTGGCGTCGCGGGTCGGCCACGTCTTCGATCACGAGCTCGCGCCGATTGCGTCCATTCCAAGTATCGCGCCGCAGGTGCCCCGCCACGTGCAGCGGCATGCCGGCAGCCTCGAGCAGTGCAGCACCCAGCGGCTGCGCCGCCGCACGAAATGCCACCGCATCGAGCCGCGACCCGTCGCCGGCTTCGAGCGTACAGCGCACGTGT
>DATFXD010000237.1:0-21088 GCA_035258605.1 Hyphomicrobiaceae bacterium | reverse complement strand
AGTGACGACCTTGCCGGGCATCGACGAGAAGATCAAGTTCCGGCTGCCGGCCCAGCTCACCGCGCCGGGCGCAGCCGCGTCGATGGCGTTCGACCCGAGTGGGCCCTGACAAGGACAGCTGCGGTGGGTATCCCTCTCAATGAAGCTCTCTCGGTCGGGGTCTACGTGCTCCGCCAGCATCTTAAGGGCCGCAAGCGTTACCCGCTGGTGCTGATGCTCGAGCCGCTGTTTCGCTGCAATCTCGCCTGCGCCGGCTGCGGCAAGATCGACTACCCCGACAAAATCCTCAATCAGCGGCTGTCATTTGCCGATTGCATGGGCGCGATCGACGAGTGCGGAGCCCCTGTGGTGGTCCTCGCCGGCGGCGAGCCGCTGCTGCACAAGGAGCTGCCGGAGATCGTCACGGGTGCACTGGCAAAAGGTAAGTTCGTCACCGTTTGCACCAATGCGCTGTTGCTGGACAAGAGGCTGCACCAGTATCGAGCGCACCGGCGCTTCAATTGGTCGGTGCATCTCGACGGCGACCGGGAAATGCACGATCGGTCGGTCTGCCAACAGGGCGTCTACGACAAGGCCGTGGCAGCGATCGGCAACGCCAAGGCAAAGGGGTTCCGCGTCACCATCAATTGCACGCTCTTCAATGACGCCGAGCCGCGGCGCGTTGCCACCTTCTTCGACGACGTCAAGGCGCTGGGTGTCGAGGGCATCACGGTCTCGCCGGGCTATGCCTACGAACGCGCTCCCGACCAGCAGCACTTTCTCAATCGCACGCGGACCAAGCAGTTGTTTCGCGACATCTTCCGGCATGCCTCGAAACCCGGAGCCTGGCCGTTCTTTCAGTCATCGCTGTTCCTCGACTTCCTGGCAGGCAACCAGAACTACCACTGCACGCCTTGGGGTAATCCGACGCGAACGGTGTTCGGCTGGCAGCGGCCCTGCTATCTGCTGGGCGAGGGCTATGCCCGGACCTTCAAGGAGCTGATGCAGGACACCGATTGGGAGAAGTACGGAACGGGAGCTTATGAAAAGTGCGCCGATTGCATGGTGCACAGCGGCTTCGAGGCGACCGCCGTCATGGACGCCGTCAAGAAGCCTTGGAAAATGCCGCTGCTGGCGCTCACCGGCATCGAGCTTGACGGACCGATGGCCGCCGAGATCCCACTCGACCGTCAGCGCCCGGCGGAATACGTGTTTTCCCGGCACGTCGCAGAGAAGCTAGCCGCGCTCGAAAAAGCCGAAACCGGGTCCCATTAGCTTGACGCAGCGCAGTAGCTGCAGCATCGCCCGCGAGGTATCGACGCCTAACCGGATCAGCGCCGGCAGCTGGCCCGGATTCTGCACAAGCGAACGCAAGCAGGCGCTGGCGTTGATGGTTCCGTCCGATCGCATGCCAGCCAGAGCCGCCACTGGAACGGCACGACCCGCGGGATCGGCGACGGCACGCAGCACGGCGAACGGCAGCCGGTGCCGCCCGGCGAGATCGGCGATGACATGGCTTTCCATATCAACTGCGGTGGCGCCGGTTGCCGCGTTAAGCGCGCGCTTGTCGCTCGGACGTACCAGCGCTTGATCGACGCCGGCGATGCGATGCAATGCGCGCTGGCCCGGCGCTCGATCGGCGCGCCGCTCCCCGCATCCCCGGTCCTCAATTTTGCTAGCGACGGTTTGGTGGCGGCAGCCAAGCTCGAAGCGCTCGCCCCGCGAGCTGGCGAGCCCACGCGCCAGCCGAGCGGTCCAAGCCGCATCAGCTCGATAGAGTTTGTCCGCCCAGACCACCTCGCTGCCAATCAGGCAGGTTCCGGGCACCAGGTCTGCGCTCAGTCCGCCGGCAATCCCGAAACTGAGGATGGCGCGGCCGCCTTCGGCGATGGCAGCTTCGATTAGGCCGGCGAGGTGGTTGGCATTGCCGCCGCTCACCACGGTCTTGACGTCGGCCGATCTGGCGGCGATCTGCGCCTCCGCCACCAGACCCGTGGCGGCAATGACAAAGCCAGGCTGTCGCCGGGCAGTGCTCACATTCCCACCGCAACCGACTTGGCATTTGCCGCCACCAGGTTGCGATAGCGCGCCAGGGCCCACAGCGGAAAGAACTTGGCATAGCCGTGGTAACGCAAATAGAAGACGCGCGGGAACCCCGTTGCCGTAAAGCGCGCTTCGTTCCAGAACCCATCGTGGCCTTGCGTGCGCATCAAATAATCAACGCCGCGCGCGACCGCGGGGTGGTCGACCTCGCTTGCCGCCAATAGTCCAAGGATCGCCCACGCCGTCTGTGACGCGGTACTTGGCGCTGGGTCATAGCCCCGGTAGTCGAGACGGTAGCTTTCGCCATCCTCGCCCCAACCGCCATCCGGGTTCTGGATCGACACCAGCCATTCGACCGCCCTGCGCACCTGATCCGACGCCGGATCGATGCCTGCGGCATTTAGCGCGCACAGCACCGACCAGGTGCCATAGATGTAGTTCATGCCCCAGCGGCCGTACCAGCTGCCGTCCTTGCCCTGCGTGCGCCGCAGATAGGCAAGCGACCGGTCGAGCGCTTCACTTGCCCCTGGCTTGTCGCCGAGCTGCGCCAGCATCGACACGCAACGCGCAGTAACGTCCGCCGTCGGCGGGTCGAGCAGCGCACCGTGATCGGAGAAGGGTATGTGGTTCAGGTATTCGTAATTGTTGTCGGCATCGAAGGCGCCCCAGCCTCCGTTGCGGCTTTGCAAGCCCACAACCCATTCCCGCCCACGCTCGATACTTTGCTGATAATCCGAAGCAACCCCGGGTGAAAGCCGTTGCGATGCCCGCTCCATGGCCATGACGATGACGGCGGTATCGTCGAGATCGGGATAGTGCGCATTGGCGTACTGGAAGGCCCAACCGCCGGGACGCACGCCCGGCCGGCTTGCCGCCCAGTCACCGACCGTATCCAGGACCTGCCGCGGTTGCAGCCATGCCAGGCTGCAACGCGCGCTCAATTCGCTCGCCGGCGTCCCGACCTCGAGCAAGGTGTGCGCGGCGAGCGCGGTATCCCACACCGGCGACAGACACGGCTGGCAATAAGCCTCATCCGCCTTGACGATCAGCAGCTTGTCGATGGCGGCCCGTGCGGTATGGCGATCCGGGTGATCCGAGGGATAGCCCAAGGCGTCAAACATCAAGACGGAGTTGGCCATGGCCGGAAAGATGGCGCCAAGGCCGTCCTCGCCATTGAGCCGCGCGGTGACAAACTCAACGGCCTTGCCGATCGCGCGCTGGCGCAGGGCGGTTGGAAACCACGGCTCGGCGCGGCGCAGAAGCGCGTCGATGCCGCCGAACAGCTGCGCCCAGGGCCATTTCTGGTGCGGACCCTTGGGCCACCTCTTCACCTCATCGGCGGGCGTGACGAACAGCTCGCCGATGCCGATGGCTTTGGGATTGCGCGCCTTTGGCTTGAGTGCATTTAGAACCGTGAGCGGCACCAAGACGGTGCGCGCCCAGTACGAGATCTTATCGAGATGGAAGGGAAACCAGCGTGGCAGCAGCACGATCTCGACCGGCACCACCGGCACGCCACGCCATGGCAACGCCCCATAAAGCGCAAGCAGGTTGCGGGTGAACACGTTGCTGGCAGCGGCGCCGCCTTTGGCGAGGATCCACTGACGCGCGCGAACCATGTGCGGGGCATTGGTGGCTTCGCCGATCATCTTCAGTGCGAAATAGGCTTTGACGCTGGCGCTGATGTTGGAGGCACCCTCGTGAAACAGCGGCCAGCCACCATCTTCGGCTTGAATGCGGCGCAGATAGACCCCGATCTTGTGCTCCAGACTGGTGTCGACCGGCTCAGCAAGATAATGCCGCATCAGCACATATTCGGCGGGAATGGTGGCGTCTGCCTCCAGCTCGAAGACGAAGTGCCCGTCGGCATGCTGCAGGTTGACGAGTGCGGACGCCGCCGCGCTGATTGACGCCTCGAGCCTGCCACCGCTACCCGCCCGTTCCAGATTGCGGGCGGCGGCACCGACATGGGCTGTAGCCATCTTTGTTCTCCCCCGACTGCATGGGCCAGGAACGGTTCACCACAGTAACGGTTCACCCAAATTGCGTCCTGGTCGCGATGTCGGCGGCCCGGTTGCCGGAACGAATCGAGCCCTCGATTGTGGCCGGCAGGCCGGTCGCGGTCCAGTCGCCCGCCAGGATCAAATTACGCCATCGCGTGCGGGGGCCCGGTCGTTGCGCATTCTCGCCTGGCAGCGCCGCGAAGGTCGCACGGCGCTCCTTGACGATCTGCCATCGCGGCAACTTGCCGTTGAGGCCGGTGAGTGTCGCTACCTCACCCCAAATGGCCTGCGCCAGCGGTTCGCGTGCGGCTTCATTGAAGCGGTCGGCGGCGCTGATGGTCACCGAAAGGCGATCGTGAAATGCAAACAACCATTCCGTCGTTGCGTTAATGACGCCGAGCATCGCTGGCAACCCCGGTGGCGGCGCGATGGCGAAGTGGGCGTTGAGAATGGCGTGGAACTGCCTGGGCGCCGGCAGCTCCGGCACCAGCGACGGCGCCACCCAGGCCGGCACCGCGAGGATCACCCCGTCGTCGTGGGCAAGCTCGATGATATCCTCGCCGAAGTCGAGGGCACGGACCCTGTCGGCCGCGAGATCGAACCGGTGCAGCTGATGATCAAAGCGAAGCACAGCTCCCCGCGTCCGCAGGTAGGCGAGCGCCGGATCGATGAAGGCCGCAGCCAGACCGTCGGTTGCAATCAGCGGCCGGCAGGCCGCGCCGCCACGCGCGAGCGACTGGCGCACGACGGCGCCGGCCAACCGTGCCGAGGCCTTGGGCGGCTCCGCGTTGAGCGCGGCGAGCAGGATCGGCCGGTACAGTCGGTGATAGAGGGGTGCTGTGCAGTCAATGACCTCGCCGATAGCGTGATTGCGGCCGGCGGTCAGCAGTCCCAGCAATGCCAGATAGTCGCGTGCACGCGTGTGCGGCACGCGCCTGGCTTTGGAAAAAATCCACCACGGTAGCCAACCGTTGTTCAGCCGCAGTTGCCAACGCTCGCCGGTCGCCAGGTCGGCAAAGGCGAAAAGCGCTTCGCTCGGGCCAGCCAGCTTGCTTTCGGCGCCGATGGTTCTAACAAAGCCGATGGCGGCATGATTGCCGGAAAGCAGCAGGTGATTGCCATTGTCGATCGTCAGTCCCAGCGCCGGCTCGAAGTATGAACGGCAGCGGCCACCCGCGTGGCGAGCCAGTTCGTGCACGATGACCTGGTGACCGGCCGACGCAAGGCGGACCGCAGCCGACAAGCCGGCGAGTCCGGCCCCGATCACATGCATGGTTCGGTTGCTGCTCAGAACAAACCGTGACGCAGAATGGGCCAAAGGATCTGCGACCGCGTTGGCCGCACGGACGCGCGCGGCGCGGCCCAGCCTCGCTCGACCAGGTTGTCGAGGATCACTTGGTAGACCGATGCCATCAGCCGGGGCGAGCGCACGGTGGCGCGCGGGCAGCGGTGGGTTACGCGGTTGGCTTGCGCGAAATGCCAACGTGCACGTTCCGCCAGCAACGTGCAGGCCGGCCCCAAGGCCGGGTCGTTCAGCACCTCGGCGATGTCGCGGCTGGCGATGCCGACGGCCGACAGTGCCTCGGTTGGAAGGTAGAGGCGCCCCATCGCCGCATCTTCGTCGAGGTCGCGCAGAATATTGGTCATCTGCAGCGCCCGGCCCAGGTGGTGGGCAAGCTCCAGCCCATTGCTGTCGTCAATCCCGAAGATCCGCACCGATAGCCGACCGACGGCGGAGGCGACCCGGTCACAATAAAGATCCAATAACTCCCAGTCCGGAGCCCGCATGTCCTCCGCCACATCCATCTTCATGCCGCTGACGACAGCCTGGAAATCCTCCAGTCGGAGATCGAAACGGTCGGCCGGCTTGGCCAACCCGCGCGTGAGCTCGGTGACACCCAGTCCGGCGTAGAGCAAATCCAGATCCTGGTGCCAGCGATCCAACGCGGCCATGCGGGCCGGTCGCGGGCCTGGATCGTCGGCGATATCGTCGACGGCTCGGCAGAACGCGTAGACCTCGTACATGGCATGCCGCTGTGCCGGTGGCAGGATGCGCAGCGCCGCGTAAAAGGAGCTACCGGTGACCACCGAGCTGGTGGGCGGCGATGCCTGTTGCAGCGCGTTCATCCAGCATCAGCCTTTTCCGTCTCGTCCCGCCACCTGGGCTGCAGGATGCGGCCAACAAGGGTCGCGCTTGCCGCGCGTGCAGCGACAGCGATGGCGCCAGCTTTGGTCAGGTGCACGCGCTCACTCAGGGGATCTCGAGTGATAAGAAACTGAACGAGCTTGCGTGCAAGACCAACGATAGCGCCGGTCTCGGCGGCGAGTCGCAAGCTGGTCACCTGGTATGGCAGCTTTGTGGCATCGGCGAGAAGGTGACCGGTCTTGGCGGCGAGCAGTTTGAGGCACGCCCGGAGCTCCGGCGAGGCCTTGCCGCCTGCCAGTGCCTCGACGCCGACGCCGTGCGCGGCAAGCACATCGAGCGGGAGATAGACGCGGTCGAGCGCGCAATAGTCCTTGGCGCAGTCCTGGAGATGGTTGATGACCTGCAGCGCCGTACACAGGGCATCTGATGCCGGCCAGGTCGATCTCGCCTCACCGTGCACGTCGAGCACGAAGCGGCCAACCGGCATGGCAGAGTAGTTGCAATAGTGCATCAGTTCGTCCCAGTTGCGATAGCGGCGCTTGCTGACATCAAGGCGAAAGGCAGTCAGCAGATCGAGCGCATGGCCAGGGGTGAGGCCGGTGTCGGCCAGCGCGCGACGCAGGGGCACGGCATCATCAGCGGCGTCGGTCCTCCCCAGCAGGGTCGCCTCCAGCAGATCCAGCGCTGCCAGCTTTTCGCCCTCCGCGAGCCGTGGGTGGTCGGCCACATCGTCAGCGGCGCGGGCAAACCGATAGAACGCCAGGATCGGCACGCGACAGCGCCGGGCGATGACAACGGACGCAACGGGGAAATTCTCATCCCGCTCGGTCTTTCCCGACTTGAAATCGGCGAGGTTGGTCATTGTCGGGCCGAGATTGCCTGTACGCGACCCTTCCACAACCCACCGCGGCCGCGCCAGTGCTGGTAGGCGGAATCGAGGCTGAAGGCGACGTAGATCGCCGCAATCAGCGGCAGCGCCCCGCCCCAAAGCGGCGATAGGCGGTAGTGACGGAGCGTCGGTTGAAAGACGCCGGCCATCAGCGCCCAGCTGACCGCGGCCAGCACATTTGCGGGAAAGGTTCCAATCGCGGTTATGAGCGGCGCGGCGATGTAGGTTACGGTCATCGCCGCCACCGTGGCGGCAAGCAGCAGCGGCGAGTAACGCAACTGCGCATAGGCGGACCGGGCGACCATGCCCCTGATGTCACGCCAGCGCGGGTACGATCTGAGACCGATCACCCGGTCGGTCAGCCCGAGCCAGATCGGGCCTTGCGCCTTCATCAGCCGCGCCAGCGCGCAGTCGTCGATCAACGCCCCACGGATGGCCGCGATGCCGCCTGCGCGCTCCAGAGCCGTGCGCTCGACCAGCATGCAACCGCCGGCTGCGGCCGCGGTTGCCGTTGACCTGGCATTCACCCAGGCGAAGGGATAGAGCATTTGAAAGAAGAAGATGAATGCCGGAATCAGGGTGCGTTCCGCAAGGCTGTCACAGTTCAGCTTTGCCATCAGCGACGTCAACACCAGCGCGTTGGCGCGCGCGCGCTCGACCAGGCGGGTGAGGCTGTCGGGCGCATGGCCGATGTCGGCGTCCGTGAGCAGCAGAAATTGTGGTGGATCGGCACGGCTGCTGGCATGGGCAATGCCTTGCTCCAGCGCCCACAGTTTGCCGGTCCATCCATGCGGCAGCGGCCTGCCCGGCAACACGGTGACCTTGCGCTGGCCCTCGGCAAGGCGTCGGGCCACATCGGCGGTGCCATCCTGGCTGTGATCGTCGACGATGACGATGGCAAACGGGCCACGATAGTCCTGGGCCAACAGCGAGGCCAGGCTGCGCGGCAGCATGTCGACCTCGTTGCGGGCGGGCACGACCGCAACAATGCTGGGCCAGCTTTCAGCCATTGAGCCGACGTCGCGCACCGGGACCGGCTGACGGCTGTCATGTTCGCGTCCGCGCCAGAAACCTCCCCGCCCCAGGATCAAGGTGATCCAGATCACGAGGGCAAGCAAGGCCACGACCAACTCGAACGTCATTGGATGTAGCCGGCGTCGCGAAACCACTGAACGGCGTCTTTGATCGCCCAATCGGCGGGCCGCGGCTTGTAGCCGAGCTCCCGCTCTGCCTTGGCCGAGGTGAAAAACATGCGGACCTTGGCCATTCTCAAGCCGTCGCGGGTAACGAATGGCTCCCGATCGGTGATCCGGGCCGCAGCCTCGGCAATGTAGGCCAGCGGATAGATCAAGCGCCGAGGCAGGCGAATCAGCGGCGGGCGTCGGCCGCAAAGCCGCGCAATTCTCGCAAGCATTTCGGCGAGTGTCATGTTCTCGCCCCCGAGAATGTAGCGCTCGCCGATGCGTCCGTGCTGCATGGCCGCGACATGCCCTGCGGCAATGTCGTCGACGTGCGCAAGGTTTAGTCCGGTATCGATGAACGCTGGCATGCGACCTGAGGCGGCCTCGACGATAATGCGGCCGGTGGGTGTGGGTCTTACATCGCGCGGACCGATGGGGGCCGTCGGGTTGACGATAACGGCGGGCAGCCGGTGCTTGATGATCATGGAATGGACAAGCTGCTCAGCCGCAACCTTGCTGCGCTTATAGGTGCCGATGGCCTCCATCTCGGAAAGCGACCTTGCTTCACTGGCCGGGCTGCCATCCTCGGCGGCCTTCAGCGTCGCGACACTTGAAGTGTAGACGATTCGCTCCGCGCCGGTGGCCCTGGCCGCCTCCATCACCACCCGTGTTCCCTCGACATTGTTGTGCATGATGTGTTGCGGGTTCCGCGCCCAAAGTCGGTAGTCGGCGGCGACATGGAAGACGTAGCGTGTGCCGTTGGCAGCCCGTTTAACCAGCTCAAGATCGCGCATGTCCCCCTCTTCGATCTCGATGTCGAGACCGTTGAGATTGGTCCGCGGACTACTTGGTCGCACCAGCGCGCGCACCGCAAAACCAGATGCCAGCAGGGCGCGCACCACTGCCGAGCCGATGAAGCCTGACGCTCCGGTCACCAATGTGCGCGTAGTGATTGACACCGCTGCTATCGCGTCTCGTGTGAATCAAGCCTAGCTGCGTCGGTTGCTGACAAATTGCGCCGCTTGCTCGAGAGCCGCGGCTCGGGCACCGAAAGGCTTCAGCGCATGGACGGCATCGGCTGCAAGCGACCGCAACTTGTCGCGGGCGCGGGCACCGCCGAGCAGAGACACGAACGTCGCCTTGCCGGCGCCGGCGTCCTTGCCGGTCGCCTTACCGACCTCCGCTGACGTCCCTTCCGCATCCAACAGGTCATCTGCGATCTGGAAGGATAGGCCAATGGCACGCGCATAAGCACGCAACGACTGGCGCTCTGCGACCGAGGCTCGGCCGAGAAGCGCCCCGGCATCGACCGAAAACTCGATCAACGCCCCCGTTTTCAGGGCCTGAATATGGGTAATGCCGTCGGTGTCTTGGGGCACGCCCTCGGCCTCGAGGTCGAGCATTTGGCCACCCGCCATGCCCTGCCAGCCGGAAGCTCGGGCCAGCCCGAGCACAAGTTCGGCGCGGACAGCGGGGTCGGCATGGGTCGTTGGCCGGCCCAAAATCTCGAAGGCGAACGTGAGCAGCGCGTCCCCGGCAAGAATGGCCGTTGCCTCATCGAAGGCCTTGTGGACGGTCGGACGTCCGCGCCGCAAGTCATCATCATCCATGGCGGGCAGGTCATCGTGCACCAGCGAATAGCAATGCACGCATTCGACGGCGGCGGCCGTATCCAAAGCCGCCGATTGCGGCACGCCGAACAGCGCGGCGGCCTCGATCACCAGGAACGGCCGAAAGCGTTTGCCGCTGCCGAGTGCGGCGTAGCGCATCGCCTCGCAGAGCCGGGCAGCCCCCGGTGGGTCGCTGCTCGTCTCGCCGAGAAGATTGGTGAGCCGTTGCTCGACGGCGCGCCGGTGAGCTTGCAATCTGTCGACGAACAGCAAGCAAATCCCCCGTTGCTGATAGACCTCCCCGCGCCCTAGTTGTACCCTCCCGGGGCCGGCCCGACAATTTGTCGGCGCCTTGTCGTTGCGCTCGCCGATCGTGGAGCGCCGTGTTGCTCGATCCCGTTGGCGGTCCTCGGCAGCGCAGCGGGCGCTGGCTTGACGGTTTGGCGCTGGCATTTTTGGCCCGCACCGCCAAGCTGGCAGGGTTGGGGTCGAGCTTGCTTTGAGGGACGGCGGGGGTGCGCGCGGCGAGCCCTGGTGCGCACATGGGCTGGCGTCGGCCGCCGCATGTGGCCGGTAGGGGATTTCCAGAGGGTTGAGTTCTTTGCGGCATTTGCCCTTTGGGGTAACGGGTCGATGACACCTATTGGCAGCCTTCGCCGATTGGAGTGGGGCAGCGGTAGCGTTCGCGCTTCGGCTTGCCCAGCGATTTTCGATTGCTGAGGCTCTAGCTCGTCAGCGGTTTGTCAGGTCGCCGACGACATCGGCGCGCATGCGCAGCCACCACGCGCCCTCCGGGCAACGGTCATGGCCAGAGCGCATCGCTGCCGGCACGGGTGGGTTTGGCGTCGCTGCAGCGGCTCTGGCGAGGGTCCTTGCCTGCCGCTCAAGATGCGACTGCCACCAGCGGCGCAGGCCCCCTCACGATGCCAGAACCTCCGCCTGGTGATTTGGTCCGTTAAGAGATGACCTTTGTGCTGGTCCAGCCGGGTGCGGTGAGCCTCGAACATCAATAGAAATATGAATTAGATACCATCGGTTATGGCAGTAGACTTAGGGCACTAGATTAATGGCAATTTGCGAGCCGATCTCGACTTGGAGGGGTCCGGTAGTCAGGCACGCGTCAGCCAAGACGTCCACCAAGTCTTCGACCAGAAGGAGACGCGGGATGAAGTACGTTTCCAGCAAAACCTACGGGCACGAGATCGGTCTTTCTTGCGCCTTCCGCCAATGGAAGGCCGAAAGCCACTGCAACAAGCTCCACGGCTACGCCCTGGCGTTCCGCTTCGAGTTCCAATCGGCCGACCTCAATGGCCAAGATTGGGTGGTGGACTTCGGTGGGCTCAAGTCGCTCAAGCAGCAACTCGAAGCGTTATTCGACCACAAGACACTGGTGGCACGGGACGACCCCCAGCTCCCGCTCTTTCGGGAGATGCACGGCGTCGGCGTCCTCGATTTGGTCGAGGTGTCCGCGGTTGGCTGCGAGAAGTTCGCCGAGCTCGCCTGGAGCATGGCCGAGCGCTGGCTCCAAGACCAGGGAATATCGGCCCGCGTCAAGGTCCGCGCCGTCGAGGTGCGCGAGCACGGGGCCAACAGCGCACAGGTCGTCGAGGCATGAAAGTCGATGAGATTTTTGGTCCTACCATCCAGGGTGAGGGCGCGCTCGCCGGCGCCGTTAGCCTATTCGTGCGGCTCGGTGGTTGCGATTTCCGCTGCTCCTGGTGCGATAGCTTGCACGCGGTAGATCCCGCGAATGCCAACCTGTGGCGCGAGTTGAGCGCGGTCGAGGTGTGCGAGGAGCTGCGCCGGCTGCGCCCGACCTGGCAGGACGGCAGCTGGTGCACGATCTCGGGCGGCAACCCGGCCATCTGGCAGCACGAGCTCGTCGAGCTGGTCCTGGCCCTCAAGGCCCGACGCTTGCGGATCGCGATCGAAACCCAGGGCTCGCTGGCAAATGCGGCGTTCGGCCATGCGGACTTGGTGACGCTATCGCCCAAGCCTCCGAGCTCCGGCATGGCATTCGACCGCGCCAAGCTAGCCGCATGCTTGATGGCAACCCCCACGGGACGCGCGTGCTTCAAGTTCGTGGTCGCGGATGAGCAGGATTTCCAGTTCGCGCGGGAGGTCGCTGCAATCTACCCCGACGTGCCGGTCTGGGTGCAACCGCTGACCATAGGTCCCGCCGAGGCCCGCGCCTTCCCGGGCTATCGCTGGCTCTGCGAGATGGTAGCCAACAACCCCTTGCTCAGCGAGTGGCGCGTGATCCCCCAGCTCCACGTTCTCGCTTGGGGCGGTGAACGTGGCCGCTAGTCAATGGGGCCTTGAGCGCAAGCCCAGTCAGCCAGACCACCGCGTCAAGTGACCACACCAGGATCGGCGACGATCTCGGCCACGCCTGCCGCAAGCCAAACACTGGCACCCAATTCGGCTCAAATCGGTTCGGCCCGTGTCCAGCTACTCGCTCTGGCAACTTCGCCGTCAGGGTCGAGGCGCAGCAACGCCGAATGACGTAAGCCTCGTTACGCCTAGCCAAGCAAGAGGCGTAGCGCGCTTCGATCGCAACACAAGACATGCCTCGGGCCTGCGAGCCTTGGCCGTCTGCGGGCCAACGGCTCCTGCACACGCCGCCTTCATCGCTTACGGCGACAGTGGCCAGCCACCGCTGCGAAGAGCTCGCGCACGGCGCACAGAAATTCACGGGCGACAAAATATGGCTGTCACACAGACATGGTTGTCTCGCGCGATTTCTAGCGATCCCATTTTGGAGTGAAGCCAATGCGCTGGCAAAGATGGAACGAGCTTTTGGCATTTGTTGTCGCGCTCATCGTGTCTCTTGCGGCGATGACCGCTGCCTCTGGCGAAGAAAAAGATAAGCAAAACCAACGCCCACAGACGGCGAGCCCGATCCGGCACCTGATCATCATCCTTGGCGAAAACCGGACATTCGATCATGTCTTCGGCGTCTATAAGCCACCCCGCGGCGAGACCGTCTCCAACCTGTTGTCGAAAGGCATCGTCAAGGAAGACGGTACCCCCGGGGCCGCCTTCCATCTGGCGCGCCAGTTCACCACCGTGATCGATTCCAGTTACGTCATCAGTCCTGAGAACAAGACCCCCTATGACGTGTTGCCGCCGCCGCAGCTTCTCGGCACCCCCAATGTGCCAAGCCCCACGCAGCCGCCGCTTCTGCAGGCCGTCCTCGATGCAATTCCTAATCTTGAGCCCAATCTGGCGCCTGCCGACCTGCATCTGTTGACCACCGGTGCATCCGGCCTGCTGACAAAGCAAGGCGTCGACACGCGCGTGCCGAACGCCACCACGCTAGCCGATGGTCCGTTTCAGCTCACTGGTCCGAACCTGCCCTACGACGCCTACACCGGCGATCCGATTCACCGCTTCTATCAGATGTGGCAGCAATCCGACTGCAGCATCAAGACGGCGACCCCGAGCAACCCAACCGGCTGCCTGAGCGATCTCTATCCGTTCGTGGCCAGCACCTTTTCCACCGTCAACGAGGGTGGCACCTCGATGGCCTTCTTGAACGTGTTACGCGGCGATGCACCCTATCTTAAGCAGCTCGCCGACGAGTACACGATCAGCGATAACTACCACCAATCGCAGATGGGCGGCACGATGGTGGAGCACTTCTATATGGCCATGGCCGACAACCTTTATTTCAGCGATGGTCGTGGCCATGCGATACCCGCTCCCGCGTTTGCTATTGCCGACCCCAACCCGGTACCCGGAACCAATAACCTCTTTAGGTTCGACGGTTTCTTCACCAATTGCTCGGACAGATTGCAACCTGGTGTGGCGCCAATATTGGATTATCTCGGATCGCTGCCCTACAAACCGGATCCAAAATGCGATCCGGATCATTTTTATGTGCTGAACAATCTGTTGCCTGGCTTCAAACCTGATGGCACGCTCGACCAGAGCGGCCAGGCGCTACCACCGTCGTCGGTACGCAGTATTGGCGATGCGCTGAACGATGCGGGCATTTCTTTCCGCTACTATGGCGGCGGCTTCAATTTCGCGGCCAGCGGCGACGCCCTATCAGTGCTCTATTGCCCGATCTGCAATCCATTCCAGTTCCTGTCCTCGATCATGACCAACCCCGCTTCGCGTGCCGAGCACTTAAAAGATACCCAGGATCTGATCGCTGATATCGAGGCAAACAGGTTGCCTGCCGTGTCCTATGTCAAGCCTGACGTGCTGACCGACGGCCATCCGCAGAGCTCCAAACTCGACCTATTCGAAGCGTTCGCCCGTAACATTATCAGCCGCGTGCAGGCCAACCGCGAGCTGTTCGAGCATACGGCGATCTTCATCACGTTCGATGAAGGTGGCGGTTATTACGATTCTGGCTTCATCCAGCCGCTCGATTATTTCGGGGATGGCCCGCGCATTCCTTTCATTGCGGTGTCGCCACATGCCAAGGGTGGCCATATCGTCCACACCTATGCCGACCATGCGTCCTTGGTCAAATTCATCGAACGCAATTGGGGGCTTAAGCCTCTGACCGCGCGCAGCAGGGACAATTTGCCCAATCCTCGTATGCGTAAAGAGGATCCCTACGTGCCCGTTAATATGCCGGCCATCGATGATCTCTTCAGCATGTTTAATTTCGGCCGAAGCTCCTAGGCGAATATCTGAAGGGCTTGTTCAGACGACGATCCTCAGCACGCTTAGTGGGCGGCTGAGGATTGCCGGTAAAATCTAAACGGTACAGGCATCGCGGGTCGGTGCGGACCATTCAAGGCTCGAAGGCGGCGGGGTTGTCGCTGGGCTCAGCCTTTGCGCCAATCAGCTTTCCGAGCGGACTTCAGGACACAGTCGCGGGTTGCAGGCCCGGTTGATGGCGACGCCTGACCCATCTCACAACGATTGCCGGACGTGTGGAGACCGAGGCCGGTGCGCCGTTCATCTGCAAGCGATCCCGATTGGCAGTAGGGCAGTAGGACCAACGCGGCTAATCCCGCTCATGGTTAGCCAAGCGATAGGCGGCACGATATCAGCCTCGCTTGCGTGGCTTGGCTCGACTGTCGCTCGCCTCAACTCGGGTCTTGTTGGTGGTGCCAGAGCGCCTTTTCACGTGATCGATGAAGGCTCGCAGCTTGGGCAGGATTTGGCGGTGCCCGGGATAGTAGAGAAACACACCCGGCGTCAGCGGCGAGAACCGCTCCAGCACATGCTCAAGCGTCCCTGCTGCCACCCTTGCGGCGGCGATCGGCTCAGGCACTTGGGCGAGACCGACGCCTTCGACGGCCGCGCCAAGCATGGTGGGATAGTCGTGCGCGATCAGGGGCCCCGACACGGCGATGTCGACCGCGCGGCCGCTATCGGTAAGCGACCATAGCGCAAGCGCGCCGTTCGAACGGCGCAGGCGCAAGCACGCGTGCCGACGCAAATCGTCCGGGCGCTCGGGACGACCGTTGCGGGCGAAGTAGCTGGGACTACCGACGACGCTCAGGCGGAACGGTGGCGTCAGTCGCACCGCGACCATGTCGGCAGCGATGAACTGGCCGAGGCGGATGCCGGCATCAAATCCAGCAGCCGCGATATCAACCATCTCCTCACTGGCGGCGATCTCCACCTCGATTTCGGGATAGGCCTGGCAGAAGGATGCGATCAGCGGCTCCACCAGGATCGGCACTACCGCGCGGGGCACCGTGAGCCGCAGCAATCCGGCCGGCCGATCTCCCAGTCCACGCGCGACCTCGCTCGCGGCGACCAGCTCCTCGAAGGCCGGCTTGGCGCGCGACAGGAACCTTGCGCCAGCTTCGGTCAGACCGACGCTGCGCGTTGTGCGGATCAACAGCGCGGCGCCGACGCGCGCCTCTAGGGTGCGCACCGCTTGACTGATGGCCGATGGCGTGACGCCAAGCTCCGCAGCTGCTCGCCGAAAGCTGCGGTGTTGAGCAACGCTCAGGAACGCCTGCACGCCGTCGAGCGCGCCGTGTCTGACTGTGAAGCTCTGCTTCATAGCCCATTGACATTATCGCGTATAGCCGCATGCGGGAAGCCGTTCTACATCTGCTAGCAATCGGCACCGATGCCGGCTCAGGACAGCCGCAGCAATCGCCCGAAACCCAAAAGGAACCATGCAATGATCGATGCTCTTGACGCCGTGCGCGACCACTATCGCGCCACCGGCCTGACCGAGCGGCTGAAGATGGCGCTCGCCGCCATTGGGCCGCAGGACCAGCGGCTCACGCCCCAGCAGCTGGCCGCCCTTGACCAGTTTCACACCCGCGGGCTCGCAGCAACCGCCGAGCTTGCCACCTTGACCGGGATCACCGCCGACACTTCGGTCTTGGATGTCGGCTCGGGGCTCGGCGGACCAGCACGCTTTCTGGCCGCAACCTACCGTTGCCGAGTTGCGGGCGTCGATCTCAGCGAGCCATTTGTGGATGCTGCGCGCTATCTCACCGAGCGCACGGGACAGATCGGACAGGTGGTGTTTGAGGTCGCGAACGCACTCGAGCTTCCCTTCGACGCCGGCGGCTTCGACGTCGTATTGCTACAGCACGTAGCGATGAACATCGCCGATCGGGCGCAGCTCTACCGCGAGGTGCGGCGCGTGCTGAAGTCAGGTGGCAGGTTGGCGACCTATGACGTGGTGTTGAGCGGCGGCGAGCCATACTATCCGGTTCCCTGGGCGCGAACGCCGGCAACGAGCTTTCTCCTAACCGCCGCCGCAACGCGCGAGGCGATCGAGCGGGCCGGCTTCCGCGCGGTGACATGGCAGGACGGCACCGCGGACGCCAAGGCCTGGATCGCCCAACTGCGTGCCGCGGGGCCGCCGCCGATGCCGAATCTCGGCGTAGTGATGGGGCCGGATTTCGCGCAGCTCGCGGCCAACCTTGGGCGCAATCTGATCGAAGGCCGCCTCGGTATTGTGATGGCGGTGTTTGAAACCGCCCCAACCAGCACCTGACAGGAGGCAGAGATGTCCGCGGCAACCATCTTCCAGATTCATCTCGTTCTGGGCTACGTCCCGTGGCTGCTTTGTTTCGCCGCGTACGTTTGGCCCAGGCTCAAATCCATGGAGCCGGTCGAAGCGCAGCGCGCCATCGCGACGCTACACAGCTTCCGCTTCTTCGGGCTCGTCTTCATGGTGCCAGGTGTCGTCGGCCCCAACCTGCCCGCTGGCTTTGCCACGTTCGCCGCGTATGGTGACTTCGTGACCGGCGTGCTGGCCATCCTGGCGCTTCTCACGGCGAGGATACGTCCGCTGTTTTGGCCGCTTGTCATTGCCTTCAACCTCGTTGGCGCAGCCGACATCATCATCGACTACTACCACGGCAACCAGCTCGGTCTAGCGGCGCTGGCCGGGGAGTTGGGCGCTACCTACGCGATCCCCATCATTTACGTACCCGTGCTGATGATCACGCACGTCATCGCACTCTATTTGCTGGTGCGTCCGCAAACCTTGCTCAGGACCGCCTGACCCCGCCCGCAACGGCTGCGAGCCGGTGACCGTCGATGCGCCGGCGTAGCCGTGGCGGGGTTAACCAGGCATTCGCCATCTTTCAGTCACCGGCCGATGCCAGCGCAATCTTCATCGCGCGACCACCTCGCAAGGAGAGTGTCGTCGGCGTCTATTCGACACCGCCAAGCACAAAGGACCGGCTTGCGGTTCAGGCGGGATGTGGTTGCGCATCCTGATTTGGCCGCCAGCCGGCGATGCTCCAAGCACCTGCTCCGCTGACGAAATAGAACAATAGGGCCGCGACAATGCCTCCATTCTTGTAGAAATTGATCTCCTGCGCCCGTCGTGCCGCCGCTTCCGTGAATTCCCAGTACCGGTGCGTGGTGGCCGTTGCCATGATCACGAACGCGATGAGGACGACAGCGGTCCAACGCGGCACAACACCAAGAATGAGGGCGATGGGGCCGAGCACTTCGATGGCAACCGCTGCCGCGGCCCATGCCTCTGAATACGGCAATCCCTTGGCAGCGAGGGAGCCGGCGAAGGCGCTAAAGCCCAACGCCTTGCTGATGCCGGACGGCAGAAACAAGGCTGCCAAGAATAGACGACCCAAGAGCAGAGCTGCGTCATTGACCTGCTGCATGGCACTCACCTTTGGTTCGATGTCTCCAGGCAATGCCGCCTTGAGGAGCGTAACCGTAAGCTTCGCTCCGATGCGGGTTTGCGCGATACTATCGAGCGCTCCGGAGGGGTTTAGTTCACATTCACGTGCGTTGATATGCGAACGCCGCTCGTTTGACGCGAGCGTTGCTGTGCGCCGCCGCGCCAAGCAGCCAAAGCACGCCTTTGCCTTGAGCGTTGTCGTCAATGATTGCTTCACCATAGCCGGCGAAGCTCAACCCAGCTGTGCTACGCACCATGCGCTTTGAGACTGCTGGGGCGGCAGAGCGTGCCGCCACGCAGATGCGAGAGCGTGTTGCCGCCGAGCAGCACATCAGCCGCGCCAAGTTGGGCGCCCGGAGATGGTGATGCAACTGGGCAACGCGAGCGACGGCATCAATCGTGTCTGAGCGCTCTAACAGAAGGGGTGGGGGACTGTCGCGCACGGCGCGGGGTCGCATCTGCTGACCGCCATATCGTTTGCACCGGATTTCACCCTAGGTCGTCACTGGCTTGTTGCCAGTCGCGAAACGCAGCTCGCAATCCCCACTGCCCCTGCTTTCCAGCCAGGATGCGGGAGCGGTCGTGCCGCGTCGGTTCGACGCCCCCTAAAAGCAGTCGGGATCGCCGCAGTTGGCGTCACCGGTGTGCATCATTTCCAGAACTCCGACGCAGCAATCGCGAAGTTGAGGTTTTGAGAGTCGCGAACGGTGAAGGTTGTGACGCCGATTAAGTTGCCGCGATCATCGAATAGGCCGCCGCCAGAGGAACCTTCCGACACCGGTGCCGTGATCTGGATGTACTCCGCCTCACCCTCTGATTTTCGCAATCCGGACAACAGACCGTTGCCCAGCGTGTTGACAAGACCCATCGGTGAGCCAATCGTGAAGACGGCCTCGCCGACGGCCAGAGTGGCGTAGTCTCGAACGCTTGGAACGGAGTTGAGTTCGCCGTCCAGCACTTTGAGATAGCATCGGTCGGTTGAGGGATCCGCCGAAACAACCGCCGCCTTAAACGTTTTGGCCGCATTGGCGAGAACGATAGACTTGGCATTGACGACGACGTGACAGTTGGTAATGGCTTCCGTCGACGAAACAGCAACCGCCGATCCTTGGGAGGTCAAGTGTCGTGGCGGCTGTCCCTCCGCGGCGAGCGCATAGACGGCCGGGCTTACCTTTGCGAACAATTCGCTTGGCGTCAGAGTGGACCGAAGGACACCCGAGGGCTTCGGGGACGGTACGCTCCACGCCGGAAGTGTTGGGTCTGAGGAGCTGACCAGGACAGTTGGTCGCAGAGGTTGGGGCTGCTTTGTACTTTTGATTTTCTGGCGAGGCTCTGCGTGCTGTCTAGTAGTACTCTTGCGCACATCATCCGATGCCACCGCCAGCATACCTTGTTCGGTCGCCGTGCATCCGCCCAAAGACAATAGGACGAGGCCAACGAGCAATATCACCGACTTCATTATGAGCACTCCACGCTTCTAATGCGCACGGTGCGAAGTGATTCGGGCCGCAAGAGTCCATCGGGAAATTTGCCTGTGGATTGTTGCCAGGCTTGCCGGCCTAACTCAGAGCAGCTGACAGGTGTTCAGGTTTCGACTGGCCGATGTCGAAAGGCAATGCTCAACGATTCAACGCTCAATAAAATCAGCAACGCGGCCATCATCGCCGCCAGTACCAGCACGCGACCCACGGCACTGGCCCCGGTATTCCCGCGTGGCAGGCGGCCCGAACCAGGTGGTCAGCGCGTCAGCAAGTCCCAGCTGGGTTCGGCCCCCCACCCAAGCCACATATCCGTCGGGTCGGATCACCACCGCGGTGGGCGCGGTGACCGCGCCAACGACCGGAAGCTCCCACGGTCCGGCATACCGAGCGTCGATCTGCTGGACGCGATCCGCCCACAGCGAGATGTCGAGGTCGCCGGGCTCCCCGAAGTTGAGATAGAGAGGCCGCGCATTATGCAGCAGGGTGAAGAGCCGCCGCGGGCCATTGGCGGTGACCACGTCGAGGTCAGGCGTGCGGCGGCCCAGCAGCGGGTGTCCCTCGCCGAAATCGTAGCGAATATCCAGACCAGACATCATGCCGGCGAAACGCTTGCGCGGCTCATCCATGCTGAGCAGCTCAGCAATGGTCTCGACCAAGGCCTTTGCGCGCTCGTCTGAGCGGCGCAGGATCGCGATGTGGGCCATCGTGTTGCGCAGCACGCGGGCAGCGACCGGGTGCCGCTCGGCATGGTAACTATCGAGAAGGCTTGCTGGCGACGTCCCCTTGACCACTTGCGCCAGCTTCCATCCCAAATTCACCGCGTCCTGCACACCGGTGTTAAGACCCTGTCCGCCCGCCGGGTGATGCACGTGTGCGGCGTCGCCGGCCAGGAGCACGCGGCCGGTGCGGTAGGATGCCGCCTGTCGGGCCATATCGGTAAATCTGGAGATCCAGATGGGACTGTGGATCCCATAATCGGTCCCATAGACCGCGACGAGAGCCTCGCTGAGATCGCCTAGGGTGGGTTCGCCAGCCCGGTCGATGTGCTGCTCCGTCACTAGCACCCGCACCAGTCCATCCTCCGATCTGCTGAGGGAATGGATGCCCTGAACATCGTGGCGAATGCCCCATTCGGGCTCCTCTGCCAATTCGACTTCGGCGATCAGGTTGCTGGTTGTCGGATCCCAGCCGGCGAACTCGATGCCGGCTGCCTTACGGACCAGACTGCGTCCGCCGTCGCACCCGACGAGATAGCTCGCCCGCAGCGATTGGCCGTCAGCCAGCTCGACATCGACGCCGGTGTGGTCCTGCGAAAATCCCATCACTTGCCGTCCGCGATAGATCGGCACCGCCAGCTCGTCGACCCAGCCGGCCAGTATGCGCTCGATGTGCTTCTGCCACAGCCCGAGCCCGTAGTTGTGCCGGGTGGGAAAGTCGCCGATATCCAGAGGTATCGAGGCAAACCGCGCGACTTGGGCAACTCGTCCTTGCGACAAGAATCGATCGGCGATTCCACGCTGGTCGAGGATCTCAATGGTGCGTGCGTGCAGACCGCCTGCACGCGAACCTATGAGATCCTGGTTTGCGCGCCGCTCGACAATGGCAACGTCGACGCCCGCCAATGCCAACTCGCCCGCCAGCATCAGCCCTGTCGGACCTGC
>DATFXD010000236.1:0-19344 GCA_035258605.1 Hyphomicrobiaceae bacterium | reverse complement strand
AGCAAAAAGCTCAAGGGAGGCCTTGGCCCGCTCGGTGCCATACCAGGGCGGATAGTGCAGCATGAGCGAGGTCAGCCCGGTCTTGGCCTTGAGCTCAGCGATGCGCGCGGCGACGGTCGCGGGCGAGCCATGAATGATGGTGGAGCGCGCCAACGTATCATAGTCGAGCCCGCTCGCCACCGACTCCTTGCCCTGCGAGACCTGCCCCAGATAGCCCGCCTGGTGGCCGCCGAAGAAGTGCTTGAGGTGGCGCAGCAGACCTTGCTCGCTATCGCGCTTGGCCATGGCGTCGGTTTCGGCCACATAGACCCAGCGTGCGACGTCGATGTGCCCGAACGCCGGGTTGGTGCGCGCCGCCGCGCTGGCCGTCTCGAGATTGGCGCGGTAGAGCGCAACCTGGGTCGCAAGCGCGGCGAACGGCGTCAAGGTCGACAACATCAGCCCGAACCCCAGACGGCCCGCGGTGGCAATCGATCGCTCGGTCGCGCCAGCCAGAAACAACGGCGGATAGGGTCGCTGCACGGACTGCGGCAGCAGCTGGTAATCGCCGGCAATGTCGACCGTGAAGTGCTTGCCCGTATGCGAGCAGCGCCCCGTGCGCAACAGCTCGAGCACGATCTTGAGCGCCTCCTCCTGCCGATCGCGGCGGCTGTCGAAGTCGAGGCCGAAACCGTCGAACTCGTACTTGCGATAGCCGGAGCCGACGCCCAGCACCACGCGGCCACCGCTCAAGATGTCGACGAAGGCCGCGTTCTCTACCGTGCGCACCGGATTGGCGAGCGGCAGCGTCACCACCGCCATGCCGAGCTTGATTCGCTTGGTGAGCGCGGCGAGATGACCGGCATACACCCACACGTCCGGCATGATGCCGTACTCGGTGGAGAAGTGGTGCTCGGCCAGCCACGCGCAATCGAAACCCAGGCGATCGGCGGTGATGATCTCGTCGGTGACGCGCTCGTGCACGGCCCGGTGCGGATAGGGCTCGCGATCGTTATGGGGTTGTGAGGTAAAAAGGATGCCAAATTCCATCGCGCGTACTCTGCTCCAATCTTTGCGCGGGCAGACGATAGCCGATCGGGCGCGCAAACCCAAACCTCGCACGCGGCTTGGCCGATGCCCGCCAGGTGGCAAGCCCCGCAGCGGCAAGGCGCGTTAGCAAAGCCGTGTAAGCGCCCTTTGAAGCGCGGCCACCGCCGCACGCCCGCCAGCGGCGATCAACGGCCCGGGCTGTGCGCGCATACAATGCTGCGTGACCGCACCGGCCAAAGAATTGGGCCGGCTCCGGTTGCAACCGGAGCCAGTGATCGTGCTGGTGTTGGCGTTGATCGTTCGCTTTCAGTATTGCGCCCTACGCTCGGGGCACTGGGCACCTCGGATGCGCGCCATCTTGCCCGTCGAATAGCTGCTCTTCATCGGCATCGGCTTGGCGACGTTGCCCATCATATCGCCCGACATCGGCTTTGCCCCATAGGAGGGGGCCATCGCGGCGCCGGCTTTGACGCCCATGGCACCGCTGTCCATCATCATGTTCGCGGCCTGTTTGGCCATCGGCGAGGGTAACACGGCAATGTCGCGCACATCGGCCGGAAGCCCAGCAATGGTCTTGCCGCCCGAGGCTTTGCCGGTTGCCAGATCCAGGACAAACAGCTTGCCATTGGCAACCAGCATGCCGGTGTTCGTGCCAGTGCCGTCGGCAACGATGTCAAAGCCAAGCCGATCGACGCTCACGCCGAGCATGCCGATCGTGTTCAGGATGCCGTCATTGGGCGGGGCCTGGCGGAAAAACCCGCCGAGCGCGTCGATGTCGTAAAGCGTGGTTTCCTTCGCGCCCTTCACCGAGTTGCTGTAGGCACCGGCGAGGATTGTCGGGGTGCGGCCGGCCGCTGGGTCATTGGCTGCGAACTTCAAGGGCTGGTCCTCGGTGACCTTGCCGCTATCGACGTCGGCGCGCAGGTTGGTGCCATCGGCGCCGATGATCCGCATCTTGTCGGCGACCGGATTGAAATCGACGGCAATCTGCACGTCGGCGGGGGGCAGCTTGTCGAGCTTGGATTTGGGGATCGCCTTGCCGGTCGCGGGATCGATGATGGCGATGGTGCCATCGCTCGCGAGCACGTAAAGCTGCCCATCGGCCGGACGGACATCAATGCCCAGCGCCGGACCAACGCCGTCGAGCTTGACGAGCCCCGTCGTCCTGGCCGTCCGGCTGTCGATGGTCGCAAGGATATCTTCGCCGACCAGGGCGATGATGCTGTCTGCGCGGGCTGCCGAAACGTTGAGGGCAAGGACCGCAGCCAACGCGAGATGGTAACGCATGGCTTTTCTCTCCTCCTAAGACGGTGCGAGGATTCGCTGCCGTTGAGGCGAGGTACGGGACAGCTTGGCCTGGGATGCCGACGCCGGGATAACGTTTTTGTGCGCGAGATGTCAGCCCGGCCCGATGCTCCCGGACGCGCTCGGGCGAGGAAGCATGTCTTGTCCGCGGCTCTCGCCTGCCGCGGTGGGGTCGCAACGCTGTGGTGCGGGCGTGCAGCGCGGCACCACGAGCTGCCGAGCACTTGTGGCGGCGGCGAGACCGATCGCAGGCGAGAGAAAAACCGACGCCGGTCGGCTGGCTGCGGCACGTGCTCGCGCGTCCTGCGATCGATGCTTGGCGCGGCAAAAGTTGCTGGTCCAACCTTGGCGCAGACCCGTCCCAACACGGGGGAAGCGGCTCTCCGGTCGCAGCCGGGTCGCGCGAGCGTCAAACGCGGATCTCGACGGCCAGCATCAGACGGTGGTGGTCGGGATCGGGTACTGGCCCGCCGCCTCTAGCCGTCGATGGTCGCTCGGAAGGGCCGGCGGTTGGCGGGCCTCGTTTGACGCGCAAGGCGCCTTGATCCCGCTCGAATTGAGGCCGGCGCCCGTTGCCACGGCGCCGCAGAGCCGGCCCACCGGTTGACGCCAACACCAACAGTGGGCAGCGCAGATCGGAGTTGGCTCCCAAGAATGCGGAGCAGCCCTGCAGTTGCCGTATGTCTCGGCCGCTTGCGGCCTCGCAGGAATACATTTTTGCTAGGGCGCTTGCCGCCGTAGGCGAGGGGGGAAATAAAGTCCAGCATGGTTGCCATCGTCCGCATCGCGCTGACAAGGCCCTACACCTTTGTCGTCATGGCGTTGCTGCTGGTGCTGATCGGGCCGCTCGCGGCCTTGCGCACACCGACCGATATATTTCCCGACATTCGCATCCCCATTATTAGTGTGGTGTGGCAGTACACCGGGCTGCCGCCCGACCAAATGGCAGGACGGATCGCGACCCCATTCCAACGGGCGCTCACCACCACAGTCAACGATATCGAGCACATCGAGGCCAACTCCTACAACGGCGTTGGCATCATCAAGATCTTCTTCCAGCCCAACGTCGACATTCGCACCGCCAATGCGCAGGTCACCGCGATTTCGCAAACCCTCCTCAAGCAGATGCCGCCCGGCGCCACGCCGCCGTTGATCCTCAACTATTACGCCTCGACGGTGCCGATCCTGCAGCTGGCGTTGTCGGGGCAGGGCCTCACCGAGCAGAACCTGTTCGATCTTGCGGTAACCTCGGTGCGCACGCCGCTGGTCACCATCCCGGGGGCGGCGATGCCGTTTCCGTTCGGCGGCAAGTTCCGGCAGATTCAGATCGACCTTGATTCCTCGGCCATGCAGGCCCGGGGTCTGTCCGGCCAGGACGTCGCCAACGCGCTTGCCGCCCAGAACTTGATCCTCCCGGTCGGCACGCAGAAGATCGGGGCCTTCGAATATTCGATCCAGCTCAACAATGCGCCCGCCAAGCTCGAAGACTTGGCCGACCTGCCGATCAAGGCCGTCAACGGCGGCGCCATGGTCTACATGCGCGACATCGCCCAGGTGCGTGACGGCAATTCGCCGCAAACCAACATTGTGCATGTCGATGGCAACCGTTCGGTCCTGCTGCAGGTGCTGAAGAACGGCGCGGCATCGACGCTCGCCATTGTCGCCGGCATCAAGGACAAGCTGGTCGAGATCAAGGACACGCTGCCAGAAAACCTGCGCATCTCGCTCATTGGCGATCAGTCCTTGTTCGTGAGCGGGGCCATCACCGCCGTGGCGCACGAGGGCGTGATCGCCGCCGCCCTGACCAGCATCATGATCCTGCTGTTTCTCGGCAGCTGGCGCTCCACCGTGATCATCGCCATTTCGATCCCGCTCGCCGTGCTCGGCTCGATTGTCATGCTCTCGGCCATCGGCGAGACCCTCAACATCATGACGCTTGGCGGCCTTGCCCTTGCCGTCGGTATCCTGGTTGATGATGCGACGGTGACGATCGAGAACATCAACTGGCACCTGGAGCATGGCAAGGACGTCAAAACCGCGATCATGGACGGCGCCCAGCAGATCGTAACGCCAGCCTTCGTGTCGCTGCTCTGCATCTGCATCGTGTTCGTGCCGATGTTTTTCTTGGAAGGAATTGCCCGCTATCTGTTTGTACCGATGGCGGAAGCGGTGATGTTCGCGATGATCTGGTCGTTCATCCTGTCGCGCACCTTGGTGCCGACGCTCGCCAACTACCTCCTCAAGCCGCATCAGGCGTCGGGTGACCAGGCGCCGTCGCGCAACCCGTTGCGGCGCCTGCAGCGGGCTTTCGAGCGTCGCTTCGATGGCATCCGGTTCGGCTACCGCGCCGCGCTGGAAGCGGTGCTGCAACGGCGCGCGATATTCGTGGCCTCGTTCCTGGGCTTGGTCGCCCTGTCATTCCTGCTGGTACCTTTTCTCGGCCGCAACTTCTTTCCCGCGGTCGATACCGGTCAGATCCTGATGCACGTGCGCACGCAAGTCGGAACGCGGGTCGAGGAGAGCGCGCGGCAATTCGCCGAGGTGCAGAAGGCGATCGCTCGCTTGATCCCCCCCAACGAGCTGGCCACCATGGTCGACAACATCGGCATGCCGATCAGCGGCATCAACATGTCCTACAACAATACGGGTGTGATCGGGCCGCAGGACGCCGACATCCAGATCAAACTCAAGGAAGGCCACCGACCGACGCAGGAGCACGTGCGCACGCTGCGTCAGGAGCTGCCAAGCCTATTCCCCGCCATGAGCTTTGCTTTCCTGCCGGCCGACATCGTCAGCCAGATCCTGAATTTCGGAGCGCCGGCGCCGATCGATATCCAGGTGCGCGGGCCAAATCTTGCCGCCAACTTCCAGTACGCTAACCTGATCTTGAGCAAGTTGCGGCGCTTGCCTGGCATTGCCGATGCCCGCATCCAACAATCGCGTGCCTACCCCGCCTTCATCGTCGACGTCGACCGTACCCGCGCGCAATACATTGGCCTCACCGAACGCGACGTCACCAACAGCCTGGTGGTCAACCTCGCCGGCAGCGGTCAGGTGTCGCCGACCTATTGGTTGAACCCCGACAACGGTATTTCCTACCCGATCGTCATGCAGACCCCCCAGTATCAGGTCGACACCTTGGCGGCGCTGCAGACCTTGCCGATTACCGCGCCGGGCACCACACAGCTGCCGGTGCTGGGCGGCATCGCCGACATCAAGCGCACCAGCACCAGCGCGGTGGTATCGCAGTACAATATTCAGCCCGTGGTGCAGGTATACGCCACGGCCCAAGGTCGCGATCTCGGCGCGCTCGCGGCCGATGTCCAGCGGCTTCTCGACCAGGAGGCCGCCGGCGTACCCAAGGGCAGCTCGGTCGTACTCATCGGCCAGGTCAAGACCATGAACAGCGCCTTCAAGGGTCTGCTGCTCGGCCTGCTTGCCGCCATCGTACTCATCTACCTGCTGGCAGTGGTCAACTTCCAATCCTGGTCCGATCCATTCGTCATCATCTCAGCGCTGCCGGCCGCGCTCGCCGGCATCGTCTGGATGCTGTTCTCGACCCAGACCACGCTTTCGGTCCCCGCCCTCACCGGCGCCATCATGTGTATGGGCGTCGCCACCGCCAACAGCGTGCTGGTGATCAGCTTTGCGCGCGAGCGCTACAGCGTCAGCGGCGATCCGGTCGCTGCCGCGCTGGAGGCGGGCTTTGTGCGCTTCCGCCCGGTGCTGATGACGGCGCTGGCGATGATTATCGGCATGGCGCCGATGGCCCTAGGCTTGGGTGACGGCGGCGAGCAGAACGCCCCGCTGGGCCGTGCGGTGATCGGCGGTCTCGTGTTTGCGACCATCGCCACGCTGATGTTCGTGCCCGTGGTCTTTAGCCTGATGCACAAGCACTACACCCCCGGCGGGCCTTCGCCAGAGAGCTTCAATGCCACGTGACACTCCACCGCCTTCTTTGAACCTGCGCAAGCTCCGGTTTGGCGGGCTGCTGGCCGCGACGGTGGCGGCCACCATCGTCGCCACCGGCATCGTCTCGCGCGAACGCAGCAGCGCGCGCTTGCGCGAGTGGACGGACGCGCAAGCGGTGCCGACCGTGGCGGTGGTTGCTCCAAGCGCCAGGCCGCTGAGCCCCTATCTCAACCTGCCGGGCCGGCTGGAAGCCTACTCGCGGGCGCCGATCTATGCCCGCGTCAGCGGCTACCTGAAGGACTGGAAGGTCGACATCGGGGCACGCGTCAGGGCCGGGCAGCTGCTGGCCGAGATCGACGCGCCCGATCTCGATCAGCAGCTGATGCAGGCCCGTGCCGATCTTCTCAATGCGCAATCGAGCGCGCGGTTGTCGGAAGCGACCCTGAAGCGTCGACAGAGCCTCGCCGAAGCACGCATCATCTCGCAGCAGGACTTGGACGAGCGCATTGCCGACCTTGCCAGTAAGCAGGCGGCAGTCAAATCGAACCAAGCCAACGTCGAGCGGCTCGAGGCGCTGGCCGGCTACAAGAATGTACTGGCGCCCTTCGACGGCATGATCACCGCACGCGAAACCGACCTGGGGGCACTGATCAACGCCGGCAGCAGTTCGGCACCGGCGATGTTCGTCGTCTCGGAT
The DNA here is from genome assembly GCA_035258605.1 of Hyphomicrobiaceae bacterium. Taxonomy (GTDB): domain Bacteria; phylum Pseudomonadota; class Alphaproteobacteria; order Rhizobiales; family Hyphomicrobiaceae; genus AWTP1-13. Next base: position 12,401 of record DATFXD010000236.1, on the reverse strand, counting down.
ACCAGTAGGCTGCGCGTCTATGTCAACGTACCGCAATCGTTCGTGCCGGCGATCCGGGTCGGGTCTAAGGCGATGATCTCGGTACCGGAGTACGCCGACCGCAGCTTCCCGGCGAGCATCGAGTTTTCCTCGCAAGCCGTCGACGGGCAGTCCGGCACGACGCGCATGCAGCTGATTGTCGGCAACGACGATGGCTTGCTGCTGGCCGGCGCCTACGCCAATGTGCGCATCGACCTGTCCCGTGACCTGCAGACCTTGCACATTCCGGCCAGCGCCCTGCTGTTCGATCAGGACGGCTTGCGCGTTGCAACCGTTGCCGACGGGGACAAGGTGGTGCTCAAGGCCGTCAAAATTGCGCGCGACCTTGGTCGCGAGATCGAGATTGCTGCCGGACTGAGCAAGGATGACAAGGTAATCATCAGCCCTCCCGACGGTCTGGTCGACGGCACGCAGGTTCGCATCAGCAAGAGCGGCCCATAGCGCCCAAGGCCGAGGCGCCGGCAACCGGTGCCGAGCCACGCGCCGCCAATCAAGCTTCGGCGCCAATGGCGCACCGGCGCAAACGTTGGCCGAGCGGCCGTCGAGCAGGCTAAGCTGCGCTCGACGCGCAACAGCCGCAAAGAGAGACGACAGCCATGGCCCTGCAAGGTGCGCAACACTTCGGCTTGACGGACGAAGAGCTCCGCAGCAAGCCAACCGTCTATCGCTCCGACCTGTGCAAGGGCAAGGTTGCCGTCATCACCGGCGCCGGCAGCGGCTTTGGCTTTGCGATCGCCACGCTGTTTGCGCGCCTCGGCGCGGATCTCGCCATTCTGGGGCGCAGTGAGGAGCGGCTGGCGCGGGCCAAGGTGTTCTTCGAAAGTTTTGGCGCCACGGTCTATGCCGAGCCTTTCAACATCCGCGATCATGCACGTTGCACGGCCTTCATCGGCAACGTCTGGCACCAGCTCGGTCGGCTCGATGCGCTGATTAACAATGCCGGTGGTCAATTCCCGCAAATGGCGCTCGACTTCAAGCCCAAGGGCTGGAACGCGGTGATCGACAACAACCTCAATGGTACCTGGTACATGATGCAGGCGGCGGCCAGGGCCTGGGTCGAGCGCGGTTCGCCCGGCGCCATCATCAACATCGTCGCCGACTTCTGGCGCGGCATGCCCGGCATCGCACATACCGCGGCCGCGCGCGCCGGGGTCGCCTACCTGTCAAAGAGCGTTGCCGTGGAATGGGCGCCGCTCGGCATTCGCGTCAACTGCATCGCCCCGGGTGTGCTGGAAACCTCGGGGTTTGCCCACTATCCGCCCGAGGGTCTCAAGACCTACACGCAAGCCAATCCGATGCGGCGGCCAGGTGACGTCTGGGATGTGGCGGAAGCGGCGATCTATCTGGCGGCGCCCTCGGGCAAATTCATCACCGGGGAGGTGCTGACGGTCGATGGTGGCCAGCAGTGCTGGGGCGACCCGTGGCCGACCGGTCGTCCCGAGCATTTCCGGGTGGGATAAGGCGGCGCCGGCCGGCCATGGCCCGCGGCACCGATGCCGATGGCACGCCTATGGCCCGCCGCTGTTGCCGGCCTTCAGATCGACCTTGAAATCCAGGCGGACGAGCTGGCCCGGGAAGAACAAGTATCCGAAATAGATGATGGTGCCGTGGCTATCGCGGGCGATGCGGCGCAACTCCGCGATCGGCGAGGATTCGTGCAGCCGCAGCCGGCGTGCAATTTCGACATCGGCTTCGCCGATGGTGAAGGTCTGCTCAATTTGGCTCAAGTCGGCGTGGTGTGCCGCCAAACGTTCGAGCATGGGTCGGTCACTCGGGGTCTCCTTCTGCAGCTCGCGGTAGAGCCGCCGATCGATGAGCAAGTCGGTCAACGCCACCGGATGCGGATAGTCCTTGTGGTGGTGCAGATGCACGACCCGATGATAGCCGGCGCTGACATGGCCGTGCTTGGCGGCAACCGGCAACGGCCGATGCCAGGGGCCGCTCTCGAGCTCTGTGACCGTGATCGCGGCCGAGTGCCGTTCGAGTTCGTTGAGATTGAGTGCGAGCGTGAACCATCTTCGATCCAGTGGCTGGCAGATGACGGAGCTGCCACGCCGATCCCGATGGCGGGCGATCAAGCCTTCGTCGGCCAGCAGATCCAAGGCATGCCTGACCGTGATGCGTCCGACGCGCAGCTCCTTTACCAGGGCGTCGAGCGCCGGCAAGCGATCGCCCGCTTGCCATTCACCGCTCGAGATCCGTCTGCGGAACACCGCAGCCAGGCGCCGGTAGGTGGATATGCCGGTAGGCTTGCGGCGAGGCTTGGAGGCACGGCTTTTGCCGCTTTTCACGCGTCGCTTCGCCTTGGCTTTCACGGCACCTACCGAGTGCGTCTGCGGCATGTTCGTGCTGCCGTTGTGTTTCGCTAGTCCACTTCGGCGGCATCAAATGCACCGGAGCGAATGAGATTGTCACCGAGACCGGCGCCCGCCGGCAGCTCAAGCTGCCCATCCACTACCCGCGGCTCGTCGTTGAGCAGCAGCTCAAACAGCGGATTGGGCATGGAATCCATTTCCAGCCATGACATGCCGGCAATCGCCGCGCTCAGGTGGGCGCTGGCGTAAAGGCCGATCGGGCCACCGTACATGTGCAGGCAGGCGCGCTTGCCGGCGCCAATAATGCGCCGGCAGATGTCACGCCCTTCGCTGATGCCGGCGGTTTTGCTGATGTCCGGTTGCAATACATCCGGGCTGATGTCGGCCAGCAATCGGCAAAAACCGTCAATGCCATAGCTGTTCTCGCCGAGCGCGACCGGCGGTCGGATGGGTTCGTGCCGCCAGGCTCGGTAGGCGGCCATGTCGTCGGCAAGAAACGGTTCTTCCAGCCAGTCCAAGGCGAGCTCGGCGAGTGGCCGCGCCAGTGGCTTGAGGCGCTCCAGGTCAAAGCACTGTGTCGCGTCCGCCATCAGCGCCCGTTCGCCCGCGATCGCCCGCGCCGCCTGAAGCCCATCGAGCACAACCTGTGGGTCGGCAGGGATCCGGAACTTGAAGCGGTTGTGTCCCTTCTTCACCATCTCCTCGATGGCGGCCGGGCGCGCGATCGGCAGGTTGGTCGCATAGACGGCAACGTTGCGCGGCGCCGCCGCACCGCGGATGAAGTCGGCGAGCGGCCGCCCGGCGCGGCGCGCGCAGGCGTCCCACAGCGCAACGTCGAGGCCGGCCAAGGCCTGCTGGAAGGGACCGATGGCACCGAGTTGATTTGCCAGCGGCCTCAGCTTGGCGGCCGCCGCGCGAAAGATGCGCACCGGGTCGTCGAGCACCTGACCGACCAACAGCGGACGCAGCACGTTGAGCAGAATATCGACCCTGTCGCGGCAACCCCACGGAGGAAAGTTACCCCAGACCTCGCCCAGTCCCCAGCCGCCGTCGTCGGTCTCGACCCGGACCAGGAGGTTGTGGCGGGTCGACACCGTCCCAAACGGGGCGACGATCGGAGTGGCGAGCGGTGCCGCCAGCAGGGCAACGCGCAGGCGCTTGATGCTGTGCGGGCTGCGGTCGGAACCCGTCATTTTACGGCTCCGACGGTTCGCCCCGGCGCAATGCCACCCTGGATCGGCAGGAACAGCAAGAACACGGGAAGGGTAGTGACCACCGACGCAGCCATCACGGCACCCCAGTCGACGTTGTCATCGCCAAAGAACTGATAGAGGCCGAGGGGCAGGGTCTTGAGCTCGGTCTCAGTCAGGAACGCCAGCGCAAACAGGTATTCGGTCCAGCACAGCAGGAACGCGTAGGTGGCCGTGGCCACGAACCCCGGCAACATCACCGGGCAAATGACGAGCCAGATCACTTGCCAGCGCGAGGCACCATCGAGCACTGCGGCCTCATCGAGGCTCTTGGGTACCGTCACCAGATAGCCAACCAGCATGTAAACCGAGAACGGGATGGTAAACGCGGTGTAGGTCAGGATCATCCCGACGTAGCTGTTGATGAGATGCAGCGCCGCGAACGCGACAAATAGCGGATTAATGAGCACGATCCAGGGAAACACCTGCCCGAACAAGATACCGGTGAACAGCGTGCGTTTCAGGGCGAAGTTGAAGCGGGAGAAGGCATAGGCGGCCATGATCGACAGCAAGGTCGACACCAAGGTCGCTGCCGCACAGATGATGACGCTGTTGACAATGAACCTGCCGAAACCCGAGCGGAAGATCTTGAGATAGTTCTCGAAGGTAAAGGCCACCGCCTGCGACAGCAGCCCACCTCCCGGTCGGAACGAGCCCACCAGAACGTAGATGGCGGGGTAAACCAGAACAAACAGCGTCAGCATCGCCAACCCGGCCGCGGCGACGATTGCGAGCGGGCTCGGGTCGCGCGCCGATCGGCGCAAGGGGTTGGCGCGTGTCACAGGCTTTCCTCGAGTTGCCGGCGGGCGACCAGCCTCAGGTAAACGGCACCGAAGATGACCATCACCAGGGCCATGACGATGCCGATCGCCGAGCTATAGCCAAGGCGAAAGTCGACGAAGGCTTTGATGTAGACTTCTGTTGCCAACACGTTGGTGAGCGTGCCGGGCCCTGCCCCGGTCGCCAGCCAGACATAGACGAAGTTATTGAACGACCAGAACACGGACATCAGCCCAAGAACCAGGATCGCCGGCATCAGGAACGGGAGCGTAATGTAGCGAAAGACCTGCCATTGATTGGCTCCCTCGAGCTCGGCCGCCTCGTACAGTTCCTCGGGCACAGCTTGCAGGCTCGATAGCAGCGACAGCCCGATCAACGGCACCGTGTTCCAGACCATGATGGTGACGATCGCCGGCCAGACCGTGCGCACGTCGGCAAAAAAGGCGATCGGCTGGTCGATGATGCCGAGGCCGACCAAGGCTTTGTTGGCCGCTCCTTGCGGATCGAGCAGCCAGCGCCAGATCACAACCGCCACGATCGGCGGTGTCGCCCACGGAATGAGCAAGCCAAGGCGCGCAATGGTTTGCATGCGCAGGCGCTTGAGTGCGGTGGAATTGAGCAGAACGGCGACAGCAAGGCCAAGTACCAAGCGGATGGCGACCGAGGTCAGGGTCAGCCAGACCAGGGTATTGAAGAGCATGTGGCCAAAGTCGCCGCTGCCAAGGAGTTCGCGGTAGTTGTCGAGACCGACCCAGTTGCCGCCCCGGCTCATGCCGAGCAACGACAGATCGGTGAAACTCATCCTGAGGTTCGCTAGGATCGGATAGGCGTAAAACAGCACGAGCAGCGTGAAGCTCGGCGCCAGCATGGCAAAAATGAACAATCGGCTGCGCATGACAAACCGGCAGCGGCATGAGAACAGTGTCGAGCACCTGTTGCGCTCAGATGCCCCACTAACCTTTCGGCGGCATGAGCTTGCGCACGTCCTGCAGCAACTCCTTGGCAGCATCCGGAGGCGAGCGCTGACCCGAGAGCGCCGTGCCAAAGGCGCGACCCGCCAAATTCCACAAGGTGCCGATCGGGATCGGGCCACTGGCGTAGGCACCCCACGAGCGCGCGTATTCGAGTTGCTCGGCGAAGCCTTTCAGTTCCGGGCCGAAGTCGACCTTTTTCAGCAGCGATCGCTGGGCTGGGAACTGGGTGCGGTAGTATTTGCTGAACACCTCTTCCGAGGCCATGTACTTCACAAATTTCCAGGCTGCCTCGGCATGCTTGCTGTGGGCGTTGATGACCAGCATACGGCCGCCGATATTGGAGCTGGGCGCCGCGCTGCCTTTCGGGAAGGGACCAGACACGAACGGCAACGGCTTGCCGGGGTTGGCGGCGGCGTAGGCTTCCAGCACCTGCTTGTAGGTGTTGGGCGGCATCGAGCCAATGGCCTGATTGCCGACCACCAGCGCCTGCAGAATTGCCGGATCGTGCGCGTCGCTGGCCGCCAAGTTGGCCTTGGGATTGTCGCCGGCATCAAGGAAGCTCTTGAAGTACGTCATGCACTCGGCGATGTCCTCGGCGGTGAGGCCGATGTCGTAGGAGCCATCGTTTTTGGCGACGATCAAAGCCTTACCGTTCGACCACCAGTACGACGTTGCCAGGAACCAGATGGCGCCGGATGCGGAACTACCGGCTGGAAAGCCAAAGCCCGCCTTGCCCGTCTTCTTGAAAATCTCGGCACTGGCCTGGCGCAATTCGGTCCAGGTCTGCGGCAACGTGCTAATTCCCGCCGCCCGCAAAAGGTCGTTGCGATACACCATGGCCCAGGTGTCGGTGGTCCAGGGCAGGCCATAGATTTTGCCGGAACTGCCCCTTGCCAGATCCTGGGCGACGAAATCGGCAAAGCCATTGGCCGGTGGGCTTTGCTGCAGCAGGCCGTCGAGCGCCAAGGTGGCGCCCGCATCGCCCATTTCCTTGACCCAAACCTGCGCGGAGTGCACCACATCGGGCCCCTGCCCGACCGCGGCCTCGCGCAGGAACTGATTGCGCGCATCGCGCCAGCCAATGCGCTGCAGATCGACCTTGATGTCCGGATTCTGGCGCTGGAATTCGTCAATGGCGCCTCTCACCTCCGCTTCCGTGTCATTGAAGCGGAAGGTGATGGTGGTCGATTGCGCCATCACCGGCGCCGTCATGGTCATGAAGGCGGCCGTCAGGATCACCACCGTGCGGCTCGATGCGAGCATGAAGTCCTTCCTCGTCGTTGCGACGCCGCGCGCCGCAGCGCGACACCGGCTTGGCAGCCGGCCGCCAGCTTCCGGGGCGAGAGCTCTCACATGTGCGGTGGTGGCGCCGTTTGCAGAACAGAACCATATGTAATCCTGTTATTGCTGTCAAACCACACCAGTCCCCATGCACTGCGGGGAGGATCGCTGGCCCCGCGCAGATGGCACGCGTTGCCGCCACCCGCGACCAAAGCCAGGCGCGGATCGCGTCATGGCGCACATGGGCTATCGTTGCCGCCGCGCAGGTGACCAATCCGTTCAGGCGCATGCGACACGCGCGGGCATCGCTTCACCCGCTCGCTGAGCGAGTGGTCCTCTGGCCAGAAAATACGGGACGGGATTTGCGGTCTCTTGAGCAGCGAACCAACAACACGCGGTCGCGGGCCTGCAATACCCGCACAATGAAAAGTTGACCGCGAATAGAACGACAGACGTTAGTTCGCCTTGGCCTTTTTCGGGCTGGCTGCATCGCCGAAGCCGAAAACTGACAACACCGCTGACAGCGGGGCGGAAGTGCTCACGCCGGAATAATTTGAGACGACACGCACCGGTGTCCCGACGCGGGCAAGCGTGGCGAGATGGGTCACGTGCTCATTCATCATGCGGAAGCATCCGGACGACGACGCGCGGCCGATCGAACGCTCATTGTTCGTCCCGTGAATGCGGTAGATCGTGTTGCCGAGGTAGAGCGCCTTGGCTCCAAGCGGATTGATGAGGCCACCTGATACGGTGACGGGCAGGCCCGACTGGCGCTGGCGCATCTCGGGCGGCGGCGTCCAAGATGGCCAGGAGGCGATACGGCTGATCCGCTCGGTTCCCGTCCAGGTGAAGCCGTCCCGGCCCACGGAAATTGGGTAGGCGTATGCCCGCTTACCGGGAAGCACGTAGTAGAGTTTTCGCCCGCCGGTATCGACGATGATCATGCCCGGCGGCTCGTTCTTTTCCAAATAGACTACCGGTGGCTTCTCCGGTGTGATGGGGGGTTTTTCGCCGCCGTCCATAAACTTGGGATAGGCGACGTTGTAGCTCTTGCGGGCTTCGGCGCGCTGCGCATTGAGCTCACGTTCGCGCTGCTCAACTTCACTCTTGAAAACAGGGGAACCACCCGTCCATTGATCCTCGGCGCGCGCCTGAGATGCCTCCCATGTCGCACCGGTGCAAGCGATCAGGACGCAAACCGATGCTGTCTGAGCAAGGTTCATTGTTCCCTCCTCCCACGCGCGCAGCCGTGGTGAGTCCCCGCCCAGCAGCTAATCGTATGCTTGGGGCCGGGACAAGCCTTCTGCGCCTGTTGCAGCCGGCCTGCGTCGAAAAAAGGCGGAGAGCGCCAATTTTGCACGGGAGGTAGCTTCAACTCGGAAGGTGGAGACCGTGGTGAGCCGGAGAAGCTCTGGCAAGGTTCCCCTGCGCCCATCACGGCCATCATCAACACGGGCCTTCGATTCGCACGGCCGGTGGATGCGCCAACCCTTCACATTCTCTACGTGGATTATTGCGGTCGTGCCGTTCGCCCCTGACTGCGTTCCTCATGAGGCGCAGGTCGGTGCCTCGCGTAGCCGGCGTGATGCGGTTCAAGTCGGTGGTTTAGCGCAGATTGAGACCGGTGCTGACCCTCGGTCGACGTTTGTCGACGCCTGCTGTCCGAAGTTCCATTAAGGCCTCGCCACCGGCTCGTCCGCACCCCCATCGGCGCGTCGCCTTGAGGCGCACCAAGACGCCCTCGTCACCGGGCATGTCGCCCACATCGGCGGCTGCGTGATCGGACTTAGCGATATATCAGCACTGGCACGGGACTGAGGGTCACCACTTTTGTCGCCTGGCTGCCCAACAGCAGGCGCGCGATCCCGCGTCTCCCATGCGATCCCATGACAATGAGGTCGCAGGCTTTGGCCTTTGCCGTCTGGATGATCGCCTCTGCAACAAAATTGGTGACGTGCAATGTTTCGCACTCGACGCCCATTGTGAGTGCTTCCTCACGAACCTCGCCCAAAATTCTTGCGGCTGACGCTGCGCTCGCTTTTTCATATTCCTCGGGAAAATTGGCGGCGATGGTTTCGGCACTCACCATTGCCGGGAAAGGCTCGCTGGCTGTCATCACGACAACTCGCGCTGCAAGGTTCTTTGCCAATGTCAGGCCGCCGGTGACGGCCTTGGTCGCGACCTCCGATCCATCGGTGGCAATGAGAATATGCTTGAACATTGGTTGACTCCAACTGCGACCACTGATGCTCGGTTATTCCTCGCGGGCCGAGGTAGGATTATCGGCGCATGTGGTCTTCGAATATCGGGTGGAATGCCGATAGGCCGATCGGGTCGTCAGGTGTCGGCAATGACCGAAGGAAGCCATCTCGCAGCGCAGCATCACTTTTTTGGGCAATGCAGCGATCATCCGACAAGGTGAGGGCATTGTCGCCTGGTCGAACGGCTTGCGACGTGGCCCTTTGCGGTCCCGCCAAGCGCTTGTGACAACATTCCCGCAGGCCCAGGGCTGGAGGCTCAGCCAGTTTGTCCAGCGGGCTCTCGCCCATGCCGAAGGGTGGAGCGTGCACAGGGCGAAAATGTCCACGGCTCGGTCATCCATGCGGCCCAAATCATGTTGAGCAACGATGCCGAACGTAGACGCCGATCGCCACCAAGTGGCGCGATTTATGTGAGCCAGACCCACAACGCTCACGTCAGAGGCAAGCCATCATGGCCCGCTCCGAAAGTTGCTGCATTTGCGCGCGTCCGAAGTTGCACCGGGCACCGGTCGGCACATGGCGCCTCTTGCGATTGCAGCGATCCTCGATTGGTCGTTGAGCTTGCCGACACGCTCACCATTGATCCCATCAATTCGGGATATCAGCGGGGTCCTGGACCGCCTTGCACAACTACCGATCGCAATCGTTGCGCATGTCCGTTGTGAGAGGCAGTCATGCCATCACACCGAGCTTTCATTGGGTGATCTTGGGCGCTCTGCCGCGGCCAAGCTGGCAGTAGCAGCGACGCTCAAAAAGCCGCCGCCGGCCTGGCGGCACTGCAATGGTTGCTGCGCCATTACCGCTCCGGGCCCTGCAACTGAAGTTGTTGATGCATTTAGCCATACCTGAGACGGCCCGGCACGACGGCACCGAGATCGAAACCGTGCGCATGATCCAACGGCTCGTTGAACAACACCCGAGGGCAGAGCACGCCATCGTCGCAGACTTCAAACGGCTTTACGGCGTCGAAGGCGTCGGAACCCATACGGCGGCAGTTGCCTCCGGCCAGCTCCACCGGACCTGGCCGGTTTTCAGGTCGACGACAATCGGATGTCCGCCGTATGATTCGTCGGCCACGAGCAGCAGCCCGTCCGCTATGCCCATCATCAGTTGGTGGAGGTCCTGGTCGAGAGGAAGGTTCTGACCAGATTTTTCATCCGGGGATAAAATGATAACCGGAGGAACCGCGTGCCGCGAGTCTCCCATGCCGGTGTTGAACAGGATCGAGCGCAGCCCCGGCCCCGGTCGCCAGATGCTCATCTCGTCATCATCGGTCAGTTTGCGTTGGGCAAGCCGCGACGCCAGCGCCACCAGATGCTTCGGTACATCATTAACGCACTGGCCATTGCCACAGGTATATGAGTTGTCGAGGCGATCGCTGGAGTATCCCACCTCATTGCGCAGGTCGCTTACTACCGAGATCCCCGGAGTGTCGCCCGCGTCGTCCTTTGTGGCGCGCGTTGCCAACAGCCTCCAGGTCGCGCCGTCCGCCTGCAGCTCAAGAACCGAGCATGCATACGCGGCGCCCCAATTAGGCACGGGCATGCCCGCGATCTTACGACCATCGGGGAGCCGGTACATGAGCTCTCCCTTCTCATCGAGCTCGTCCGGCTCTGCGATCGGCAGCATAGCTGCCACGCGTAATCGGCGGCTAGCAGCGTCGCGCCAGAGGCTGCGCACGTCTCCGTGGCCCTCAGGCAGCGCCGCCACTTGCTTGCGGCTGGCGGGCATCTGTCCCATTTCTGCCTGGAAAATGCTCTTGCCACTGACGAACAGAACGGCTCTCGGTTCCGGCTCCCACAACAGCACCGATGGCGCATTCGCCACTTCCATAAACAGATCCGTCCGATTGGTGGCTGCGGACCAGATCATCCATGCCGTCTTGCCGTTTCGAGACTGGAAGAACGAGAGCTGGGCGCCGGTCTCGCCCGCCGAGGCCCCAGCTGTGTACAAACCAGCGAAAATCAGCAGAACGACTGCCTTCAGCCGCAACACGGCGAACCTCCCATCCCATGACTTGCATGTTGAGGCATTCCTGAGGAAAACGGCGATATCAGGGGCGCCATCTGGGCATGTTGATCTTGAGTCGCCGCCTTGCGCCAGAATGGGTGGCCGGCTTGGTCCAGATTACGCACATGACGAGGCGACCTCGTTGGTCATCCACAGGTAACTGTCTCGTGCTCTTTTGTCCGTTTCCCAACACCGTCACTTCGCCATTGGTTTGGAAAACCCCTCTCTGCGCTTCCCCTCCATGGGTGCCGCACGGCCTAGCGCCGCGTGACGGGGTCACGAGGCAGCCATCGAGCCGCGCGCCGTTTGGGTTCGCTCGGATCAAGCTCGCCGCCGGAGCCGCGGGTGTTGGCAACGTGACGCTTCACCAGATCGCCCACCTCCGAAGGCCGGCCGGCTCGATGTGCGCACTGCCGGGAAACCAGCGAAGGAGATGCTGCCCTTGCAACAGCAAGAGGCCGTCGGCGAAGCGCCGCGCCCTGGAGAAGCCGGGTCCAGTTTAGCCGTCCCTCCCCGCACTTGCGGCTCGAAGAGATACCTTGGTCGCAAAGACGGTGCATCCAATCATCTTTGAGTGTCCGGATTTTTGCTATGCGCCGGTGGGAAACCGCACGGTCAGAGTTCCGATCCTGCGTCGCTTAGCAAGTTGACGGCCTTTGCTATGATCTGATCTCCCCAAGCGACCCGGCCGACCCAGTGGTCAGGTATGCCGGCAGCACCATATAAGGCACCCGCCAACTGCCCTGTGATTGCCGCGGTCGTATCAGCATCTTCGCCAAGGTTCGCCGCCGTGAGGACGGCGGTTCGATAGTCTGTCGCATGATCCACGCACCACAAAGCAGCTTCAAGTGAATGAGCGACATACCCCGTAGAACGAATTTCCGTTCTTCTCTTTTCTCGCCACTGACCGCTCATGATGATGCCGATTGCCCCAACGTAAGGCTCTGATCGCGCGCGAAGGACCTCAACTTTTGACCGACCTTCGATCGCATCAGCCAACACTTCGGCAAACGCGATGCAAGCCTCGATTGCCTCAGGTGCGGCATGAGTCGTCTTGCTCTGACGCGCAGCCACGTCTCGTAGTCTGGCTCGATCATGCCAAAACCGAATTGCAACCGGAGCCAGGCGCATCAGGGAGCCATTACCCGCCGACATCGGGTCGGTTGATCCACAATGGGGCTCTCTGCCCAACTGCCAGCGCACTAGCGCATGCCGTGTGGTGATGCCAATGTCGAAGCACTTACCAGTGCACGAGTAGGTGCCCTGCTCCCACCAGTTTTCAAATCGCCGCAGAAGGTCGCGCTCATCAAGATCGTGCCGATCTTGCAGGCTGTCGGCGAGCGCGAGCGCCATTGCCGTGTCGTCGGTCCATTCGCCCGCTTTCAGTCCGAACGGTCCGCCTCCAATCATGTCGGTGAGAGGTTGGTAGGTATCGCGGGAGCGAAACTCCAAAGTCGTCCCAATCGCGTCGCCGATGGCCAGCCCGAGCAA
>DATFXD010000235.1:0-5620 GCA_035258605.1 Hyphomicrobiaceae bacterium | reverse complement strand
GCGAGACGGCAACTTGCCGCTCGCTTTTCCTCACATCGACATCAGGCTGATCGTGGCCAACTTCTCCTATCCAGTTGCTCTACCTGGTTGGCGTGGCGACACAAGGCCGGCTTCTTCCCCGGCTCAACGATCGAAAATCTTACGCCGATAGAGGCATCGCGGCAGTTGCGGGTTTTCCGGGCCGTACTGTCTTCGGGTGGACGTCATATCGTCGGCGTCGATCTGAAGAAGCATGCCGCGAAGCTCGTTACGCACTCAGCAGCAAGCCTCGGCACCCGCAAAGCCGAGAGGCCGGCGGACCGCTCCGCCAAAGGCGCGGCAGGGTGTGACCGGCCGGGTGGGCGGCCCAAATCTTCCAATACGTTCGAATTGGATTGCAATTTCGCAAGTCGCGTGTAGAAGGGCACCTGGGTGTTCGCTGCATACAGCAGCGACAGGTAATGCGATGGTCGGGCCGCCACGCGGAACGCGCGTGCCCAATGGACCAGCGACCGACGCCCGGCAATCTCCCCCGAGCCCAACTTCTGGCCGAGCGCGCTTTCGCGACGCTCCAACGGTTCCTGCACGTCGAGGCCGTCGGTGGCGTCATCCTATTGCTTGCAGCCGCGATGGCGCTCATTTGGGCCAACTCTTCCTTCGCCAACAGCTATCATGCTCTTTGGCATCTGCCCGTCTCAATTGGAGTCGGCGAAATCGTCTTCTCAGAGTCGCTCCACTTTTGGATCAACGACGCGTTGATGACGCTCTTCTTCCTGGTCATTGGCATGGAGATCCGGCGGGAGATCCATGAAGGCGCCTTGAGTACGCGCGATCAAGCCATGCTGCCCGTGATCGCAGCGGCTGGCGGTGTCGTCGTCCCCGCCCTGATCTATCTGGGCCTGAACGCCGATCCGGTACGTGCTCGCGGCTGGGCCGTGCCGACTGCAACGGATATCGCCTTTGCCCTGGGCGTCCTCGCGCTGCTGGGGCGGTCGGTTCCGATCAACGTGAGGATCTTCCTGCTGGCCCTGGCGATCGTCGACGACATGATTGCCGTGCTGATCATAGCCTTCTTTTATTCCGGCGGGCTCCAATATGCCGGCTTCATCGTCGCCTCGCTCGGCATCTTGACGGTTGTTGGGTTTCAACGCATCGGCCTCGGTTCCGCGCTGACGTACATCCTGCCAGGCGCCGCAGTGTGGATCGGCTTCCTGATGACCGGCGCCCATCCGACCCTTGCCGGTGTCGTGCTCGGCTTAATGACTCCGGTGCGGTCGATGCCATTGCGGGAGCATCCGCTTGAGGTCGTGTCGCGCGTGCTCAGCGAGTTGCGGAGCGGTAATGCGGTCGCGACAAAGGACACGCATCGTCTCGACATACCGTTACGGAAGCTTCGCGTTGCCCAACGCGAGATCCTGCCGCCTGTGGTGCGCATGCAGACAGCACTTCATCCCTGGGTAGCCTACGGCGTCATGCCCCTGTTCGCACTGGCCAACGCAGGTGTGAGCCTGACCGGCGTGGATCTCGCATCAGGTGGTGCGCCACTCGTAATGCTGGGCGTGGGAGTTTCCCTCGTTGCAGGAAAGCCTATCGGTGTCGTCGGTGCGACCTGGCTTGCCGTGCGGTTGGGCTGGTGTCGGCTGGCACCGGGCGTGACTTGGAACACTGTTTGTCTTGTCGGCTTGTTGGCCGGGATAGGTTTCACCATGTCGATCTTTATCGCCATGCTGGCCTTCACTGACGAGAGACTGGAAAACGCGGCCAAGTTAGGTGTATTGCTGGGTTCGCTCGTTGCAGCCATGCTCGGCCTCGGCTGGGGCACGGCTTGCGTTCGACGCCTGGGAGGTCAACGGGACCAAAACTGATCGGCCGCTAGGCCTGGCGGGAACACCGTGTCGGGCGTCGTCGTCAGTCGTGCCGCCAGTGCGGCTGCAAGCCCCAGCGACATGGCAATGCCTACGACCGTCGCCGGCCATCCGAACCGATCGAACACCTGACCGAGCACCGCGGTCCCGATCAAGCCACCGAGGAAGTAGCATGCGAGATAGATGCCGCTGGCGGCGCCACGATCGCCCGTCGCCGAACGGCTCACGAAGCCCGTGGCGGTCGCCTGCGCGAAGAAGGTGCCGACGCCCATGAGCACCATGCCAACGAGCACGGCAATCAGGTATGGCGTCACGAGCAGCGGGAGCGCGACACCTGCAATTGTCAATCCGATCCAAAGAGCTTGTTTTGTGCCGACGAGTCGGACGGTGCGCCCAGCCAGCGGAGTGGTGAATATCGATGGCAGGAACACGAAATACACGAATCCGAGCTGCATGAAGCCCAGCGACAGCGGTTCCCGCGTGAGCACGATATTCACGAATGTGAAGGTGCCGATGAAGGCGAACAGGATGCAGAAGCCGATGCCGAAGCCGGCCCGCAGCGGCGGGCTCTTGAGGTGCAGCGCCCAGGTCGCAAGAGGTGCCGCCTGCACGGTCGCTTTTGCCGGCATGGGCGGCGCCCGATGCACGGTGAAGTAGATCATGAAAGCACCGGCGAGGTTGAGAGCCGCAAAAATGTAGAAGTTTGCGGCCAGACCCAGATGATCGGCGAAAGCCGCGGACATGAGGCGGCCGACCAGATTGCTTGCGACATTGCCCGTGATGTAGGCGGCAAACGCGCCGGCAGCGTCGGCGGCGGTGTATTCCTCGCCGAGGTAGGCCAGCGTCAGTGTGAAGGCAGAAGCCATGAAGACGCCCTGGGCGATACGAAGAAGGGTGAAGGTGCCGAGCCCGGGAGCCACCGCCAGCAGTGCGGTCGGTATGGCGAGTAGCGCCAAGCTGACAAGTATGCCCAAGCGGCGGTCGAGCCGCTTGGAGAAAAGAGCTACGGCGAGGCCCGAGACGGCCATGCCCATGGTGCTGGCATTGACAGCGAAGCCCATGGCGGCGGGCGTTACCTGGTAGTGTTGCACCAGCGAGGGCAGAATGGCCTGGGTGGCGAACAGATCCACCACCGTGAGGAAGGCGGTGAGCCCGATCACCAACTCTCGTAGTAAGGCCCCGCGTGCCTTGTGGCCCGCTTCCGTTGCCGCCATCATCGGCAGTACTTCGGCAGTCGAAGTTTCGGCCATGACGCTCACCCATCACTCGAGCGGCTTGAGATCGCCCAGCATGGTGGGCAGCAACTCCGACACGGTGGGCATCACCGTGTACTGGGCTTTGGCATACATGAGGTCCAGGATCGAGTGGACGACCTCGTCTCCCCCCACACCCAGGATCGATGCGCCGAGGAACTGCTTGCTCTCGGCATCCACCAGTATTTTCATAACGCCCTGCGTCTCACCCTTCTCGAAGGCGCGGCTGACGTCCTCCATTGCCATCTTGGCAATCAGCGCTCTTTTGCCTGTCTTGCGCACCTCGGCTTCGGTCATGCCGACGCGGCCCAGCGGCGGATCGGTGTAGAGGTTGTAGGCGGGTATGCGGTCGCTGACGCGGCGCGGGTCGTTGTCGAGGAGATTGGCCGCGACGATCTCAAAGTCGTTGTAGGCCGTGTGCGTAAAAGCGCCTCGGCCGTTGCAGTCACCGAGCGCCCAGATGCTGGGCACGCTGGTGTTTAGCTGGTCATCGACCTCGATGTAACCACGCTTGTCGACCGCCACACCTGCCTTGTGGAGGCCAAGGTCATCGGTGTTCGGGCGGCGGCCGACGGCCACCAGCACATGCGTGCCGACGAGGCCGGGAATTTCGGGGACGGGTGCGCGGCTGTCGACATTGATAAAGATCTTGGACGCTGTCAGCGTCTCATCCCCGACGACCAGCGACTCTGTCGAATTGAAGCGGGCATGGCCCAGGTACACCGTGATATTGGGGTTGTTGCGCAGCGCCCGTTCCATGCCGCGCGTCGAGGGGCCCAGGACGTAGTCCTTACGCTCTTTCACTTTTTTCATGTCGACCGTGACCGGGCCGGCGACCGACACTCCGAAATCTCCCGCGCGGCGGGCGAGATGCGCTGCATAGGCGCTCGCCACAAGCGTCTTGGTCGGCGTGCAGCCGGTCTTGACGCACGTGCCGCCAAAGCGATGGCGCTCGATCACGGCGACCCGTTCTCCCGTCTAGCCGGTGTGCGAGGGAAGGTCCGGCCTGGCCGGTACCGATGATGATGGAATCGTACTTGGCATATCGACGCTCCTCAGCCCGCATGCACTTGGGGCGATGGCCCTCG
Source organism: Hyphomicrobiaceae bacterium (assembly GCA_035258605.1). GTDB lineage: Bacteria > Pseudomonadota > Alphaproteobacteria > Rhizobiales > Hyphomicrobiaceae > AWTP1-13. The sequence continues at coordinate 1,435 of DATFXD010000235.1, read as the reverse complement.
CATTTCACGCTTGGGTCGCGCTACCGGGTCCAGGTTGCCGTCGACTTGCACAATCTTCGTGTCGATGCGAGGTTCGTGCAGGATGACGCCCTCGAGTGCATCGAACTCGCCCACCCACGGGGCCTGCATCATGGCGTTACGTGCGCTGGCATAGCCCGCCTCCCACCGCTTACGGATTCCCGACGGACTGAAATCGACATCTTTGGTGTGGTCCTCGTTCTCAATGCCCGGCGCCAGCAGGCGAACGACGTGCATTTGCGTGAGGCACCCCCAGCCGGCCAATTCGCGCACGGCCTCGCTGTTGCGCACGTCCGGGGGAATGTACGGGAGAAGCTCTTTGATGACATGGCGCAGGCGGTGCGTCTGCAGCTGGCGCGTGATGTGGGCGCCAACACGGCTCGAGTATTGGATGTCCTTCTGGCGGTGCATCACTTCCCACATGGTGTCGGGCTCCGGCCCGGCGGGATTCCACATGTGGACCGCAAAGATCAGCGAGTTCCTGCGGGGATTGTCGTCGAAAATGACCTCGGTCGGTGTATTGGAGAGGATCCCACCGTCCCAATAGAGTTCGCCATCGATGCGCACCGCGGGAAACGCGGGTGGTAAGGCGCCGGAGGCCATGATGTGCTCGACGCCAAGCCGCATGTCGCGGCTGTCGAAGTAGCGCATCTGGCTCGTGCGCACATGCGCCGCACCGACCGTGAGGCGCGGCCTGCAACCATTGACGAGCGAGACGTCGATCAGCTCACCGAGCGTCTTCCTGAGCGCTTCCGTCGAATAGTAGCCGGCCCGCTCGGGTCCAAGCTGCGTGTGCGTTCCCCAGAACGCCATTGGATTGGGTTCGAAGAATCCGGGGATGCCGCGGCTCAGCGTGTTCCAGTAGGACCACACCTGTGCGAGCTGCGGCCAAGCAGCCGAAGCATGCCAGATGGATTTGTGCGCCATGCGGCGCCAGAACTCCTCGAGGCGGGCCAATCTATTGCCCGGCGCGTTGCCGGCAATGAGCGCCGCGTTGATAGCCCCAATCGACGTCCCGATGATCCAGTCAGGCTCGACGCCGGCCTCGTGTAGGGCTTGGTAGACGCCGGCCTGATAAGCGCCCAGCGCGCCGCCGCCCTGAAACACGAGAACGGTCTGCTGTGCTGAACCGTCCGCCGTCCCCACCGGCTGGGGAGCACCGCCATTCATCTTTGCCATTGTCTCTTTCTCCTACGGCGCTTTGCCATCGATTGGGTCAAGGAAAGCGAAGACTCAGTGATGCGCCGCTTGAGCCCGCTACTGAGCAGTCCACCCACCTTCCACGGGCAACGCGGCGCCCGTGATGGATGCTGCGGCGTCGCTACTCAGGAAGACCGAGAGTGCGCCGATCTGCTCCGTGGTCACGAACTGGCGCGTCGGCTGCGCTTGCAGGAGCACGTCCTCGACGACCTGCTCC
>DATFXD010000234.1:0-2665 GCA_035258605.1 Hyphomicrobiaceae bacterium | reverse complement strand
GTATCCTCAAGGGTGAAAAGCCGGGCGAGCTGCCCATCCAAACTCCGACTAAGTTTGAGTTTGTCATCAATCTCAAGGCTGCCAAGGCGCTCGGCATCAGTATCCCAGTACCTTTGCTTGGACGCGCCGACGAGATAATCGGAAAGCGGTGTCCCTTTCCCACCTTCTCGCGGTGTTTGCTGGTTGGCATGATGCCTGCCCATGAGCAAGGATCGAGTTCAGCATAGACACGTCGATAGTGTTGACCATGCGGGTGACGATAAGCCAGACACCTTCCAGCGTGTTGAGGTTATTACCGGTATCGGCCGCCGGCGCCGCTTCTCACCGGACACCAAGGCGCGCATTGTACGAGAAAGCCGTGCGCCAGGCGCCGTTATCTCCGAGGTGGCCCGCCGGCACGGCCTAACCCCGCAGCAGCTGTTTGGATGGCGCCGGCAGCTGCGCCAGGCCATGAGCGCGGCTGCCCCAGCTTTGGCGGAGGTCGCGACAGCGCCGACAAGCGCCTTCACGCCTGTCGTAGTGGCCGCAGAAGCAGCTTCTGCCACGGCGGGCCGAGACCAAACCGAAGCGTGCGCTCGCCGGACTATCGAAAGGATGCAGGTCGAGATCACGATTGGTGAGGTGATCATTCGCCTTGGCGAAGGTGTTGTGCCACAGACGATCGCGGCGGTTCTGCGGGCAGTGAGGGCAGTATCGTGATCGTTCCAGCCAACAACGTGCAGGTGCTCGTGGCGACGAAGCCTGTCGATTTCCGAAAGGGAGCGGACGGATTGAGCGCGATGGTGCAGGAAAGCCTATCCGCGGATCCGTTCTGCGGCACGGTCTACATCTTCCGAGCAAAACGCGCCAATCGGATTAAGGTCCTTTGGTGGGATGGGACCGGCATTTGCCTGCTCACCAAGCGACTGGAGGACGGCCAATTTCGGTGGCCGCGCATCGCGGATGGGGTGATGCAGCTGTCGGCGGCACAGCTTTCCGCCTTGTTGGAAGGTCTCGATTTCACCCGTATCTACCCCCGTGAAGTTGCTCGCCCGAGTGCCACACAATGATCCCGCGTCAGGATGACTCAGGGGCGCATTCTTTGCTGACCGTGGCCAAGCGAATCAGCAACAGTTGCCGCTATGATGGATCACTCAGCAGCTCTGCCGACCGATATCGAGGAGCTGCAGGCGTTGATCCGGGCCGAGCGCACCACGTTGGCGTCCGTGCTATCGGAACGCGACCAGCTGATCGCCCGCAACGCCAAGCTCGAGCGTATTCTAGCAGAGATCCGCCGCGCGCACTTCGGTCGCAAATCCGAGCGCATAGACGATGCCCAGCTGGCACTGGCGCTGGAGGACCTGGAAGCTGCGCTTGCCAGGGATGAGGCCAAGGACGAGAAGACCGACGGTGCCTTGAAGCTTCAGAGGACGCAAAAGCGCCGCGCGAGCCGCGTCCTGAAGTTCGACCATTTGCCTCACGAGGAGGTGGTGATCGAGCCTGAGAGCACGAGCTGCCCGTGCTGTGGCGGGGCACTCCATGTCATCGGCGAGGATACATCACGGCGGCTGGACAAGATCCCGGCCAGGGTGCGGGTGATCGTGACGCGCCGGCCCAAGTATGCGTGCCGGACCTGCACGGATGGTGTGGTGCAGGCACCCGCGCCGCCGCGTCTTGTCGAGGGCGGGCTGCCGACCGAAGCGTTTGTTGCCGACGTGGTGGTATCGAAGCATGCCGATCATCAGCCTCTCTATCGGCAGTCGCAGATTTTGGCGCGCGACGGTGTTTATATCGACCGTTCGACATTGGCGCAGTGGGTCGGTGCGGCAGCCGCTGAGCTGGAGCCGCTCTACAAGCACTTGCTCAGAGAGCTCAAGAGGTCGCCCAAACTGTTCGCCGACGAGACCCGTTGCCCCGTGCTCGATCCGGGGCGCGGCAAAACTAAGTCCGGCTATTTGTGGGCGATTGCGCGCGATGACCGCCCCTGGGGCGGCACCGACCCGCCTGCGGTTGCCTACCGCTATGCGCCAGGCCGCGGCGCCGAACACGCCACCGCCCTGCTGGAAGGCTTCTGTGGCGTTCTGCAGGTTGACGGATACGTCGTCTACAAACAGCTGGCGCATGCCAACCGTGCCGGCGGCAGCATAATACTGGCGTTTTGCTGGAGCCATTTCAGGCGGCAGTTCTATGAGATCTACGTCGGCGGCAATGCGCCGATCGCGACGGAGGCGCTCGTTCGCATCGCCGAGCTCTATGCGATAGAGAGCGAGATCCGCGGTCGCGCCCCGGAGGTGCGCCGTGCCGAGCGCCAGGCGCGGTCGAAGCCGATAGTCGAGGCATTGAAGCCATGGCTGGAAGAGAACCTCGCAAGAATATCCAGGGGTTCGCCGCTTGCCGATGTCATCCGCTATGGCCTCAACCACTGGGATGGGCTCGTCCGTTTCCTTGATGATGGTCGCATCGAGCTCGATACCAATACGGTTGAGCGTTCGATCCGCCCGCTTGTATTGACGAGGAAAAACGCCCTCTTCGCCGGGCACGATCTCGGTGCCGAAAACTGGGCAATTGCTGCGTCGCTGATTGAGACCTGTAAGTTGAATTGTGTCGATCCGCTGGCGTGGATGACCGACGCGCTTACTAAGCTCGTCAATCTGTGGCCGGCATCGCGCATCGATGAGCTGATGCC
>DATFXD010000233.1:0-19725 GCA_035258605.1 Hyphomicrobiaceae bacterium | reverse complement strand
CGCGACCTGCTGCCACCAGGACGCATGGTTGCCGCCGAGGCCGTGCGCAAAAATGATCGGCTGACCGCGGCCGCTCACCTCGTAGTAAAGCTGGCATCCGGGCCGCGCCAGGCTGCCCTGGCGCCGCTCCGGCATGGCGTGGGATTGGCGCATGGACGGCTCCTGGCCGCTGCGGCAGCGCGGGTGGCGGTTCGCCACCCGAGCGTGGCGCTCAAGCCTTGGCCTAAAACTTCGAAACCGACACTTCCTTGCTGGTGATAAACTCAAGCAGCGCCGGCTGGCCCTTCTCGGTCGCCGCGATGCCGCGCTTGATCGCCGGCACGATTTCATCGGGCCGCTCGACCCGTTCGCCAAAGCCGCCAAACGCGCGCGCCATGGCGGCATAATCGCCGGAGATATCGGTGGCACGATACTTCTCGGTTGAAATCGGCATCACCTTGAGCTCGATCGCCATCGAGAAGTTGTTGAGCAGGATGGACAGAATAGGAATGCGCTCGCGCACCGCGGTCTCAAAATCCATGCCGGTGAAGCCGATCGCCGCGTCGCCCCAGACATTGATACAGAGTTTGTCCGGCTTGGCGAGCTTGGCGCCCATGGCAAGCCCAAGACCGTAGCCGAGCTGGGTGGTCTTGCCCCAGCCAAGATAGGACAGCGGCGTGATCGGACGCCAGAACGGCGACAATTGATCACGCGGGCTGCCGGCATCGTGGGTGATGATGGTATTGGCGACATCGACGGTCTTTTGCAGGTCCCACAGCACGCGATAGGGATTGAGCGGGGCGGCGTCCTCGCTGAGCTTGGGCATCCACTTGGCGAGCCAGGCTTCGTGCACCTCGCGGATCTCTGCCGCCACCTTGCTGGCGTCGCGCGGGCTCTTCTGGCTGCGCCGCACCTCATCGAGCACGGCGGCCAAGACCAGCTTGGCATCGCCCAGCACGGCCACGGCGCAGGGCACATTCAAATTGATGTCGGCGGCATCCAATGTCGCGTGGATGATGGTCTTGCCCTTGGGCATTGCTACGCCAAAATTGGTCTGCCCGAAGCTGCAGCCGATGCCGAAGATCAGGTCGGCCTCCTTAAGGAAGTGATGCAGCGAGCCCGGGATGGCGAGGCCACCGGAGCCGAGCGCCAGGGGATGGGTCTCGGGAAAGGCGCTCTTGCCCTCGAGACTGGTGGTGACGGGAATAGCCAGCAGCTCGGACAGCGCCTTGAGTTCGTCCCAGGCCTCGGCCCAATGCACACCCTGGCCGGCGTAGAGCACCGGCCGCTTCGCCTTCAACAGCATGGCCGCGGCCTGCCGTACGGCGTCAAGATCGGGACCTGAGCGCAGCCGTGGCTGCGGCTGATGATCGACGGCGTCCAGCTCCTCGGCGAACACATCGACCGGGACTTCGACCAATACCGGCCCGCCGCGGCCGGATTTGAGCTGTGTGAAGGCGCGCCGGAAAATGCCTGGCAGATCCTTGGCCGCCGTCACCGGCTCTGCCGACTTGGTGATGCCGCGCATGCTAACCGCGGAATTGAAGTTGCGGCTGACGTGCGCCAGATGGCGGGCGTAGCCCATCGGCATGACCAGAATCGGGATCGATTCGCTATAGGCCTGGGCGACGCCGCCATAGGCGTTCTCTGCGCCCGGCCCATGCTGCATGCAAAATACGCCAAGCTTGCGCCCGGAGGTGACGCGCGAGATGGCGTCCGCCATGTGCAGCCCGGTGCGTTCCTGCCGCACAATGATCGGACGGATGCCGGCGGCGGCGCTGCGCTCCAGGATGTGGTTGACGGGATAGCCAATCACCCATTCGACCTGTTCGCGCTTTAGGATTTCGGCAATGGCGTCCGGGGTCTTCATGTGTCCTCCAACGGGGTGCTCGCCTCAACGCGGATGGCGGCGGCCTGTCCATAGCCTAGGACCAGGGAGCCCGGTTCGTCGAGGTCTGTTGTTTTTCTGTGCCAATTCGTGGTCTAAAACGCCCCGATTGACCGGCAAAGCCTGCCGGTCAATCGCACCTCTGTTCGCCATCAACCTTCGGGAAAAGCTCCATGGCCAAGTTCCGCATCTTAACCCCAGCCGGTGCCTCTTTCAGCAACAGCGGCGGCGGCTATAGCTTCGAGCTGGAGGCGCTTGAAAACCTCGATGCGGAAATCTTCGAGTGCCCGAACAGCGAAGAGGGGTTCATCGCCGTCGCCGCCAGCGCCGACGCCGTCTACGCCAAGGGCATGAAGTTCAATCGGCGCATGATCGAGGCGCTCGACAAGGCGCGGGTCATCGCGCTGGGTACCGTCGGCGTCGACTACGTCGACGTAGCGGCGGCGACCGCAAAGGGGATTCCGGTTACCAACTGCCCCGACACTTTCATCGAGGAAGTGGCCGATCACGCCATGATGCTGCTGCTGGCGACGCATCGCCGGGCGATCGAGCAGGACCGCATGGTGCGCGAGGGGCGCTGGGCCGAGGGCCGGCCGCAGCTGTTGCAGGTGCCACGCCTGTTGGGCCAGACCTTGGGCTTCATCGCCTTCGGCCGCGTGGCGCGCGCGGTGGCGGAGCGCGCCAAACCCTTCGGCCTGCGGCTCATGGCTTACGATCCGTTCCTCGATGAGCTGAAGATCGCCGCCTCTGGCGTCGAGCCGGCCAGCCTGCAGGACCTCCTCAAGCACGCCGATTTCATCTCCATGCATCTGCCGGCGACGCCGGAAGCCGTCGGCTTCCTGAAAGAGAAGCATTTCCGGCAGATGAAACCCACCGCCATCTTCATCAATACCGGACGCGGGCCGACGGTCGATGAGCCGGCCCTGATCAAGGCGCTTGCAGAGAAATGGATTGCCGGCGCCGGTCTCGACGTGCTTGCGGTCGAACCGCCGAAGGCCGACAATCCGCTGCTGAAGATGCCGCACGTCATTCTGGCGCCGCACAACGCCTCCGCGTCGGCCCGCTTCGACCCCGCGCGCAAACGCCGCGTCGGGCAGGAGCTGGCGCTGGTGCTGTCGGGTCGCTGGCCAATGTCGTGCGTCAATCCAAGCGTGCTGCCGGCAACGAGCCTCAAGCGCTGGCAGCCGGTATCGATGGATCGGGGTCCCAACTCCTGACCCCCGCCGATTGGCACGCGCGTGCGATGCGCCGCGGCTCCCCCGGCGTGGCGGTTGGCTAGTGGGCGGCGGCGTGATCCGCTTCCGCCCGCCCCCACTCAACGGCGGCGCCACCGGTCCTTGGCGCCCAGCCAGGCAAATACCGCCGGTAGAAACCAAGGCTTGCCGGTATAGAGCGGAAGCGGCCGCGGCGGCCTAAAGTCCAAGGCCGACTGGCCCTGCGCATCGCCCAGGATCTGCCAGGCGGCCTTCTGCCCGGCCCAGCGCGCCCATACCACGCCCGAGCCGCAGTAGCCGACGGCATAGCGCATGCCATGGCGCGAGAAGATGCGCGGGATCATGTCGCGGTTCATCGCGACGTGACCCCACCAGCTGTGCGTGATCGTGACGCCCTCGAGCACCGGGAAGATGTCGGCCAGCGCCCGCTTCAGATGCTGGTTCGGCCAGGAGGGGTCGCCGCTGATGCTGCCGTCGCGACCGCCAAACAAGATGCGGGTGCCATCCGGCGACGGGCGATAGTAGTAGTGAAGGTTGCGGGTTTCGGCGCACATCACCTGCTTTGGCATCAGTGCCGACATCAAATTGTTGGACAACGGCGTCGTGGCGATGATGCGGCTGCGCACCGGCACCAGGCGGCGACGCAGCCAGGGGTCGACGCCGTCGGTATAGCCGTTGGTGGCGACGATCACGTCCGCCGCCTCGACGCGTCCACGGGCGGTTTCGACGTCGAAGCCGCCGGGCTTGGCGGCAAAGCGCAGCACCGCCGTCTCACCGTGCACCTGGGCGCCGGCCGCCTCGGCGAGGCGATAGAGGCCGGCATAGAACTTGGCAGGATGGAGCCCGCCGATGTCCTGGCGCAGCAAACCGCCATGGTAGAAATCGGTGCCCAGCACCGCGTGCTGCTCGGCCTTCGGCACGGCGTGCGCCTCAATACCGAATTGCTGCCGCAACCGATCGGCTTCCCGCGCCAGATCCTCGTATTCGGAGGCCCTGGCGGCGCCGGTAAAGCGGCCGCTCAGACGGAAATCGCAGGCGATGTCCTCGCCGGCGATGAAGGCAGCGAGGTCTTCGCGTGCCGCCTTGGCCTCGGCCTCGATGGCGGCCGCCGCCGTGGCCCCGAATGCGCGCGCCAACTGCCGCGGGCCCGGCCGAACGCTGCCGCTGGCGATGCCGCCGTTGCGGGTGGAGGCGCCTTCCCCGGGTCGCTGGCGATCGAAGATCTGCACCGAGCGCCCGGCGCGCGCCAAAGTGAGCCCGGCGCTGAGCCCGGTGTAGCCGGCGCCGACGATGACCACATCCGAGCGCGGTTCGACTGGGCGCGGGGGTGGCGAGGGCGGCGCTGCCGCCTCCCACCAGTATGGCAAGGCCTCAACCATCGCGCCGCTCCTCTCGTCCGCTGTCGTGGCGACAGTATGGTCGATCGGCGGCGCGCGCGCGCCCCAAAATCTAGGCGGCCTCCAACAGCGACGGCGGGCTGTCGTGCTGCGGCCATTCGAGCAGCAGTTTGGGCCACGTCTGGCGGATGCTCACCGAGAAGGCATCGTGCAACGCCCGCGGCAGGGCACCCACGTAGCACAGGGTATAGCTGTCGGGCGCCGGGCCAAGGGCACAGCCGGCCTGCCGCGTTCCCTCACCGGGGACATGGGTGTGGAAGTCTCGGCAGAAGGGGCAGCGGACGGCCCACACATCGCCGAGGCCCAGCCTTTGCAACGCCGCAAGATTCGGCAGCGACCACGCCTCGACCACCGGCACCTCGCGCGTGAGCGGGGGCGTGGCCTGCTGCGCCGGCCGCAACCGCCGTTGCCATCGCGCGCGCAGAGTTGCCAGCGCATTCATCAGCGCCACGCGGCCGAGCCGGTCGCGGCGAGGTTCGCACACGGCCGCCAGCGCCCGCCCCTCGAGCAGCGAAGCCAGCCAGAACCACATCGTGCCGAGCCGCCGAAAGATGCGCCGCATCGGCTCGGGAAAGGACTCATCCTGCGCGGCGTCGAACGCAATTTTACCGTAGCCCCACGCAATTCGTTCGAGCATCGTGAAAGACCCCTGGTTGCCCCCCAGGCGCCCACGCGCGACGTTGGACCGACGTTCGTTAATAAATGGTTAACGCCGGCGGCCCGCATTGTATCGGCATTTTCAAGATCGGCTTGTGTTTGGCCTTGTGCGAGGCAGGCGCTACGCACGCACGCCGGTCCTGCCCGCCGGGCGCGTTGGATCTTCAATTCGATGGTGCGCTCTTGCGGCGCCTCCAAAGCACAGGGGCAATGCGCTCCTGACAAATTGGCTTCGGGGTGGGTGCCGGGCCCGGGTCGGCACTGAGCGGAAGAGCACGTCCGAGGTGTCGGGAAACGCCGACCACGAAGTCCTGCCCGACAAGGCCGGCCGTGACGAGGTCGACGTGGTTGGAATTCTCAAGTACGAAAGGCTGGAGAAATTGCATGCGACGTGACCCCGGCGTGAAGTGGGGGCCCAATTTGTTCTGTCCACATGGCATCACCGGAGCCGCGGCCAGCCGATTTCGGCCGCATGCGGCCCGCTGCCAGGGCGGAAGCGGTCTGACGCTTGCTCGTTGCGCCGGCGGCGCGACCGGCAAGATTGTGCCCATCGCTCAGCGAAGATGTGGGTTCCCGGCAAAGCGCCCACGGGTGCTCGCTTTCACCAACACTCCCGGCAATGCCGCGATTGTGGCCGCGTTCAGACCGGCATTCATCCATGCTTGAAGTCACCTCGACATGCGCCAGACGATCGAGCGCTTCCAACAGTCAGCGCGTGCGTCGTGACACGCGACAATAGCTGGGAGGTCGTGATGCGCCGCTACTTGCCGACAATTCTTGTATTCGTGGTTTTGCTCGCTCTCTTGGCGCTGGCGCTCACCTTCATGGTTACCACCTGGCAGCAGAGCCAGGCCCACATGAGTATTCACGGCTGGATTGCCCTGGGTCTGGGCGTATTCTTTTCGATTGTGGTTGGCTGTGGCCTGATGGCGCTGATGTTTTACAGCAGTCGCCGCGGCTATGACGAGCGAGCCAGCGAACTCTCACGCGATCAAGAAGATTCGTAAACATCACGCTCGCGGCAACAACCGGAGCCACCGCTAACGTCACCCCAGGCCAGCACCGTGTCAGGCATAGTGAACTGTTACTCTGTGACCAGACGTGCGGGGCCACTAAGCCAATATCAGTCAAGACTGCCACTTTCAGATGTGCAAAACCCACAATGGTTTCCCTATCTTCCCCCTTCACCCACCAGCACGAACGGCGCCCAATACTCCGGATGCGCCTGTTCGGGCCGACCGCCAACGATCAGGGCCGCCATGGAGCGACGCAAGGCCTCTGCGCGGCCGATCGTCGGGTCCGTCCGCAGCGCGGCGAAGGCCCCCGTGGTGAGCTTCACCGCAGCATCCGAGATGACGTACCAGTGCGAGACCAGCAGCGCGCGGGCCTTGGCATAGAAGAAGGCGCGCGCCAGGCCTGACAGCGCCTCCGCATCGCCCTTCTCGCCAGCGGCCGTGTTGCAAGCGGAGAGCACCACCCAGTTGGCATCAAGATCGAGTTGGGCCACCTCTGAGGCCGTCAGCAGGCCATCGTCCTCCTCCAGCTCTGGGGCGGTGGCGCCGTAACGCGGTGGGTTGAGGATGAGCGCCGGCTCGGCCCTGGCCTTGAGAATTGATTCGCTCTCCCCTGCGAGCAGGCCATGGGTTGCGAAGTGCAGCACTGAATAGCGCGCGAGCTTGCCTTCGCGCGAGAGCGCCTTGAGGTTACCTTCCGTCGCCCGGGCGCCCAGCCATACCGTCTGAGCCTCGCGCTGCAAGGCGCCTAGCGCCTTGGCGACGGCGCACAGCTCATCTGCCGTCTCGGGCAGCGGCGCCTGCGCGCGCAGGGTCGCAAGATCAATCCCACCGCCGCGCAGGAGCGTGCCGAGGCCGGGGATGTTCCTAGCTGCCGCCGAGACACGCTGGCGCGGGCCGTCGAGGTCCGGTGGGCACCTCTGCTTGGCGCGTGCGAGCTTTGAGCGCTCGTCATCGCCAACACCGTCGAGCAAGGGGTTGCCAAAAGCAAGGTAGGGCTCCTTGGCTTCGGACGGCGGCAACTTGCGCAACGCCTGCAAGCTGCCCACCGACGGCAGCACGGTGATCGGCAGCTTCAGCGCCAGCCAAGCGGCAGCGTGATAGGCTACCGGAGACTGCAGGTCCGGCACGGGTGGCACGTCCGTCACCAGAACGTGGAATGGCAAGCTGGTTAGCGGGCCCGACGGAACGACGATCAGGTTCTTTGCTTGCATGAGATCCATTAATGGCTGGAGCAGCACGGCATAGAGCTCGTGGGCAGCACCCAACGCGAATGGCAGCGGCTCGGTCGCACCGAGCCCTTCGGGCCAGAGCGCATGACAGTGCGCGCCACGGGCCAACCACCGCCCCTCCTGCTGGGACCAGGACCAAAGGCCCTCGCGGTCGAGCCCGCAGCGCAGCGTGGCCACGCGCTCGGCAAGCGCCGCCGTGCCTAGCGGCACGCTGATCCAGCGCGCTTGCGTCTTGGACACTGCCCAGACCAGTGTCTCCTCGGGCAAAGAGCCCATTCGGGGAACGTCGAGGAAGGCGACGAGGACCTCGCCCGCTTTCAAGAGGTCCTGCACTTCGGCGATGGTGAGTGGTTTGGGTGCAGTAAGGCTGGTGTTGTCGGGGAACTCGGCGGCCAGGCGCTGGTCGATGGCGGTAAGCTTGCGATCGACCTCAGCCAGAGCGGTGCGGAGCACCTCGGCAGCCGTGGCATCGGCCTTGCCAACGGCGGCCAGCAGGCGCCTGTCCTGCTGCTGGCGCTGGGCGATGAGATCTTGCCGCTCGCGCAGCAAAACCGCCAGCGGGCCTGCACCCTTGGCAAAGCGCGCCGACATCTGGGCGAGCGCATCGGCCGCCGCGCCCGTCTGCAGCGCCCATTGCGCCAACTCGAAGCCCTCCTCGCGCGCCTCCGCGCTGCCGGCCGCGGCGCGGTGGGCGGCGCGTGCCGCCGCGCGCAAGTCCCAGCTGTTGGAGGCCAGCGTAGCCTTCGCGAGATCGGCCCGACCGCCGGCCTGCTGGCGGCCGCGCGAGGCAACGATGATCTCCTTGGCACGTCGCCAGAGCTGAGCGGCTTCAGACCAATGGCCTTGTTCGGCGCGCACCTGCGCGAGGTTGTGGAGGGAGACGGCCACGCTCGAGTGGTTCGGACCCAGACTCTTTTCGTTGATGGTAAGCGCCCGGCGAAACAGCGGCTCGGCCTCGTCCACTCTGCCGGTGTCCTTGAGCACAAATGCCAAATTGTTGAGATTTACGGCAACGTCAGGATGCTCGGCACCCAAGCTCTTGTCCTGGATGGCGAGCGCCCGCCGCATCAGCGCCTCGGCCTCGGTGTCATGCAGCAGCAGGGCGAGGTTGATGAGATCTGTGGCCACGCGGGGGTGCTCAGCGCCTAAGCTCCCCTCGTCGATGCTGAGCGCCCGCCGCACAAGGGGCTTGGCCTCGGCCAGCCGCCCGGTGTCCCGAAGCAGTGTCGCCAGGTTTTGCAGAGAGGCGGCGACCCTGGGATGGTCGGGGCCCAAGCGTTTCTCCTCGATTGCGATCGCGCGCCGCAGTAAGGGCTCGGCTTCGGCCAGTCGGCTGCTGTTCTGCAGCAACTGCGCCAGATTGTTGAGCGCGAGAGCGACATTCGGGTGCTCCGGCCCGAGCGCGGTCTCGAAAATCACAAGCGCGCGGCGCAGCAGCGGCTCCGCCTCGGCGAGCCGGTCCGTGTCCCTGAGCAGCAGGGCCAAGTTGTTGAGGTCGATGGCGACCGTGGGGTGCGCGTCCCCCAAACTCTTTTCATCGATGGCGAGGGCCCGCCTATAGAGCGGTTCGGCCTCGGCCAGCCGGTTGGTCTGAGCGAGCAGCCCCGCCAGGTTGTTGAGGCTGCCGCCGATATTGGGGTGCTCCGGCCCAAACGTCTTTTCCGCAATGGCGAGCGCCTGGCGAAACAGCGGCTCGGCCTCGGCCGGCCGGTCGGTGTGGCGCAAGAGCTCGGCCAGATTGTTGAGGTTGGTGATGAGGTTGGGGTGCTCGCGCCCCAGGCTCGCTTGGTTGATCGCCAGCGCGCGGCGCATCAAGGGTTCGGCCTCGTCCTGCCGGTTGGTCTGGCCCAGCAGCGTCGCCAGGTTGTTGAGCGCGATCGCAACCTCGGGACTGTTTGGGCCGAAGCTCTGCTCGGTGATCACGAGCACACGGCGCATCAACGGCTCAGCCTCAGCGAACCTGCTGACGTTGTGGAGCAGAAGCGCCAAGGTGTTGAGGCCAGTGGCATACTCTGGATGCTGCGGCCCGTATCGTTCTCTTATTGCCTCAGCATAGCGCTCGGCCAGCGGGATCGCCTCGGCATATTTGCCCGCGCTATTGAGCGTGGAAATTTGGCTGGGGAGCGCCTTCAGTTCGGCAGCATCTGACTGCGCCTGGACCGTGGCCGCAAGGCATAGTGCGCCGGCCGCCAGGACCATTGCTAACAAAATCCCCAAACCAAGCGGCAAGGTCCGCATCGCAATCCCTCTCGCGCACGCTGGGCTCAGACCCTCGGTCTAACAGAATTGTGCAAACGCCAACGCGCGGGCACATCGCTCGCGCCGGCAGGACCGGGTTGACCTGGGCGTTCAGTGTTGCACAGCTATGTGACAAGCCAACGGTGATGGCGGCCCCAGATTCGCCGATCAGGCATGGCCGTTGCTCCCCACCTTCTATCGTCAGTGTCGGAGTGAAGGTAACATTAAGCAATTCCGCCTCGGCGTTCACCGCCGGTGCCCAAAGGTGAGCAGATATTCCCGTTTCACGTGCAGTCCCGCCGGCAATGAACGTCACCAACCTCGCGCTTGTGCCGCCCCGCCCGATCGGCTGGAAGGGTCTCGGCGCGCTGGCGCAAAGCCGCGCGTGGAGGCGTCCGTGCGCTACCGCAATAGGCGTCGTTGACGCCGCTTCTCGAATTTGAGATCGAAAGCCTTCCCCAGTAGCTTCTCCACATGCGAGGGATCGCCCCAGGCCAAGGGGTGGCGGCGGGGCGACCCAGTGGCGCGCGAGGATCGCGAAGAATTCCTCTTCGCCAGCATCGGCCGCGCGCGCTCAGGCAGCGAACAAGCGCCTGGTGCGCGGCGTAACGTTGTCCGTCTCCAACACGAAAAAGCGTACCATCCGCTGTGTTGTACGGCACAGGGTACCCCATGAGGCGCACCGTTGTTCCCTCGGTAACAGCGAGCAGGGCCGAGATCGCACACCCTACCCCCGCATCGAAGCCAATGCCCCACAACACGATGGAGGATGTCATGATGACGCGCCGGTCTTTCTGCCAGACCCTGTCACCCGCAGATCGGACCACCGTTGCGAAGTGGACGCGCGCAGTGGCTGCGTTCTATGCATCGATCGCACTGGTCGCCCTGATCGGGATTGCTGTCGCTCACTACCGCGGTGAGGGAGCCCAAAGCCAAATCGTGACGCTAGCAACGCTGCAAATGAATTGAGGCGAACGAGTGCGCGATCGTTGCATGAGCCGACTTACTGTAAGTCTCAGGAGCTCATCATGAACACCTGGGACGTCATTGGTTGCGCAGCGTCAATTTTAGCGCTCACAGCCTTGGCACGAAGAACAAAATTCCGCTGCGCATGGTCGCGATGTGCAGCAACTTGATGTTCATCATCTACGGGCTGAGGCTTGGACTTACCCCGTTTGGTTAGTGCACGCCGCATTACTCCCAAGGCATGCATGGCGTTTGGTCGAGGCGCGCAAGGGCGCGCCAGCCGTTGGAGCACAGGTGCTTTCGCCAGGCGGCCGATGATGGGTCGGTGGTTCGGGGCGGCCGCGGCCTTACGCGCTTCCGCCAATTGCACTCGATACGTTTCAGCCGGCGCGCGATGCGATTAAGGACAGGATGAGTGGAGCTCGTTGGCCTGTGCGTTCCAACCATCCGGTCCGTCGTAAAAGGCCATCGCCGAGGATCACCGGCCTGACTGGCTCGCCACATGGTGCCGGTCGGCGAACTCCGCGCCACCCAAGCCGATAACACCACCAAACCGCAGCGGAAGCGGTTGGGACCAAGGAAGGCGGCGTGAGGGCGCCGAGCGATTCCGCCTTGAGTCCTTGTGCGTTTCGGTTTAAGTACGCCGCAACCGGAGAAGGCTTCGTGAGCGCGATTAGCTCCATCAACGAGACCAGGGCCATGCCGCTTTCGGCATCGTCACTCGGCGTCTTTACCCTCCTCCTTACCAGCCCCTGAGCAACTCCTCCTCGGCATTTCGGGGACGATCGCTCAGGGATCAAGCCAAGCAACGACCTGTGTAGGGATCCGCTCGCCGCTTCCTATCAGGTGCCGCCGCGGTCGGTCCGTGGTGATCGCTTTTCTCCGAGCTTGCACATGAACGGTAACTTTCCCGCCGCCGCGATTGAGTGACAGATGCCTTACGACCCCAAGCAAATCGAGCCGAAATGGCAGCAATACTGGGAGGTAAACGGGACCTTTGGCGCGAAGGTCGATGCCACCAAGCCAAAATTCTACGTCCTGGATATGTTCCCTTATCCCTCAGGCGAAGGGCTGCATGTCGGTCATCCCGAGGGATACACGGCGACCGACATCGTTGCGCGCTACAAGCGGATGCGCGGCTTCAATGTCTTGCACCCCATGGGCTGGGACGCTTACGGTCTGCCGGCCGAGCGCTATGCGATCCGCACAGGTGTACATCCAGCCATCACCACCAAGCGCAACATCGAGACCTTTCGCGCACAGGTGAAGCGGCTGGGCTTTTCCTACGACTGGAGTAGGGAGCTGTCGACGACGGATGCCGGCTATGTTCGTTGGACGCAATGGATCTTTGCAAAGCTTTTCGAGCGGGGGCTGGCCTATCAGGCGGACGTGCCGGTGAACTGGTGTCCGGCCCAGGGCACCGTGCTCGCGAACGAGGAGGTGAAGGACGGCAAGTATGTCGAGACCGGCGATCCCGTAGAAAGGCGGTTGATGCGGCAATGGATGCTAAAGATAACCGCATATGCCGACCGCCTCCTGGAAGATCTCGAGGAACTCGACTGGCCGGACGGCATCAAGGCGATGCAGCGCGAATGGATCGGCCGTTCAGAGGGAGCGGAAATCGCATTTAAGATCGACGGCGTTGATGAAACGCTGCAGGTCTTCACCACGCGACCCGAAACTCTGTGGGGGGTCACCTACTGCGTACTCGCTCCCGAGCATCCTCTCGTGCCGAAGATCGTCGTGGGCGACCGACAGTCCGCCGTAATGGCCTATGTCGAAGCGAGTGCCCACAAGGGTGAGCGCGAACGGTCCAATCATGCGGACCGCAAGTCTGGCGTGTTCACCGGTGGTTACGCGATCAATCCGGCTAATGGGGCCAAACTGCCGCTCTGGGTCGCCGACTATGTAGTGATGGGTTACGGCAAGGGCGCCATCATGGCCGTGCCCGGGCATGACAGCCGCGACCACGCTTTTGCTCGCGCATTCGACCTGCCGATCGTCCGCGTGGTGACTGGCGGCGTCGACATCCATGAGCAAGCATGGGAGGGCGACGGCACAATTATAAATTCGCCGCACCTTGATGGTTTATCATCGGCAGCGGCCAAGACAGCTGCACTCGCCTGGCTGGAGGCCCACGGCGCCGGACATGCTGTGGTTCAGTACCATTTGCGCGACTGGTTGTTCTCGCGCCAGCGCTATTGGGGTGAGCCGCTGCCGATCCTGCATCGTGCCGATGGCTCGGTGGTTGCCTTG
The DNA here is from genome assembly GCA_035258605.1 of Hyphomicrobiaceae bacterium. GTDB lineage: Bacteria > Pseudomonadota > Alphaproteobacteria > Rhizobiales > Hyphomicrobiaceae > AWTP1-13. The sequence continues at coordinate 6,885 of DATFXD010000233.1, read as the reverse complement.
CCGGACGATGCGCTGCCCCTATTGCCGCCGGAGCTCGACGACTACAAGCCTACGCCCACCGGCGAGCCGCCGCTGGCTCGGGTGCCGCATTGGGTGCGGACCACCGATCCAGCCACGGGCGCTCCGGCCCTGCGCGAGACCAACACTATGCCGCAATGGGCAGGATCCTGCTGGTACTATCTGCGCTTCCTCGATCCGCACAACGACCGGGCGATCGTCGATCCGGCAAACGAGCGCTATTGGATGCCGGTCGATCTGTATGTCGGCGGCGCGGAGCATGCGGTGCTTCATCTGCTCTATGCGCGCTTTTGGCACAAAGTGCTCTACGACATCGGCATCGTCTCGACGAAGGAGCCGTTCCGCAAGCTGTTCAATCAAGGGATGATCTTGGCCTACTCCTATCGCGACGCCGCCGGCAAATACTACGAGACGGAGAAGGTGGCCGAGCGTGAGGGACATCATTTCGCCGGCAACATCCCCCTCACGCAGAAAATCGAAAAGATGTCGAAGTCGCGCTTTAACGTCGTCAATCCCGACGACATTGTTGCGGCATACGGCGCCGATGCGCTGCGGCTTTACCAGATGTTCATGGGGCCGCTCGAGATGACGAAGCCATGGCAGACCTCGGCGGTGCATGGCATGCGCCATTTTCTCGAACGCACTTGGCGCCTGGTATGCGACGATAACGCCGCCATCAGTCCGCGGCTGGTCGACGTCCCACCAGATCAACCGCTCTTGCGCCTTCAGCACAAGACCGTTCGCGCGGTGACCGACGGGATCGAGGACTTCCGCTTCAACACCAGCATTGCCCGACTGATGGAGTTGGTGAACGCGCTGACACCTTTGGAGCAAAGACCGCGTAGCGTCGTGCAAAGCCTAGTGTTGCTGTTGGCACCCTTTGCGCCCCACCTCGGCGAGGAACTGTGGCGCGTCCTCGGCCATGGCCAATCAGTGGCCTACGCGCCTTGGCCGATTTTCGATCCCGATCTCGCCAGTGACGCTCAGCGGGAATATGTCGTCCAGCTGAACGGGCGGATCCGACACAAGGTCGTTGCCGACGCCGAGATGGCCGCCGACAAACTGCTGGCGCACATGAAGGCGGATCGGCGGGTGAAGGAACTGCTGGCTGGCAAGGAGATCGTGAAGGAAATCGCCGTTCCCGGGCGGTTGGTGAACTTCGTCGTCCGGGAATGATCTGCATGCACGTTGACACATAGCAGCCAATTAAGCCTAAGCCAACGGCCCGGACCTAAGTCAATGTTTGATGACAAAGACATCCTCGCTGATCGCTTTAAAGCGACGCTGCGCCTGCGCTGTTATTACCGCGGTTGGGCCTACTCACGCGCGATTAGCTCCCTGTTTTTCCTTGAGCGGAAAAGCCTCAGGGTAGCCAATTTCCAAGGCAGATGCTTCGGGCATGGCTATCGGGCAACGCACTCTCGCTATGCATTCGATGCAATCAGGGATCTAGGCCTGGTAACTTGGATGGATCCAGAAACCTCGCGACCATCCTGGGTCGTGGTCTTGCGACTGGTCGACGGGAGCTACCGATATCTGTCTTTTTTCACAAGGGACTATTCTAGCTATGCTGCGGCGCTCACACGCATCTGTGAGGTCACCCATATAAGGCAAGTTGATCCAACTGTTTCCTCAGATCTCGACCGACCATTTTTTTCTCTGGACTGACTAACGCCAATCCCGGCCGAGGCCCGAAATGGTCGTCCGTCCGACGCCAGTTTCAAGGCTGAGCATCTGCAGCAAAGTGGGTCGCATAAATGGCGCTGCCGCGGACGGACTGCTAGGTTCCGAATCAGCGATACCAGCGAACGGAGGCGAGCTTGCGCAGGTTGGTCATATTGTTCACGGTGTGCGGATCAGCGGGCTAGAATTCGGGGCTTAGCGATGGCCACAAAGCGAGACCAACGCGTGGGCTGGGAACTGGTATGGCAACGCGGGGATGATCACCCTCGTTATGGCAGCTCGGCCAAACCCAATCCAGCAGTGGTGGAATGGGCGGAGTCCTTGCCTCGCGAGGGCTTCGTCCTTGATCTGGGCTGCGGCGTTGGACGGCACATGGTGCATCTGGGTGAACGTGGGTTCCGGATGGCGGGCATCGACATATCGCCGACCGGCGTCCGGTTAACTCATCAGGCGTGTGCGGCTCGTCACATCCGCTTTGAAGCACACATTTCCGACATGAGTGGGCTTCCTTGGACGAGCGAAACATTCGATGCGGCATTGTCGATATCAACCATTCACCATCACCTGCGGCAAGGTATCGTTCACACGCTCGCCGAAGTTTGGCGTGTCCTCAAGCCAGGTGGTCTGTTGCTTGCTGACTTCCCGTGTACCGACACCATTGATTACCGCTTGATGCGCAGCCAGGTCTCGTTTGGGCAAATCGTCGAGGTAGAACCGAATACCTTTGTCGATCTCCGTCCGGATTTGGACGACACGGACGATGGCTTTCTGCCACATCACTATTGTGACGAAGCCGATTTGCGGGATTTGCTGAGCTCTTTCGAGATCATCAGGCTGTGGCCGTCTCTGCATCAATCGGCAGACGGTGAGGGTATGAGGGGTAAATGGGTCGCTTGGGCACGTCGGCCACTACCTGATTGAGACCAGATATGCACTCGGCACTCGACCATGCTGGTCAGGGTCTCTGGGCCTGCCGCCCGCCGAATGGCTGCGTGTCTCGATCACTTGTCGACAGCGCGAGACGCGGCAGCATCAATTGCAACCTCGATGTCTGAACCCTTAGCCAACCTGCCGCGCTCGTCGACGAGCGCAATGGAAAGCTTTTGACCAGTCGACTTCGACCTGAGCGTGAACGGCGAACTGCCGCGTCCTAACCACCTGTCGCCCCAAGCGGTCATGGCGATGAACGGCAAGCCCAAGGCCTTACCCATCTTGGTCAAGGCATATTCGATGCGCGTACGCTGGCCATCTTCGCGATACTTTTTGCGCTCCATGATTCCCGTCTCAACCAAACCGGCAAGCCGATTGCTGAGCACGCTGCGGGGGATGTCGAGATCGGCTTGCAAATCATCAAAGCGGCGGACGCCATAGAGAGCTGACCGAAGGATCAGAAGCGTCCAGCGATCCCCGATCAGCTCAAAACTTCGCGCCAGGTTACAATGCCGGGCTGCCACCGGCGATCGTCGGACGAGAGGAACTTCGGTCATTGAGGTTACACTAGCTGAGTTGCATTATTGGATCCAGGGATATAAACCTGGGTTCGTCATATGGATTCAGATAGGGCTCGGCGATGTCAAGGCACGATGTGAAGATAGACGATCCCCTGCAAGACTTCTGTTCTCGTGCTATCACGCTCGATGGCGTCACCAAGAAAGTGTGGGTCGCCGGCAAAGGTCCGGCAGTGATCGTCATGGCCGAGATGCCGGGCATCAGCCCGCATGTCGCGCGCTTCGCTCGCTGGGTCCGGGATGCCGGCTTTACCGTCTACATGCCCTCGTTGTTTGGTCGCGACGGTGCTGTGCCCACCGTAGAGGAAGGCGCTGCCGTCTTTCAACGAGCATGTGTCAGCACCGAGTTCCGAGCCCTAGCTGGCAATCAGTCGAGCCCAGTTACGCATTGGCTCCGCGGGCTTGCGCGCCAGGCGCACCAGCAATGCGGCGGCCCCGGCGTTGGCGCGATCGGCATGTGCTTTACGGGCAATTTCGCTCTGACGATGATGTTGGAGCCTTCCATGCTGGCTCCCGTTCTCGCGCAACCCTCACTGCCACTCAAAGAACCTGCCGGCCTCGAAATCGCCCCCGATGAGATCGAGACGGTCCGGGATCGGCTTGAGCGGCAGAATCTCACCGTCCTGGCCTACCGTTTCAAGGGTGACCAGATCTGCAAGGCGGAGCGATTTGCTGCCTACGCGGCCGCGCTCGGTAATCGTTTCGTTGGTCGGGAGCTACCCGACAGCGCGGCGAACACCGATGTTGCGCCATTCTTTGCGCGATACGTGTCTTATCCGCACAGTGTCGTGACCCAGCACCTGATCGATGAGGCTGGCCAGCCAACCATCGCGGCCCGGGACGAAATACTTGCCTTCTTTACGATGCGGCTGCTGCCAAAACCATGATCGGCATGAATTCATGTGCGAAGGCCACCTTGCTAGTCGCTTACGGAGGCAGAGGCGACCTCAAACCGATCGGCCCGTTCGCCCCAGCGCACCATCGCTTCTGTTGCAACCGTCGTTGATAGTCGCGACGCGCAAGATCATTCGCTCGCGGACCGTTTCGCTACGCCACTCCCGGCACCCAGGGCGTGATTTCCATGTCTTTTTGAAGAGAACTGGCCAGTTTGCCGGCGCTGTCCCGCGAAAGGATGTAGCAAAGCCAGCCAAATCTCGGATCTCGAATATGTAGAAAGACAAACCCATGCAAAAAGTCTGGGCCGGTGTCCCAGGCCGGATCCCCGACGCTTGGGGACGATTGCCCTTCCGGAAATGCTCCCGGCACCTCGGGAAGCATCAGGGCTCGAAACTCTCCTAATTTCTCCAACAGCGCCTCAACCGCTGCCGCATCCAACCCCAACGTTGCTAGTGCCGTGGTCGGAAATGTGATCGTTACCGTCTTCCAGTCGTCTTCCAATTTCAAATCTAGCTTAGTCATTCCTCACCTCGCTGGATGCCAAGCTCGAAAACAATTGGGCAACAAGAATTGTGCGAGCTTAGCGCGCGCGATCTCAACCAGCCGTGACGGCACACCGTGTTCCACGCATTGCTGTCCACCATGCACACCGTGGCCAGACCAAAAGGCGCTAAATTTTTTCGCCTTCCACTTGCTTCATCCGAACGGCGTCGACCTACGCCATCCTGCTGTTGAGCAAGCGCAAGGGTAATCTTTATCGCTTGTGCCGGTGATCGAAGTTCCTTGTCATGAAACAGCTCCAGACGCTATTCGAGCATTGCGCCAACTATGACCTTGAAGGCATCGCGACGAACGCGTCGACCGGCTCGTACGTGAGCGGGCCATCAAGGTTTGGCCGAAGACGAAGTGTCCGCAGTGGAGGCGAGATAACGTCGAGCGGCACTGCTGCCTCGATCAAACCTTGACATCCGCCGGACTACGGGCTGCGTTCCTTTCCGCTAACAGCCGCCGATAGGCTTCCGCAAGTATGCAGCCCTCGATTGCGAACTCCAGGAACTGCAACGGCAATTCGGCAAGATCGGCGAGGAAGGCCCAACCGATGTTGGCTCGCCAGGGGATCATGCCGCGGGGCGCTAGCTGGTAAGCCCCTAGCCATCCGAGGACCTGGGAACCCAGGATCCGCGCGCCGTCAACGGCCGCGGCCGCAAGCAGCGAGATCAGAAGCAGGCGTACCGGGTGAAGCCGCAGCAATTGCCAATGCTCGCGAACATCAAGCCAACCGCATCTCGCCACAACAACGATTAGGCCAAAGAACCACGATGCCAAGGCGCTCTTAATGAACCAGGCGGCGAGCACGAAGGCGAAGTAGTATGGCAGGGCGTCTTCCCATCGGTAATCGCGGACATCGGCAGAAAGAACCAGCCCCTGCAGCAGATCGAAAGGCGCATGGCTGATCGCAATGTGGGCGAGGAACCATAGGCCGACGATGGGGGCCGCCAGCCACGTCTCTCGTGCAACCAAGACGTTGAGGGGGCGGGTGGGAGAGGCGCTGTCGAGCACCCATCTCAGCAGCATCAGATATGCCGCAGCTGAGAACGGCGCCCACACGATGTTCCGAGCCCATTCGGGGGCCGGCGCGAGCCGCAGCTGGTCCTGAATAACGACGTCGAGGATCAGAAGCGCGATTGTGCCCAGCAGCCAAGGCAGCCCGTAGATCACGAGTAGGCGCGGCAATCCGGCTATGGTACGGACGACGCCGGCCAGCGCTACGTCGAGGACTACCAACAAGGCTCCCTCCTTAGCATCGGCAGTTTGGGTACGATAGATTTGCGTCAGCAAGCTGGCGGGAGCGGTACTGTCAGCGGAGGCCGGTCTTAAGGACGTCAGATTGTGGATCGGTAAGAAACTTCGGCCGCCAAATTCGAGAAGGGGTCGCGACGTGCCCTACCGTCTTCACATCTGCCGCCCGATTGGAGATCTGGATGAAGACCTCACTGCAATTCCGTTGGAGGAATGGCGCGCCGCCGTGGCTGTGACCGAAGGCGTTCGCTTGTTCGGCGGCAGGGCCCATGTAGCCGAGGCTCCGACAGGTCAGATCATCAAGGTCAGCGCGAACGAGGGCGATGCTGAGGTCTTCTTTCCGAGCGATGGTCGATGGTACCCAGTCTTTTATTGGCACGAGGGTTCGGCTGCATTCACCGCACGGCCGGATCCGGGTGATACATCGCACCCGGTTTGGGCGGCAGCACTCTCTCTTGCAACGCGCCTGGGCGCCGTCATCCGTGGCGATGATGGGGAACTCTACGATTTGCGGACAGGGCAAGTGAGCGGGACCTAGGGTTGCGGCCAGCCCTCGCAGCCAACACACCACCAATGATGCCGTAAAGAAGCACCTGCAGCTGAAGGCAACGTGTCGGCACGACACCGTTCCGGGTGCTCATCTGGGGCGGGATCCGCCGATCGCCGCAACTTGCTTCCGCCGTGGCCATTCGGACCCGGCTTCCGTGATCTTAAATGATTGTCCGCAATACCTCAGTTTCTGACCAATTCGAACATCGGCAGCCCCAATAGAGCTTCGTGCAGCCATGACCCCGTTACTGGTTCTTTGCGGATGCCCGTCTCCACTTATACAAGAGCGGAGTCTCACCCGATGTTACTTAGCTCGACCGATCGGCAGCCGCGTCGTGAACTTCACTTTGCGCATGATAATGGTGGATCGCAAAGCCTCGGCACGGAGAAAATACCGCTGACACCGGACAGGATCGCGCGCCGAAGACTT
>DATFXD010000232.1:0-20123 GCA_035258605.1 Hyphomicrobiaceae bacterium | reverse complement strand
TCGCCGGCCTCCGAGCCCATGCCGACCTCGACCCCCGCCATCACGTCGGCGACCTCGGCGGCCAACTGCTGGCACAGGGCCAGTTCGTCGGGGTCGACGTAGTGCCGCACCGGCTGGCCCAGCCGAGCGATTCGACCGCTGCCGTAGACGATGAGCTTGCGGGAGAGAATGTTGTTCGGCCATTCGGCGTCGGGGTCGCCGATGTCGAAATTCTCGGTGCATTGGCTGAGCACCGCGAGCCGGTCGGCATCGGCATCGAACTCACTGAGCATGGAGACCCTCCCCTCATCCACGACCGGGGGCGCGCCAACCGGCCTCTCAACCCAACCGCAAGGTTAAGCGCCGGTTTCCTCGGGTTCGAGCCGGCGCCGACATTACACCGGGGGGCCCAGTCCTTCTCAAAGCAGCGCTCGAAAGTTGCGTCCCAAGGCCCGTGTCCCGCCGGCGGCCACACCCAACCACCACAAGGGCGGGCGCGCAAACGCCACATCCGGCCGGGCGCTGCTGGCGGGGAAAGCTACATTTTGCTGCGATTTTACGCGCAATTGCCGGTGCGGACTTTGCCGCCTTGCAACTTTTGTTGGCTATCGCTTGGTATCACCCGCAACAGCTGTGAGCCGTATCATGTTTCTGATCCGCATCGCCTTCTGGCTCGGCGTCCTGATCCTGTTGCTGCCGACCGAGGAACGCCAGCAGGCCAAGCTCTACGAGACGGCGGCCGCCACCGTCGAGCGCGTTGCCACATTCTGCGACCGCAACCCGCAAACCTGCGCCCTGACCTCGCAATTCTGGGCCACATTCGTCAAGAAGGCCGAGTTTGGCGCCCGCGTCGCCGTCGATCTCATCACCTCGCGCGGGGCGAAGGCCGAGGCCGGGGTTACTGCCACGACCAAACCGGACGGCACACCGGCAGCGGAGCCACGTGCCATCCCGCGCAATAGTTTGACGCGCGACGACCTGGGTCCGAGCTGGCGCCCGCCCGGGCAGCGGGCTGGCGCCTGATCCCGAGCGGGGCGGTTGCGGCTTGCGTCGCCCCGGCCGACAACCATATTCCTGGCATATCCCTGGAAGGCGCCGCCGCGGCGCGGTGGCGCTAGAGCCCTATTGCAGCCCAGTTGAGGCCCAATGGAAGATTGGGCTCACTGGGGTGACAAGGGCCCAGGGGGGCCCAGGGGGCCCTGGGGGGATTGTCTCGGGTTGTCTATGTCGATTGAAACCATCCGCTCGGACTTTGCCCTCCTCGACGACTGGGAGGACCGCTACCGCTACGTCATCGAGCTAGGGCGAACCTTGCCGCCGCTGCCGGAGGCGCTGCGCACCGACGTCCACAAGGTGCGCGGCTGCGCCAGCCAGGTCTGGCTCGCCAGCAGCACCCGCCGCAGCGGCGCGGGAGCACCCGCCGTCCTGGAATTTCAGGGGGATAGCGATGCCCACATCGTGCGGGGCCTGATCGCCGTGCTGTTTGCCCTTTACCAGGGCCGCACCGCAAATGAGATCCTCAACACCGATGCCCGGGCGGTGTTCACCGAGCTTGGGCTCGGCGAGCATCTGACCGCACAGCGCTCGAACGGCTTCTTTTCCATGGTCGAGCGCATCCGCGGCGACGCCAAGGCGCTGGCGGCGGCCTAAGGGGGGCCGGCGGTGCCGAGGTGCTCCACCCCAGCCGGGAAGCCCCACCCCCCGATACCTCCCAACTGTCGTGCGCTATTTGTCGCGGCGGGTGCCCAAGCCCATTTGCTTTGCCAATTGCGAGCGGGCCGCGGCGTAGTTGGGTGCCACCATCGGATAGTCGTGCGGCAACGCCCACTTCTCGCGATATTCCTCGGGGGACAGATTGTAATGGGTACGGAGGTGCCGCTTTAAGGACTTGAACTTCTTACCGTCTTCCAGACAGATGATGTAATCAGGGGTCACCGACTTCTTGACGGCAATGGCCGGACGCGGCTCTTCCCGCTCAACCGGGCCTGGGCGTTGCGATGCCTTGCTCAGGGCGTCGTGCACATCTCCGATAATCGCTGGAAGGTCTGCAGCAACCACCGTGTTGTTGCTGACATAGGCAGAGATTATCTCGGCCGTGAGTTCCACGAGATCGGCCCTATTCACCTCGTCCATTGTTCCTCTCCATCGGAGGCGGAAAAATCCCGGTTCCGAATCCTCAGACGCTGATCGTAGCCGTTGCCGTGTAAAGTTTGCGACCTGGGTATTACATTACAGGGCCAAACGTTACAATGATAATGCTGCAACATGAAGAAATAAGTCGCGGCCATCCAAGCAACTGCGGCCTTGATCTAAGCCTTTGCGAGCTTATATGTAGGACACAGCTTTACCACAGTGTTGCAAGTGCATAACGTTTAGAGCCCAGGGCTTGGCCAATACTCCAGGTGACGGCGGGGTATGCGGGCTGTACAACGGTGGCTGAGCGACACGAAGACTTGAAAAGCCTACCCTCGAACCCTGCCGCCCCGGCCGTCATAATGGGGGGAGTGGTTCAAGTGGACCATCCTCAACAGCGCCAGGCCAAAGCCATGACCCAACAGCCTGCCCGCGTCGGCGACAAACTCGTCAAGACCGACGCCGAGTGGAAGAGCCAGCTCACCCCCGAGCAGTACTACGTCACCCGCCAGCACGGCACCGAGCGCGCCGGCACGTCGCCCCTCAACCTGGAGAAGCGGGAGGGTTTGTTCGCGTGCGTGTGCTGCGGCGAGCCGCTGTTCACCTCCGCCGACAAGTTCGAATCAGGGTCCGGCTGGCCGAGCTTTGACAAGCCGGCCGCCGGCAGCGCCGTCAGCGAGCACGACGACCGCTCGCATTTCATGAACCGCACCGAGGTGCGTTGCGCCCGCTGCGAGGCCCACCTCGGCCACGTCTTCCCTGACGGGCCGCGCCACAGCACGGGTCTGCGCTACTGCATCAACGGCGCCGCCCTCGCCTTCAAACCCAAGGAGACCTGACCCGGCCCTTTTTGCCTCGCCACCCCCCGTGGCCCAGGCTGCCAGCCCAATAGTCAGCGTTCCCGCAACAGGTGTCCCATGCACGGTCTCAATCGGCCCCTCTCCCGTCTCGCACCGCCAACCGCCGCGCGCCGGCCGGCATTCTTGGTCCACCACGGTGTCGAGCTGGTCGACGAATACGCCTGGCTGCGCGCCGACAACTGGCAGGACGTCATGCGCGACCCATCCTTGCTGGCGCCGGAGATTCGCACCTACCTTGAGGCCGAAAATGCCTTCACCGAGGCGGCCCTCGGCGACACCTTGACCTTGCAGGAGACCCTGTTTGCGGAGATGAAGGCCCGCATCAAGGAGGACGACAGCTCGGTTCCCGCCGCCGACGGCCCGTTCGAATACTTCACGAGCTACGTCATCGGTGGGCAGTACCCAAGGGTCTGCCGCCAGCCGCGCGGCGGCGGTGCCGAGGCGGTGCTGCTCGACGGCAACCGCGAAGCCCAGGGTCGTGCCTACTGGCAGCTGGGCAGCGTTGCCCACAGCCCCGACCACAAGCTGCTCGCCTACGGCGTCGACGACAAAGGCTCGGAGCTCTTCACCATTCGCATTCGCGATCTGGCGACCGGCGCCGACCTCGACGATAGCATTCCCGACACCCGCAGCGCCGTGGTGTGGGCGCGTGACAGTCAGACCCTGTTCTACGTGCGCCTCGATGCCAATCAGCGCCCGCTTTACGTTTACCGGCACCGCATTGGCACCCCGGCCAGCGACGACGTGCTGGTCTACGAGGAGAAGGATCACGGCTTTTACGTCGGTGTCGGCCAAACTCAATCCGGGCGCTTCATCATTATCGATGCCCACGACCATCAGACCAACGAGGCCTATCTGATCGATGCCGATCGGCCGGAAGCCACCCCCCGGCTGATCGCCGCGCGCCGGTACGGCCACGAATACAGCGTCGAGCACCAGGGCGAGCGCCTGATCATCACCACCAACTCCGATGGCGCGGAGGACTTCCGGATTTGCGAGGCGCCACTGGCCGCCCCGGAGCCCGCCAACTGGCGCGAGATCATTCCCCACCGGCGCGGTCGGCTCATCCTGGAAACCATCGCCTTCAAGGACCATCTGGCGCGGCTCGAGCGCGAAGACGGACTGCCGCGCATTGTCCTGCGCCGCTTCCAGGATGGCGCCGAGCACGCCATCGCCTTCGACGAGGAGGCTTACTCGCTCGGCATGTCGGGGCTCTACGAGTTCGAGACCACGACCTTGCGGTTCACCTACTCCTCCATGACCACGCCGGCGCAAGTGTTCGATTACGACATGGAGACGCGGGCACGCCTATTGCGCAAGACCCAGGAGATTCCGAGCGGCCACCAGGCCGCCGACTACGTCACGCGCCGCCTCTACGCTCCTGCTGCCGATGGCGAGACGGTGCCGATTTCGCTGCTCTACCGCAAGGGCACGGCGCTCGACGGCTCGGCGCCGCTGTTCCTCTATGGCTACGGCGCCTACGGCATCACCATCCCGGCGGCGTTTTCCACGAGCCGGCTCTCGCTGGTGGACCGCGGCTTCGTGTTTGCCATCGCCCATATCCGCGGCGGCAAGGACAAGGGCTACCATTGGTATACCGAGGGCAAGCACACGCGAAAGGTCAACACCTTCACCGACTTTGTTGCCGCCGGCGAATACCTGGCCCAACAGGGCTACACCCGACGCGGCCGCATCATTGCCAACGGCGGTTCCGCCGGCGGCATGCTGATGGGGGTGGTCGCCAACATGGCTCCCGACCTGTTCCTGGGCATCATCGCCGACGTGCCGTTCGTCGACGTCCTCAACACCATGCTTGATGGCAGCCTGCCGCTGACGCCGCCGGAGTGGCCGGAATGGGGCAATCCGATTGGCTCGGCCGCCGACTTCGCCATCATCCGCTCCTATTCCCCCTACGACAACGTGGCGGCGAAATCCTACCCGCACATCTTCGCCTTTGCCGGCTTGACGGATCCACGCGTCACCTATTGGGAGCCCGCCAAATGGATCGCGCGGCTCCGGCACTGCAACACCAGCGACAATTTGATCCTGCTCAAGACCAACATGGAGGCTGGCCATGGCGGCGCCTCCGGGCGCTTCGAAGCCTTAAAGGAGTTGGCCGTCGACTACGCCTTTGCCCTCAAAATCACGGGCAAGGCCGCCACCTGAAGGCCGTGGCCGGCGCCGGGCTGATCCCCGGCGCCTCACCGTTCCTGTCAATCACCGCCTGCCGCCGCCAGCTTGGGCGCGTAAGCGCTCACACGTCGATGCTGTCGTCACCAAAGTCGCCGTCGCCGCCGTCGTCGTAGCCGGTGTCAGCGTCGTCTTGGCCATTGCCCGTGTCGGCGTCGTCGTGGCTGGCATAGTCGCTGTCGCTATGGTCGGCTTGGCTGGTGTTGGAATGGTCCTGATCGCTGCTGCTGGCGCGCTCGGCCTCGGACTTGTGATCGTCGCGGCTGGCGCTCGTTTCGGCGGCCTTGGCGTGGCTGCCCCCCATCATGTTGCGGATGCTTTCCGCGGCCAGCACGCCACCGGCGACACCGGCGGCGGTGGCCATCGCCGAGCGCATGAAGCCGCCGCCGCCGGCGGCGGGCGGAGCTGAGGGTGGCGGCGGTGGTGGTGGCGATTGGCCCCACGCCGAAGACGGTCGGTCGTAGGTCGATGGCGTGGCGCGCCCGCCAACCTGGGGAACGCTGCTCGGCCTGGCCTCGGCCCCGCGCCATTTGTCAGCGAAGCCGCCGCCCAGAAAGCCGCGCCGCGGTTGCGCGCCGCCGCGCTCGTCCAGCTCCCGCAGCCGATCCTCGGCCTCGCGCAGCTGGTCCTCCAACTCCTGCGCCCGGGCATTGGCAGCTTCCAGCGCCTGCTCCTGCACAAGCACCGATTGTGTCAACATATAGACGGCGTCGGGCATCGCCCGCACCCGCTCCCGGATCAGGCTCTCCGCCTCCCGGTCCTTGTCCGGAGCCCCATAATTGCTCATGCGGCCGAACAGATCTTCGATCAGCCTGCGTTCCTCGGGGGTCATACCATCCTCCTCGATGTGACGGACCTGGCGCTAGATATCGGGATGTGCCGGCCATTCGACAATGCCGCGGACCAGCCTGACCCGAGCCGGCGATCAGAACAGGGCGCCGCGCGCCGCAACCGGCCAGAGGCTCTCAACGTGGGGTTTGGAGCCCGCCAGCCCGCGCACGCCCACGTACCAGTCGTGCAAATTGACGGTCGGATCGCAGTGGCCAGGTACCAACAACAGCTTGTCGCCGCGCGCCGGCGGCCGGTCGCAAGCGCTGACGTCGAGATTGCCGTGCTCGTCGGAGGGCCGCAGATAGACCGCCCCCGGCACCTGCCAGGGGACGGGCATGCCGCTGTCGAACGCCAACGCCTTGAGCCCGGCATCGAGCACGCGCCGCTCGGCTACCGGCGCGCTCATGACGCTGGCGTAAACGAACAGCGCATGCTCGAAACTCAGAAATGGGCCACCGTCGGCGACCCGGTTACGGGCGTAGTCCTGATCCATGAACACGTAGGAGCCGGCCTGCAGCTCGCTGTAGACGCCGCTGGTCGCCTCGTGCTCGTAGGTGCCGGTGCCGGCACCGGAGATCACCTTCACCGCGAGGCCGGCGGCGGCGAGCGCGGCCACCGTGTCGCGGACCTGGGCCACGGCACCGGCAATGAGCGCTGCCCGCTCGGCCGCCTCGCGCACGTGCTGGGCGGAGCCGTAATAGGCCTGCAGACCGGCAAAGCTGAGGTGCTTCGATGCGCTCACCCGTTGCGCCAGCTCGACCGCCGCGGCGCCCGGCGCCACGCCGCACCGGCGGCCACCGACATCGATCTCCACCATAATGTCGATGCTGGCGCCGGCCGCGCCGGCGGCGGCCTCGAGTTCCTCGACATTGCCGAGATCATCGACGCACACGCCGATCCGCGCCCGCCGGCCCAGCGCTGCCAGCCGCGCCAGTTTGCGCGCGCCGGCGACCTCGTTGCTGATGAGCACGTCGTCGATGCCGCCGGCCACCATGATTTCCGCTTCGGCCACCTTCTGGCAGCACACGCCACAGGCGCCGAGCGCCAGCTGGCGCTTGGCCACCTCGGGCGATTTGTGGGTTTTGGCGTGCGGGCGCAGCCGCACGCCGGCCTGGCGGGCAAAATCGGCCATGCGTCGCAGGTTGCGCTCAAAGGCGTCGAGATCGATGATGAGCGCCGGCGTGTCGACGTCGGCCAACACCATTCCCGTTTGCGCTGGCGGATCGAGTGGCATCGGCGCCTCTTTGGTTGTGGGCTTGAGCAGCTAGCTTTGCGACGCCGGCGGCCGTCAGGCAAGCCTCGCCGACGTCTCGGCGTCTAGGGTGGGGCGCCGTACCCTCTGGGGCAGCCTCGCCGCCATTAAAAAAGGGCCGCAGACGCGGCCCTTGGCTTCAAGGCATGGCGGCGAGGGCTCAAGCTGCCTTAGAGAGCTTTTCCGCCAGCTTCTTGCTCTTGTCTTTGTCTTGGGCTTGGTCCTTATCCTTGTTCTGGTCCTGGGTCGCGCTCGATCGGAGCGCAATGTCGAAGTAGCGCGTGCGCCCGCCGATCCGCTCCTTGCGGATCCCGAACGACTTGAACTCCCGACTGAAGGTCGGCATCGCGAAGGGCTCCTTCTCCCTCTCCTCACACCAGGCGCAGTAGCTTTCATAGAGGTCCTGCGAGGTCAGGCTCGAGCCGCTGGAGGCTACAATCCGCTCGCGGTAGTAGCGCTCCACGTCGCTGTCGGGCAGCAGCGGTTTGGCCGCGACCTTGTTGTCGTTGGCGCCGTGCCGCGGCGCCGCCGGGAGCTCCTCAGGACCGGTCTCCTCCCCAACCGCCGGCGCCGGGGCCGGTGGCGGCCGCTGCGCGGTCGGAGGTGGCGGCAACGCCGCCGCGGCGTCGGCCACAACCGCTACTGTAACCGGCGCCTTTGGGGTGCGCGTCTCATGCAGCCGCCAATGCGCAAAGGCGACATACATGCCAAAGCCCGAGCCGATCTCGATCAACAGCGCCACGAACACGGTGAGCGCCGTCTGCACCTTGTCGACGTTTAGACCGGACAACTTGGCGAGCACGCTCGCCTGCGGGTCGGCCTCGGTCAGAACCGTGCCGCCCGGTGTGTTGGCCAGCCGCTCGCCCAGTTCGGCGATGCGGACCTCGAGCTTCTGGGCCTCGTGTGCGGATGCCAGTTCGGCATTGAGCTTGTAGAATTGCTGGCAGAATTCGCGGTTGGACTTGCCGTTCACGTCGGAACAACCGGCGGTGCTGACCCAAGCCCGTTGCGCCTTGAGACCATTGAGCTCGCTCTGCACGGTGTCGGCCGGGCGGTGCTGGGGAATCCAGGCGAGTTGATCTTGCACGCGCTTGGAATCGGCCCGCAGATCGGCGTAGGTGGCAGCCGCCACGGCGCGCCTGCCGCTGGTATCGAGCCGGTTGAGCGCAGCGTGGCCGAGCGCCGAGGTCATCGAATAGCCGGTCACCACCGCCCAGACGACGGCGGCCGCCACCGCCTGCGACCACATCCGGTTGCGGAGCGCGGCAAAGAAGAAGAACGGCACCAGCGCCTTGAAACAATCGGCCGCCGCCGAGGCCAGCCCGTAGATCTGGCCATCGACCGCCGTCTTGCCCAGCGAGAAGCCAAATCGGTAGTTCATGGCGGCGGATACCGCCAACAGGATACTGGCGGCGACGACCCCCATGATCCCTAAGACATGTCGCATCATTGTGATGCCCCCTTCGTGCTCGGGGGAGCCGCACACAAACCAACCTGAAAGCTGCACAACCGCTGGGCTTGGGATGGTGAGAGGCATCGCCTCCCGACCCCGACCGGTCGATGTCTACCGGTTAGCCAACGCTCACTCGCTGGCGGCGCGGCAGACCTTCGCGGAAATTATGCACAAGCCCGGGTCCGGTTGGGCTCACGGGGTTATGCACAAGTCGCCAAGGCCTGCACATCGAAAACGCATAAACCTACGCAAGGCCCCCTGTTGCGGCGACGCTACGTGATTCGTTGCTTTTTGTTAACAGATTCAGCCGGGTATGGCCGGCCGGCATCACCTGGCGGCCATCTTGCAGCGGACCGGCGACACCGCTTGCGGCCCAGGTGCGATTCTGCCTATCCACTGTTCACCCACCGCATGGCGGGGCGTTTTCCACCGCGGACGGCTTAGGGCATCACCACTTCGACCTGCGCCACATCGCCCGTACGCACGGCGAAATCGCGCCGAAACTGCTGCCCGGCGTGCTTGGCAACGACGGTGTAGCGGCCGGGTGCCAAGATGTGCGTCGGCAAAGCCCCCACGCTCTCCTTAACTGGATCGCCGCGCTGGCTGGTCACGGTCCACTGGGTATCGGGCATGGCGTCGCCCCCGGCGCGCACCACCAGCTTGAAGGTGACCTTGGCGGCGGCATGGCTCAAGGTCGCCTCGGTCAGCTTGCCCGCCTCGACCGTGACGTCTGCCCGCGCCGTGGCGTTGGCATCGCCGTAGGTGCTAAGCACACTGTAGATGCCCGCATTGAGCCGGACGATGACGCCGGTCTTGATGGCGCTCACGACCTTGGTGCGCTGGCCATACTGGTCGCGCTCGTCGGAAAAGATATCGTAGGTAACGACGCGGTCGTTGATGGCCTCGCCGTTGGCCAAGACGCCGGTAACGCGCAAGCCGCCAGCGTTGAGCACGAAGCGTTCCTGCCGCTCCTGGCCGGCCTGCTCCGGCGCGATCACGATCCTGCGGGTGAGGTGGGCGCGGCCAAAGGCAACGTTGACAAGGTAGGTGCCCGGCTCGAGCCGCACCGTCGGATTGGGGTCCCGGTGCTGCGCGATGAGCGCCGTCTTTTCCGGGCCTTGACCGAGGCGAAAAACGCGCCACACCAGTCCCTGCTCGATGTTTTGTCCATCGTCGGTCAAGAGCGCCGTCAAGGTGACGAGGCCGGGACCGGTGCCGGTGGCGGCCGCCCGCGGCGCCGCGTTCGAGCGCGGCACGATGGTGGTATTGGGTGGCACCTGCACCGCCGCCGGCGCCTCGACGCGCGCGCCTCCCACTTGCTGTGCGGCGGCCGGCACTTGAGCCAGGGTCGCCATCAAGGTCCCGATCGCGCCCGCGGCAGGCCCGCGCCAACCCACCCCAGCCAGCCACCTCCACCTGCCCGTTGGCATTCCTATTCCCCCTCGGCGTGCCCCCCTTCAAGGCGTCGCATCGCCCGCCTCGGTGCGGTCGTCGGCGAGCGCACCAGCCGCTGGCGCCGCTCCCCTCAGTCGTTGCCCAGTTCGAGCAGGCGGGTTTCGCCAGGCCGGACGTCGACTACGCGCCGATAATGCTTTTCTTGTGTCTGGGCCTCAATCAGGTAGCGGCCTGCCGCCAATTTCGCCGTCGGCTCTTGCTGCCCGGTGGCCCAGACCGCATGCCCAGCCTCGTCGCGCACGACCCAAAACGCCTCGCTCGCGGCGCCGGCAAGCCGCAGCCGCAGGCTGGCGGCGGCAAACTCCAAAGTCAGCTTGAGCGTCTGCCCGGCCTTGAGGTCGATCTCGCGGACGGCGCCAGCATTGCCGAGATGGGAACGCGCCTCGACACGGTAGCGTCCGCTCGCCAGCAACAGGCTGGGCGTCGCCCGGCTGGTGGTCATCACCTGCGGGTCGGGCGCATCGAGCGGCTCGATGCGATAAGACACGGCGTCGTCGGCGGCCGTGGCGGCGGTGAGCCGGCTTTCCAGCAAAAGTTTGCCGGCTGCCAGCACCAGCTGGCGGCGCACCACATCGCCGGGACCGACAGCCACTACTTCATGGCCCTCGAGCCCACCCTGCCGCACGGCGACATAATAGGTCCCCGGCGGCACCACGAATTCGGCCTCGCGCTCGGCCGATTGCGCGATTTGCCGCCGGCCGCCGGGCGCATCGGGGTCATCTTCGGCGATACTGAACAGCGGCTGCTCGAGCTCGCCCAAGCCGTCGCGCACCGCCGCAGCAAGCTTGAGACGGGCGCCATTGAGCGCCATCTCCACGCGCCCTTTGCTGCCCGCCGGCACCACGATCGAGCGCTGGGCACGCACCATGCCGTCCTCAACCAGCACCAGGTAACGCCCCGTCGGCAATAGAAACGTGGTCTCGCCACCGCGGAACGAGGCCACCAGCGCGCCGCCGCGCGCATCGCCTCTGCCGCCCGAGGTCCCCTGCCCGGCGTCGAGCACGGTGATGACGCCATCGCCGATCGGCACGCCCGACTTTTGCCATTGTGCCTTGACCCGCAAGGTCCCGGCGTTGAGCACCAGGTCGGCCACGGTGCGACCCTTGTCACCGACCTCGACCGTTTGCGCCACGGCGATGGCCCCATCCTGGGCCTCGATGCGGTAGCTGCCTGGCGCTAACGCCAGGCTGGGATTGACGGCGCGCCCCTGGAAGGCGGGTGGCGCGCCGGTTTGACCGACAGGAGACACGGTCCACTTGAGCGGCCAGTCGACGGGCTCATTGCCGTCCGCCAGCAAGGCGCGCACTAACAGGCCTGGCCCGCTGTCACTCGGCGTCGGCGCCGCGGCCGCCGCCTTGCCCGGCGGCGCCGGCAGCTTGTTCGCGGCGGGCGCCGGCTGCGGCTTGTTGCTTGCCAGCCGCAGGGCATCCTCGATGGCGGCGTCCGCCTGCTCGGCATTCTGCACATAGAACAGGCGTCCGCCCGTGGTCTCGGGCAGACACGTCATGCGTGCGAGATCCTCGGGCTTCGGCGCAAGCGAGATGACGTGGGCCTTGACATCGGCGGCGCGCAGCTCGGTTGCCAGGCTACAAAGGTCGGTCTGGCAGTTGTCGGCATCGTCATGAATGAGCACCAACGTGCGCCGCGAGCCGTCGTTGGGCAGGCTCTTGGCCGCCTCGCGCAAGGCCAACGTCAGTGGCCCACGGCCGCGCGGGTTGAGCTTGTCAAGGGGAGCGCTGATGCGTTCGAGTTCGAGCGGCTCGGCGCGGCGCATCACTTCGACGTCGCCGCAGTCACCGCGCCGGTGGCCAAAGCTCGCCAGCCCGACCCGCGTCTGCGGCTCGATTTTGGCCAAGGCGCGGCGCAGGCTGTCGCGGGCGACGACCAGCTTGCTTTGCCGCGACCCTTCGATCGGACCCCACATCGAGCCCGAGCCGTCGAACACGATTATGACCGCGGCGGCCTCGCTCGGCTGTGCCAGCGCTGGCACCGCGCCCACGATCGGGCTCAGCGCCCAAGCCAAACCGCAGGCAGCCAAACCACGATAGCATCGGCGCATGTGAAAACACCTTCCGGGCCGTTGCAAAGCTCAAAGCCGGGCACCCACCCCCATTGTACTCACGCCGAACTTGGTTTAGCGAGAGCGCTTGTGTCGGCCTCAATGAGCGCGTCGGATGAGCCAAATTGCCCTCGAGTTGCTGCTGAAACGGCGATCCGTCAAGCCGATCATGATGACCGAGCCCGGCCCCAGCCCGGACCAACTCGACGCTATTCTAACCGCGGCCGCACGCGTGCCCGACCACAAGAAGCTGGTCCCCTGGCGCTTTATCGTGTTTGAAGGCGACGCTCGCGCCAGCTTCGGCCGCGTGCTGTTGAAGGCGCTGCAGGCGGAAGAGCCGCAAGCCCCATCGGCGGCACGCTTAGAAATGGAGCGCACGCGGTTGATGCGCGCGCCGACCGTGGTGGCGGTCATTTCCCGGGTGACGCCCAACCCGGCAGCCCCCGAGTGGGAGCAGGTGCTGTCGTGCGGTGCCGCCTGCTTTAATCTTTGCCTCGCCGCCAACGCGCTCGGCTTCGGCACCTCCTGGATCACGGAATGGTATTCCTATAGCCGCACCGTGCAGGCGGCGCTGGGGCTTGATCGCAATGAGCGGATCGCCGGCTTCATTTACATCGGCACCGCCAAGGAGCAGCAGCCCGAGCGTGACCGCCCCGCGCTCGATCAGATCGTCAGCCGCTGGAACGGTTGAGGCAAGCAGGAGATCGCCCAGTGTTCTATGAGACGCGCGACAACACGCATGGTTTGAAGCACGATCCCTTCAAGGCCTTGTGCGTTCCCCGACCGATCGGCTGGATCTCGACGGTCAGCAAGACGGGCGTCTGCAATCTTGCTCCCTATAGCTTCTTCAATGCGGTCGGCGAGCGGCCGACCTACGTCATGTTCAGCTCGGCTGGCCGCAAGGATTCGCTGATCAACATCGAGGACACCGGCGAGTTCGTCTGTTCGCTTGCCACCTACGATCTGCGCTTCAACATGAACATGACCTCGGCGCCGGTGCCGCACGAGGTTGACGAATTTCCGATCGGCGAGCTGACGGCGGCGCCGAGCCGCCTGGTGAAACCGCCGCGGGTCAAGGAAAGTCCCGCCGCCTTCGAGTGCAAGCATTGGCGCACCATCGACCTGCCGGGGCTGGACCCGGGCACGCCCTCGAGCTACTCGGTCATCTTCGGGCAAGTGGTCGGCATCTATATCGATGATGCCTTCATCAAAAACGGCATGGTCGACACCGGCGCCATGCGCCCGATCGCCCGCCTCGGCTACATGGAGTATGGCGTCGTCAACCCCGAGAACGTATTTGCCATCGACCGGCCGTCGGCGGCCGAGGGCCTGGCCAAACTCAAGGTGCGAGCGGCGGAATAGTGAAAAGCCTGGCGCATGCCCCGCGGCAATCGGCCAGGCCAGCACCGCCGGCGCGCCGGGTCATGACGCCGCAACCTGAGGCCGGGGCCGCCGCAGCCTTCAAGACCATCTCCCGCCACTGGCAATGGGGCATCCTGGTTGCCGGTTCCATGCTGGTGGCGGCGATCCTGGCCGCCCTACACCTGCCGGCGGCGCTGCTGATGGGGCCGATGCTCGCCGGCATCGCGCTTGGCAGCAATGGTGCCAGCATCGCCGTGCCGCGGCGTGCCGTGCTCGCGTCCCAGACCATCGTCGGCTGCCTGATCGCGCGCTCCATCACCGGCGACATCGTGGCGGCGTTTGTCAAGGACTGGCCGCTGCTGCTGGCGGTGGTGGCGGCGATCATCGCCACCAGCTGCCTGATCGGCTGGAGCCTCAGCCGCTTGCAGGTGTTGCCGGGGACCACGGCGGTTTGGGGCAGCGCGCCCGGTGGCGCCTCGGTAATGATGATCATGGCCGGAGCCTTCGGTGCCGACGCGCGCCTGGTGGCCTTTATGCAGTATGTGCGCGTGGTGTTGGTGGCGGCGGTGGCCTCGGCGGTGGCACGGTTGTGGGTCGGGGCGCCGATCGGGGCGTCGACCCAGGTGGCGTTTTTTAGCGTCGACAGCTGGCAGGCGTTCGCCGCCACCTTGCTGACCGCGGCCGCCGGTGGCGGCCTCGGCATAGCGTTGCGCATTCCCGCCGGCGCTCTGCTGATGCCGATGGCGCTGGCGGCAAGCCTCGAGGCGGCCGGCGTCCTCACCATTGTGCTGCCACCCTGGCTGTTGGCCGTCACCTATGCCATGCTGGGCTGGAGCATCGGCCTCGGCTTCACCCGCGATATTCTCAGCCATGCCGCACGCGCGCTCTTGCCCATCACGCTCGCCATTCTGATCATGATCGGCGTCTGCGGTGGCCTCGCCGTGCTGCTGGTGTACGCCGCGGGGATCGCGCCGCTCACCGCCTATCTCGCCACCAGTCCGGGCGGCATGGATTCGGTGGCCATCATCGGCGCGGCAAGCTCGGCCGATCTGTCCTTCGTCATGGCATTGCAGGTGATGCGGCTGGTGATCGTGCTGATGATCGGCCCGCCGCTGGCCCGCGCTATCGCCCGGCGGCTGTAGCAGGCACAAGATCAGTCCGATCGCGCCGCCTTGGCCCGCGCCAGCAACCGTTCGGCGCGCGCCACGTGCGCTTTGTCGACCATCTGGCCGGCGATGGCGATCACCCCCGCCTCAGGATTGTCGGTGAAGGCCTTGACGATGGCCTCAGAAGTGGCGATCTCATCGGCGCTGGGCGTAAACGCCTCATTGATGATGGCCACCTGATTGGGATGGATCGCCATCTTGCCGCTGAAGCCGTCCCGCGCCGCTGCCACGCACTCGGCGCGGAAGCCGTCGGCATCGCGAAAATTGACGAATACCGTGTCGATGGCGGCAACGTCGGCGGCGGCGGCGGTGAGGAGGCACAGGTCGCGCGCCAGGCGAAACGGCGAGGTCCAGGTACGACCGTCGGCCTCGCGGTTGCTGCGCGCACCGATCGCCGCCGAAAGGTCCTCCGCCCCCCAGGTCAGGCCTATCAGCCGCGTGCTGGCCCCGACGTAGGTGTGCATCTTGAGCAGCGAGATCGGCGTCTCGGTGGTGAGGGCGATGATGCGCGTGGCGTGACCTGGCTTGCCGGCGCGTTGCTCGGCCTCGCCGAGCGCCACCGACAGCGTGTGCACGTCCTCGCCCGAGCGCGCCTTGGGCAGCAGGATGGCGTCCGGACGGGCGTCGATGACGCCAACCAGATCCTCCTGCCAGAAGGCAGTGTCCAAGGCATTGATGCGCACCAGGATCTGCGGCCGCGGCTGCCGCGCCACGTTGGCTGCGATGTAAGCCTTGGCCACCGCCCGCGCCGCCGGCTTGCGCGCGGCGCTGACGGAATCCTCCAGATCGATGATCAAGGCATCGGCGCCGGTGGCCAAGCCCTTTGCCAGCTTGTGTTCGTCGTCGGCCGGAATGAAGAGCAGCGAACGCATCTTCCACCTCACGCCTTTGGTCGCTTGCGCATCATGCCCTGACGCCGGCATTCCGCCACCAGTTCGCCGCGCTGGTTAAAGGCCTTGTGCAGGAACTCGACAATGCCGGCATCGGCGCGCGATCGCGTCTCGCGCGTGGAGAGAATTTCTGTCGTGACGCGAAGTGTGTCGCCGACGAACACCGGCTTGGGGAACTTCACCTCGCTCATGCCGAGATTGCCGATCGTGGTGCCAAGCGTGGTGTCATTGACCGAGATGCCGACCATGACGCCGAGGGTAAAGAGACTGTTGACCAGCGGCTTGCCCCATTCGGTCTTGGCGGCAAAGTCATGGTCGATATGCAGCGGCTGCGGGTTGTGGGTCAAACACGAGAACAGGATATTGTCCATTTCGGTGACGGTACGGCCGATCTCGTGCTCGAACACGCGCCCGACCGCGAAGTCCTCCAGATAGAGTCCCGGCATCGCTCACCTCACTCAATCGTTCATCAATCGTTGCCTGGCGCCGCCGTCGGTACTGGCCGGGCCGGTGCTGCCCAGCCGGCGGCACTCGGCGATGATAATACCACCACCGTCCCGGCAGAGCGGCGCCGTGCCGCCTTTGGCGGCGCTGGCGCCAGCCGCACGCGATGGGCGCCCGCAGCGGACCAACGGCTAGTAGCGGAACTGCTCGGACAGGATGCGCTCGTCGAGGCTATGGCCGGGATCGAACAGCAACAACAGATCGATGTGATTGACCTGGGCGATCTCGACCCGCGTCACCGAGCGCGTTTCGTTGTGATCGGCGACGGCGCTCACCGGTCGCTTTTCCGGTTCCAATACTTCGAACTCGATGTTGGCCTCGTTCGGCAGCAACGCGCCACGCCAGCCGCGCGGCCGAAAGGCGCTGATTGGCGTCAAGGCCAACAGCGGCGCTTTGATGGGAATGATCGGCCCAAACACCGATAGGTTGTAGGCGGTGGAACCGGCCGGCGTCGCCACCAGCGCCCCGTCACAGACCAGTTCTTCGAGCCGCACGCGGCCGTCGATCAGGACCTTGAGTTTGGCGGCCTGATGGGTCTGGCGAAACAACGACACCTCGTTGATCGCCAGGCCGTTGTGAACCTCGCCCTCCTGGTCGTGGGCGGTCATGGCCAACGGATGGATCACATTGATCTCGGCGCGCTGCAGCCGTGCCAGCAGCTCGTTCTCGTTGTAGTCATTGGTGAGAAAGCCCACCGAGCCGCGATTCATGCCGTAGATCGGGATCGCGTCCTTGAGGTGCATGCGCAAGGTCTGCAGCATCAGGCCGTCGCCGCCGAGGGCGACGATGACGTCGGCGCGATTTGGGTCGCAGTTGCCGTATCTCTGGGTCAGACGTTCGCGGGCGCCGAGGGCCTGCGGCACGTCGCTGGCTACGAATGCGATCTTTTCGTACCTGCGCGCCGATCCTGTCATATACTGCCGGGCGCGAAGCGGGTTCGCCCGCGCCTCTCCTCTAGGGTCACCGCAATTGCCAGCACGTGACAAGCTTGTACTGATCTATTCGACCTACGCATCCCCGGCCGAGGCCGAGAAGATCGGCGAGATGCTGATAGATCGTGGTCTAGCAGCATGCGTCAACATTTTTCCCGGCATGACGTCAATATATGTCTGGGAGGGCAAGCGCCAGCACGAAAGCGAGACCGCCGTGCTGATCAAGACCCGCGAGGCATTGGCAGGCCGCGTCATTGCCGAGGTACGGGCGCTGCATTCCTATGCTAACCCTGCCCTGATCGTGCTGCCGATCGTCGATGGCTCGCCCGACTTCCTTGACTGGATCGCGGCGCAGACCGCTGTTGCGCCGTGAGGTGTTTGGGGGCTCACGACGGCGAAGGGGCCGGCCGGAGCCTGCCGCCTGGGCCGCCGGTCAGGCGCTAGCCGGCGAGGCCGGCGGCGCGGGCAGCGGCGCCTGGGGACCGCTGGCGCGCGAGCTCTCGATCATGATGAGCTCGGCCAAATTTTCGGCGGTGATGTAGCCCAACAGCCGTTGCCGGGCATCGACCACGCCCACGATGCGCTTGCCGCTCCGCTGCAACAGGGGAAAGATGCGCTCGACGCAGGCATTTTCCGCAACCGTCGGCACATCCCGGTCCATGATCTCGACGACCGGGGTCTGGCCGCCGGTGCGCTGCAAGGCCGCGATCAGGCCGTCGCGCGTCAACACGCCACGCAACATGCCGGCGCCATCGACGATCGGAAACTCCTGCTGTGTCGTGCGCAACAGCAAGGCGGCGGCATCATCGGCCGTCGCCAGCGGCGTCAGGGGCTGAAACGAGGTGATCATCGAGTGCCGGGCGAGGTAGCCGCGGGTGTAGTCGCGTGCCTGCACGTAGCCGGCCTCACCGCTGGCCGCCAAAAAAATGAAGGCGGCAACCAGGATCAGCAGCGGATTGCCAAACAGCCCGATGAAGCCAAACAGAATGGCAAGCCCCTGGCCGATCGTGGCGGCGGTGCGCGTGGCCCGGGTATAGCCCATCGGCACCGCCAGCAACGCGCGCAGCACCCGACCGCCATCCATCGGGAAGGCGGGAATGAGATTGAACAGCAGCAGCGCGCCATTGGCGGCCGCGACGCGGCCCAACATCGTCGACTGCGCCTGTTCGAGCTGGGCCATCTGGGTCAGATCGAAGCGGGCGCCGAGCACCAGGGTCAACACCACCACGATCGCCAACGTCACCAGCGGACCGGCCAAGGCGACCACGATTTCCTGGCCAGGCTTTTCCGGCATGCGCTCCAGTGAGGCGACGCCCCCGATCGGCAACAGCGTGATCTCGGGGGTTTTTATGTTGTAGCGCCGGGCCGCCAGCACGTGACCGAATTCGTGCAACACCACGCTGACGAACAGCAGCACGATGAAGATGATGCCATCGAGCGCCGCCGCGGCGCCGCCGCGCGCCCAATGCACCGCCCCGATCCAGGCCAACAGCAGAAAGAATGTCATATGAATGCGGACAGCAGTGCCGCCGACATCGAACAGCTTGAACGACCAGCCCATGGGCGCCTCCTCCCGGCTTGCCGGCGGCGGTTGCGGGGGGTGCCGCGGCAAGCCGCTGTGCGTATGTCGGTCCGCAGCGCCGGTCGGTCAAGCAGGTGGCTTCGGGCAAGGACCGGCTTTTTTTGCGCCTGAGCGCCGGTGCTGGCCGGTTCGCCGGCGGCGACCGCTCTTCGTCGGGGCCGGATCTGGTCGGCGCGCCCGGGAGGCGCGGCCGGCGGCCATGGTGGCGACGGCAACGGGCCTAGCAGTCGCCGACGCCGGCTCGCGCCGCCTGGAACCTGTGGCTCAGCCGAGGCGTTCACTTTCGACTGTCGCTTGGGATCGCAAGGCCTATGGCCAAAAAAGCCGACGACCAATTCCAGCTTCCGACCAACGGCGCCCAGGTGTTGCCCAGCGTCCGCGTCGACAGCTACAATCTCGAGGTCGAGGACGATGAGGGCTTTATTGGCGACAGGGCCAGCAAAAACGCGTTCTGGGAAATCCTGGAAAAGTGGCGCAAGACCCTGAAGGAGCTGGGCGAAGATCCGCTCGGCAACAAAGCCAGCGACAGCATCGGCAAGAAGAAACTGGCCACCTTGCTCCACGAGGGCGAGCCGGCCGCGGCCGGCCTGGTGCAGAGTGCGATCGAGGAATTCGCGCAGCAGCTGGCCCTGGTCATCCGCCGCTTCCTGCGCCACAAGGATTGGCGGGCCACCGAGTGTCTGGTGATCGGCGGCGGCTTCCGCGCCAGCCGCGTCGGCGAATTGGCGGTCGCGCGCGCCTCCCTGCTGCTCAAGGCCGAGACGATCCCGATCGAGCTCGAACTCATTCGCAACGATCCCGACCATGCCGGCCTGATCGGCGCCGCGCACCTGTTGCCGGCCTGGATGCTCAAGGGCTATGACGCAATCCTTGCGGTCGACGTCGGCGGCAGCAACATTCGCGCCGGAGTGGTTGACCTCAACCTGCGCAAGTCGACCGATCTCGGCAAGGCGCAAGTGGCGCGCTCGAACCTGTGGCGGCACAGCGAGCAAGAGGTGGCGCGCGACGATGCCGTGGGCGAGCTCGTCGACATGCTTACCGAGCTCATCGATTGGAGCGGCAAGCACAAGTTTGCCTTGGCTCCCCTGATCGGCATCGGCTGCCCCGGTGTGATCCATGAGGACGGCTCGATTGCCCGTGGCGCGCAGAACCTGCCCGGCAACTGGGAAAGCAGCCGCTTCAATCTGCCGGCGAGCTTGCGCGAGGCCATCCCGAGCATCGGCGAGCATGAAACCGTGGTGGTGATGCACAACGACGCCGTGGTGCAGGGCCTGAGCGAGCTGCCCAACGTCAAGCAGCGTACCCATTGGGGCGTACTGACGATCGGCACCGGGCTCGGCAACGCGCGCTTCACCAACCGGCACGAGGCGAGCGGCCGCAACGGCAAGGGCAAGGAAGAGGCCAACAAGTAAAAGCCATGAGCGGCAGCTCGGCGCACGGCTGGCGGACGCAAGGCGCGATCATTGACCAGACAC
>DATFXD010000231.1:0-44778 GCA_035258605.1 Hyphomicrobiaceae bacterium | reverse complement strand
CATCACCCTTGAGCCAGCGCAGGGGCGCGGCAGTTGCCCGCCCGCTTCAACCGCACTTCGGTTCGCGCGGCGTTGCATCATAGCCCGCAGTACCGGGAACCCCGGTACCGGGATAGATGGTCACCGCCGGCGAGTTCGCTTCGGGTTTCGTGCCGAACCAGCGCTCGTGCATGGCCGCCATCGTGCCATCCTTTTTCATGCATTCGATGGCATTCTCGAGCTCTGACCGCAACGCCAGCGAATCCTTGCGCAATGGCATCGCCCACACCAGCCCGGTGGAATAAAGATAGGAAAGCTGCAACTGCGGCTGCTGCTTCACCGCCCATTGAATGGCCGTGTTACCCGCGACGTTGGCATAAGCGCGGCCCGCGAGCACGGCCTGCACGGCATCCGTCTGCGTGCCGAAGCTCTCCACGCGCCAGCCGATTTCGCCTTCGAGGCCCCGCGCCCAACTGTCGTAGATTGCCCCCTTGTTGACGGCGATCACCTTGCCCTTGAACTGCTTCAAATCGGTGATCGCCGGCTCACCCTTCTTGGTCAGGAACTGATAGTCGGTGTTGAGATAGCCCTCGGTAAAAATGTAGTTGTCGGCGCGCTCCTTGGTGACCGTCACCGGTGCGGCAACAAAGTCGAGGGTGCCGGCCTGCAAGGCGGGCAGGATGCCGGAGAACTGCATGGCCTCGACCTCGACTGGGCGGTTCAGACGCTTGGCCACCTCGTTGGCAAGATCGACATTGAAGCCCTGAATACCGCCTTCGAGCTTGGGCATGGCATGGGGCGCAAAGGTGCCGTCGACGGCGGTCTTGAGCGGCTGCTGCGTCCAGCCGACCCCCGGCAGCGCCAGCACCAGGAGGCTCAGGGCAAAGGCAAGGCGCACGCGCATCGATGGTTCTCCACGGGATCAAGCATCGATGATCCTAGGGTGCGGGCCCGGCCCCTGACAATCCTCTTCGGCGGGCGGCAAACATCCACCACCTCGTCGGCGGCGGCCCGCGAGCTTTGCCGCCAAACCGGAGCCTATTCGGGGAGGCGCCGCAAACGCGTGGCGGCTCGGCAAGGTTGAGCGGGTGGTCCCTTGACACTTGGGAGGGCGTTGAGCCGCTCCCGGGAAGGGTCGGGCGGCGCTTGCGCGGAGGTCATCACCAGCGCTCGGGGCGCGACCAATAACCGTCAAGACAGGCTCAGCTGGAAAAGACGATGGCATGTCCTAGTCCGGTCGGCGCCGCTGCGCGTGGGGCATCGCCGCCTGGCTTTTGCGCAGGTAACAGAAAGGTTGGGCGTATCGGCGCGCTCACGGAGCTACGCGCTCAAGCCGAAAGGCGCCAGCACACTTCCGTTCGCCGTCCCACTTGCCCTCTCCGTGATCGCCGCGAAGCTGGCCCGACCCGGTATTGGTCCGGGTTGGATCGATCAAAGCGGGCCAGGCGACTTTAAGCTCACCCGTGTCAGAGACCGTTCCAGTCATTTTGCCGGCGACACCACCGCTCAGGCCACTCTGTCTAATGGCCCAAAGTCTAACCCTGCTTCGCTCAATGCAAAAATCATTGTTGGTGAACTCTACACGCCAAATTCCGTCGAATTCGCCCTCCGGCCGCGACGTCTCAAGTTTCGACCGTGTGGCAAGTCGGCCCGGGTCCCAGCCAAGCACATGGTTTGCCCACCAGGCGCCACTCAACAAAACGACGCCAACGGCGACCCACGCCCTCATGCGCCATGCAATTGTGCGCTTCGGTGGCGGTGGGTCAGATCGTGACGGTGGCGGTTGCGGCGGCAGCGCCGCCACGTCTTCATCCCTGCTGCGGAGCCCGTGCTGTGGCTCGGCCGGGGTGTGCGCGGGTGGCGAGGGCACCGGTACCGGGTCAGGCTCGGGACCTTCTGCTACCGCCGTCGATACCATGGCATCGAGCAGATAGCCGCGGCGAGGTACGGTTCTGATCAGACTGTGATCACCGTCACCCAGTTTGTTTCGCAATTCGCGAATGCATTGCGCGATCGAATCGTCGGAGACGGTAACGTTGGGCCACACCGCGTCATAAAGTTCCTCCTTGGCGACCAGCCGGCCGGCGTTCCTGGCGAGGTAGTGCAGCACCTCGAACGCCTTGGGTCGCAAGGCAACATCCTCTGCACCCACCCGCAAAAATCCGCGGGTCAAATCAAGGCAAAATCGGTCGCAGCACAGAACGCCCTCGCCCCCTTTCATGTTTCAACCGCTTCCCACGCCGTTGATCATTACCATTCGTCAGAAATTTTTAGGCCAAAAATCACGCATTTGCCATCCCTCGATCAGGACTCGAGCTGAGACGCTTTGCTAGCAAGCTTGGGGGGCCAGCGAGCATGGTGAGGCGCACCGCCCAACGGCGCAGCACCGCGCGCGTAGACCGGTTATTTCATCAATGCGGTTGGTTTGAGACGGTTTTCTCCAACGCGTGCCTCAAAAGAGAAAATGCCTGACTTAGGAGAGGGGCGATGACGAAGATTAAGATCGGCACGGACGGTAACGACGCGCTCACGGGTGATCCCAACGACAACAACTTGATACTTGGTCTTGCTGGCGACGACCTCCTGATCGGTGGCAAGTTGGCGGACCTCATCGTCGGTGGCGATGGCAACGACACCTTGGTCGGGGGCAACGGCAACGATATCCTGCGCGGTGATGACGGTGATGACGTCCTCGATGGGGGCATTGGCAATGACATCCTGATCGGTGGCCTCGGCATCGATCTCGCCAGATACACCAATGCGACCGGTGGCATCAGTATCGACCTCGCCGCGGGCATCGGCAGCGGACCCGGGGTCGGCACCGACGTGCTGATGGGGATCGAACGCATCCGCGGCAGCGGCTTCGATGACACATATCGGGCGAGCGGTTTTGACGCCGGTCAAAGCCCGACCCCGGGAAGCTCGCCTTTCTTCAATGAATTCGAGGGGCTGGGCGGCAATGACACAATCATCGGCAACGGCTTCACGCGGCTCTCCTATGTCAATGCCTTGGCCGGCGTAACCGTCGATTTCGAGGCCGACACCGGGTCGGGAACGGCGCCTGGAGACCTCGCCGGTGTCGGGGTCGACAGCTTCACAGGTGTCAATGCCGTTCGCGGCTCCAGGTTCGACGACGTGTTGCTGGGGGGCGACAATGCCGTCTTCAGCTTCGAGAATTTCGAGGGGCGCGGCGGCAATGATCTCATTGACGGTCGCGGCGGCTTTGACCGGGCGGTATACGGCGAGGATCCCGCCGTCACGACCGGCATTGCTGTCGAGCTCGCGGCCGGGAGCGTGATTGGCGACGTCGCAACGGGTGTCGACGTCTTGCGGTCGGTGGAGGCGGTGCGCGGCACGGCCTTCGCCGACACCTTTGACGCGACCAGCTTCACGGCATCGAGCACGAACGCCGGCAGCGCCGGCGTGAACGAGAGCGGCGCAGCCTTCAACGACTTCGAAGGCATGGGCGGAGACGATACCATCATCGGCAATGGTGACACCCGCGTCAGCTACCTGTTCGCCCAGGCCAGCGTGACGGTCGATATCGCGGCTGGGACCGGACATGGAACCGATCCCGGGGACCGTGCCGCAGTTGGGGTTGACACCTTCGCCGGTGTCAATGCGATCGCGGGGTCGAGCTTTGCCGACCGATTGTTCGGCAGCGATAATGCCCGGGGGACGGCCGAGAATTTCACGGGTGGCGGCGGCAATGACAGCATCGACGGTGGTGGCGGCTTCGACCGGACGATCTACAATACCGATCCGGCCACCACGGGCGGAATCAGCGTCAATCTCGCCGCCGGCATCGTCGTCGGCGATCTGACGGTCGGCACGGATTGGCTACAGTCGATCGAAGCCGTGCGGGGCAGCAGCTTCAACGACACATTTGATGCGACCGGCTTCACCGCTTTCAGTGCCAACGCCGGCAGCGCCGGTGTGAACCTCTCTGGTGCTGCCTTCAACGAATTCGAGGGGCTGGGCGGCAACGACACGATTGTTGGCAACGGCAACACGCGCCTGAGCTACGCCAACGCGCTGGCCGGCGTCAGCGTCATCATGACCGACGTGGGTGCGGGTACGGCGCAGGGAACGGATGTTGGTGACGCTGCCGGCGTCGGTACTGACACCTTTACTGGCGTGAGTACCGTCCGCGGCTCGGATTTTGCCGACCTATTGTTCGGGAGCGCGAACCCGGCGGGGACGGCCGAGAATTTTGAAGGCCGCGGCGGTAATGATTGGATCAATGGCGATGGCGGTTTTGATAGGGCGATCTACAGCGGCGATGGTGCCGTAACAGCGGGCATCACCGTTGCGCTCGCCGCCGGCACCGTCAGCGGTGATACGGCGGTCGGGACCGATACGCTGACATCGATCGAGGCCATCCGTGGCACCGATTTTGATGACACCTACACTGCCGCTGGCTTCACCAGCGATGCCGCCCCAACCCCGAGCGCCAACGCCGGCAGCGGCAGTAATTTCAATGAATTCGAGGGGATGGGGGGCAATGACACGATCATTGGCAATGGCAACACTCGCGTCAGCTACGATAATGCGACCGCCGCCGTGACGGTCACCCTGGGGGTCGGGGGTTCGGGATCGGCAACCGGCGATGCCTCCGTTGGCTCGGACCAGTTTGTGAGCGGCGTCACCCGGGTGCGCGGGTCCGATTTCGGCGACACCATCACCGGCAACGGCGGCAATAACGTTCTGGAAGGCCAGGGCGGTTCCGACACCCTCACCGGTGGTGCCGGAGCCGACCGGTTCCTCTACAGTGCGGTCGGCGACGGCGTCGATCACATCGTCGACTTCAGTGGCCATGGCGGCCAAAGTGATCTGCTGACGTTCGATCATCAGGCGTTTGGCACTGGTCTGGCGGTCGGTGGCGCTGACACCGGTCCACTCGAGCAATCGCATTTCATCGCCAATGCGACCGGGCCGACGACCGCGACAGAAGTGTTTTGGTATAATACGCTGGATCATACGCTCGCCTACGATGCTGACGGCTCAGGGACCGGTGCGGCGGTGGTGATCGCCGTCCTGGACAACGACTTCCTGCTCAATCACACGGACTTCGACTTGATTTGATGATTTGTCCGGGGGGTGCGATCTCGCCGCGGGGTCGGCCACGCGTGGAAGCAAGACCGGGCTTGCAAGCCAACACCGCCATGCCGCGCGGGCTTTGCCGGCATAGCGGAGCGCGACACCGCAGCGGTGTCGCGCTCCGTGCCGTCGGCATCGCCAAGCCACAGGGAGATACCGCCGCGGACCTGCTCCCCAGCCGGCCTCAGCGTTGATCACCGGCAGCGCTGCCACAGGACGACAATCGGCGTTAGCGGTTAGCGTCGAGGCGCGCGGGCGCGCCATTTTTTTGCGGCTGTCCCGGCCCGCGCGCCCGCCAATCGCCGCCCGAGGGCCCGCGCCCAAAAGGGCGGCCGGCGTTGGCCGCGGCCGATCACAGCTCAAGCGCGCGCACCTGCCGGGCACGCTCGCTGGCCTCGGCCAACAGAAAGGCCAGATCGGTGCCGGTCGAGACATAGCGCGCGCCCATCTTGACGAACTCGGCGATCAGCTTTGGGCGTGACGGCAAACCACCGACACCCACGTGCTTGCCGAGCTTGCGGCAGGCGGCAATGGTGCGCGCGTAGGCATCGCGCACCCGCGGGTGCTCGAATTGGCCGGGGTGCCCGATGTCGGCCAGGAAATCGTTGGTGCCGATCATGATGAGATCGACGCCATCGACCGCGGCGATCTCGTCGGCGCGCTCGATCGCCTCCGCGCTCTCGAACTGCACCATGACCATGGTGGCGGCGTTGATCGCCGCGTTGGCGTCGGCAACCGGCAGGTTGGCATAGTTGAGATGCGGCAGCCCGCCGGCGGCGCCGCGCCGGCCGAGCGGGGCATACTTGGCAGCGGCCACCACCGCGCGCGCCTCTTGCGCGGAGCGAATGCCGGGCGCGATCACGCCCAGCGCGCCGCCGTCGAGCACGCGCGAGATGTATTCGGGGGTGTTGGCCGGCACCCGCACGAAGGCGGCGATCCCGAGCGCCAGCGCGGCGATCGAAATCTGGCCGGTGGCCTCGAGGCTGAGGCTGGAATGCTCAAGGTCGATGTAGAGGGAATCGAAGCCGGCGCTCTTGGCGATGCGCACGATTTCGATACCGCGCACCAGCCGTACCGTCATCGACGATACCACTTCGTTGCGCGCCAGCTTGTCCTTGACGTTGTTATAAAGGCTATCGCTCGACGGCACCGACATCGCCCTCACCTCGTATAGAGCCGCTCCGGATCGAGCTGACGCAGCACCTTGAGCTCCTGCGGCAGCGGTGGCGCGATCGCCTCGAGGTTGTCGGCAAACAGCAGCTTGAAGCCGGTGTTGTCCTCGACCTGTTGGCGACTGACGCCGGGATTGAGCCCCAATACCTGCATCTGGCGGCTTTCGGCATCGAAACCCATAATGGCGAGGTCGGTAACCACCCGCCACATACCGCCCTGCGGCAACCCGCGCTCGGCACGGCTGCGCTGGCCGGCAAGCCAACCCGGCGAGGTGACGAAGTCCACCTTCTCCACGAACCGGCGCTTCTCGTGTTTCATGGCGACGATCATGTCGGTCAATGACGAGATGTCGTTGCCGCCGCCGCTGCCCGGCAGCCTGATCTGCGGGTTGTCGGCAGCGCCGATGAAGGACGAGTTGAGGTTGCCGTATTTGTCGATCTGCGCCCCGCCCATGAAGCCGACGTCGACGTAGCCCCGCTGCAGCAGCAACAGCACGTCGGTGATCGGCAACACCATGTTGGCGCGCCGCGTGCAGCGCTGCTCGTTGGTCGATGGCGGCAATTGCCCGGGCACGATGAACGGCCCGATGGTGCCGCCCTCGAACAGGATGGTCAGCTGCGGCGCGTGCATGCGCTGGGCCAAGGTAGCCGCCAGCAGCGGCACCCCGACGCCGGCGAACACGATCTGCCCATCGCGCAACAGGCGGCTGGCCATCACCGCCAACAGTTCGGAGGCGGTATAAGTCGCCGTCGCCGGTGCGGGCTCAATCATTGAATACACTCCGGCCGCGGCGGCAGGCGTCGAGCACCGCCTCCACCCCGATGCGGGACAGATAGTCGGCCCACGACTTGGGCTCGAAGTAGTACTCCTCAAGATACTGTCGGCAGCCGGCCACGGGATCCTTGGCCACGCGCGCCGCATAGTCGTCGAGCGCCGGGAAGAAGGGCTCGTAGAGGCCATAGCATTCGTGCGGGGCGGCACCGATCGGCGCCTCGACCACGGCCTCGACGGTAAAAAACGGTATCCGCGTTTGATCCGGCCGGCGCCGGATCTGGTCATTGGTAATGATGCGTTCCGTGGTCAGGATCACGCGTTTGGCGGCCATGGCAATGTCGATATCCATAAACTGCAGGCCATCGAGCTGGGCGTTGCCAAAGGCATCGCAGCGTTGCACGTGCAGCAGCGCCACGTCCGGGTTGAGCGCCGGCAGCAAGGCCAGTTGTTCGCCGGTGAAGGGACAGGTCATGCTCCTGATCTCTTCGCCGACGCGCTGGCCGACGTCGGAGCCCAGCATCGACCGCGACGGCATGAACGGTATGCCCATGGCGCCGGCACGATAGCGCAAGCCGATCGACATATGGCTCCACTCGTCGAAGCGGGCGAGCCGGTTTTCGACGTAGTGGCGCATGACCTTGGAAATGCCCCAGACGATGCCCTGCGAGAACCAGCTGGTGATGATGTGCTTGCTCACCTGCGAGGCGAGCAAGAGATCGCCTTCGGTGGAGGTGATCGACCTCGACACCGTGAGGTTCCTTTTCTGCGCCCGGATCAAGGCCCAGATCATCGCCATCGGCGTGCGCGACAAGGTGCAGCCACCGATGGCGACGTGCTCGCCGTCGCGGACCAGTGCCGCCGCCGCCTCGAGCGACATCACCTTTTCGCGCAAGCCGCGATCGCGCGCCAAGGTGTCGGCCCGCAACTGCTGATAGGGCGCCACCAGCGCCTCGGATGTCATAACCACCCCTCTCCCGGCATCAGGGCGCCGCCATGCCGCTGTCGCGATTGACGGCGCTAATCATCTCATCCCACAGCGGCAGCAGCGCCTGCAAGTCCTGCCAGAAGGCTTGGGCGCGGCGGCGATCGAAATCGGCAACCGCAACCCCCTGCTGCTCCACCCAGGTGAAATACCCGAGGTTGAAGATGCGCTCGCGCTCGCGCGCCGTTGTCTCGAGCACGTGCTCGCTGCCGGCGCCGATCAGGTAGTTGCCGGTCAGCTCCGCGGCCAGTGCCTCGCTCATCGGCTGGGCGTTGTGCCGGCGTGCCAAAAAGCGGGCAAGCTCGCTGCGATACATGGCGTGGCCGTCGGTGGCAACGGTAAGGAGCACCGCCTCGGGTCCGAGGCCCAAGTGCTTGGCCATCTTGATGGCGGCCACGATGTTGGCGATCGACGACAGGCCGAAATGGCCGAACCGCTCGAGCCAGGCCGGTGACAGGCCGAAGCGCCGCAGCAGGTGGGCGCGCCCGACCTCGGTATTGAACACCGCATTGAGGCCATCGGTCGCCCGGTCGCTGACGCCGATCACCAGATCGGTCGTGCCGACGTTATGGATCAGCGGCACGTGCTTGTCGCCAATCCCCTGGATGTTGTGCTCGCCGTAGCCGTTGGCGATGAGGGTCGGGCATTCGACCGCCTCGACCACGGCGATCCTCGCCCCCAGCCGGGCCTTGAGATAGTCGCCGGCGGCCAAGGTGCCGGCCGAGCCGCTGGCGGCAACGAAGCCGGCCAGTTTGAGCTCGGAATGGCCGCGCTGCAGTGCCTCGAAAATCCGCTCCAGCGCCCGGCCGGTGGCGCGCCAATGCACCAGATAGTTGGCGAATTCGCTGAACTGATTGATGATGGCGTTGGCGTCATCGCGCGCCAGCTCGGCGCAGGCGTCGTAGATTTCCTTGACGTTGGACTCGCTGCCCGGCGTCCTGACGATGTCGTCGGGCGTGCTCACCCATTGCGCTAGCCAGTCGAAGCGCTCCTGGCTCATGCCCGCCGGCAGCACGGCGACGCCGCGGCAGCCGAGGATGCGCGAGATCGCGACGCCGCCGCGGCAGTAGTTGCCGGTCGAAGGCCACACCGCGCGCTGGCGCGTCGGGTCGAAGCGTCCCGCGATCAGGCGCGGCACCAGGCAGGCGTAGGCGGGCAGCACCTTGTGCGCGCCGATCATCGGGAACAGGTCGCCGATCGCCACCACGATGCGCGCGGCAACACCGGTGAGCTGGCTCGGGAGCTCGACATAGGCCGGGGTCTCGCGCTGGCCCTGGCGATCCCAGTCGTTGAACCAGTTGACGCGCGCCAGATTGGCGGCGTCCGGGGCATCGGCCTCGACCGTGCGACAGCCGTTGCGAACGGCCGCGGGCATCAGCTCGGGGTCCGCCAGTTCGGCAAAGCTCGGCAACCGCACCCGCTTCTCCCGGAGCAGGCGAACGGTGCGGTCGCGAACCTTGCTATCCTCGACCTTGTGCGGCCAATCGAAGGGGTGCATGGGGGCGCGCCTCTGGCTCGGTCGAGCCTACTCCGCCGCCGCCAGCGGTGGCCGGTGGCCAGCGGCCGGCTCGGCGCTGCCGGGCGATGCGGCAGCGAGCGACAGCGTCTCATAGAGCGTGCTGCGCTGACGAGGCACCCGGCCGCTGGCGGTGATCATTGCTTCCAAGTCGGCGGCGCTGATCTCTTGGCCGTGCTTGGCGCCGGCGGCGCGGGTAATGGATTCGTTCATCAGCACACCGCCGAGGTCGTTGGCGCCGGCGGCAAGACAGACGACCGCGCCGTCGGGTCCCATCTTCACCCATGACGCCTGAATATTGCTGATCTCGGGGTGGAGTGAGAGCCGGGCCACGGCATGCATCAGCACCGCCTCGCGGAAGGTCGGTCCCTTGCGCGACTGGCCCTTGCGGTAGATCGGCGCTTCCATGTGCACGAACGGCAGCGGGACGAACTCGGTAAAGCCCTTGGTCCTGGCCTGCAGCCGGCGCACGCGTATCAGGTGGCGCGCCCAGTGCCGATAGCCGTCGACGTGACCGAACATGATGGTGGCCGTGCTCTTCAGGCCGACGCCATGCGCGGTCTCCATCACCTCCAGCCATTGCGCGGTGTTGATCTTGTCGGGGCACAGGATGGCACGCACCTCGTCGTCGAGAATCTCGGCGGCGGTGCCGGGCAAGCTGGCGAGCCCCGCCGCCCTGAGCCGCGACAGGTAATCGATCAGGCTGAGGCCCAGGCTGTGGGCGCCATGCCAGATCTCGAGCGGCGAAAAGGCGTGCACGTGCATCTGGGGCACTGCCGTCTTCACGGCGGCAACGATGCCAAGGTAGGTGTCGCCGGTGTAACCCGGACGGATGCCACCCTGCAGGCACACCTCGGTGGCGCCGCGCTGCCATGCCTCGCGCGTGCGCCGGCCGATCTCGGTGGTGTCGAGGTCGTAGGGCTGGTCGCGGTGACCGAGGTCCAATCGGCCCTTGGAGAAGGCGCAGAACTTGCAGCCGTAGGTGCAGATGTTGGTGTAGTTGATGTTGCGGTTGACAACGTAGCTGACCGCGTTGCCGACGCTGTTGGCGCGCACGGCATCGGCGGCGGCGACCACGGCGTCGAACTGAGGTCCGCGGGCCTGAAACAGCCCGACGATCTCGTCTTCGCCCAGCTCTTCGCCGGCGGCAGCGCGCTCCAGGCTGCGATCGAGCAAGCTCAGCGGTGGCCGCAGTTTGCGCTCCCGCCCGGGGCCCGCGGCAAAGGCGGCAATCGCCGGCAGCGGCTCGAGCCCGCCTGGCGCCCAGCCGTCCTCGCGCGCACGGCCCTCGCCGTCCGTGTGCCGCCAGCAGGCGGGCTTCAGTGCTGGGTCAAGCCACTGGCTGGTGCTGCCAGGCTCGCTGCCAGGCGCGCTGCCAGGCTCTGGCCCATGCGACGCCGCCGCCGCGCTGGCAGCAGGGTCGGCCGGCCCGGCGGCGGCCGGTGCCGGCAGAAACTCGGGGTAGACGGCCAGCCGCTCGACCAGGATCCGCCCGGCGGCTTCGGTTGCCGCCCGCAGCTGATCGAGGTGCGGCCACGGTGCTTCCGGATTGACGTGATCGGGCGTCACCGGCGACACGCCGCCCCAGTCGTTGATGCCGGCGCCGATCAGCGCCGCCAGCGCGTCGGGCCGCAAGTTCGGCGGCGCCTGGATGTTCATGCGGCTGCCGAAGATCAGCCGGGCGACGGCAATCGTCCACAGCTGCTCGGTGAGCGTCGGCTCGGCCGCCGCCGCCATGCGCGTGCCGGGCTTGGCCCGGAAATTCTGGATGATGATCTCCTGGATGTGGCCGTAGCGCTCGTTGATGGCGCGGATGGCGAGCAGCGCCTCAATGCGCTCGCGCCGCGTCTCGCCGATGCCGATCAGGATGCCGGTGGTGAACGGCACCTGCGCGCGTCCGGCCGCCTCCAAGGTGGCAAGGCGCCGGGCCGGGTGCTTGTCCGGGGAGCCGAAGTGCGGCCCTCCCGGCGCGCTGAGCCGGGACGCGGCCGTTTCCAGCATGATGCCCTGTGACACGGAAACCCGGCGTAGCCGCCGCAACCAGACCTCATCCATGACACCGGGATTGAGATGGGGCAGCAGTCCGGTGCCGGTCAACACGCGTTCGGCGCAGGCCTCCAGATAGGCGAGCGTGGAGGCAGCACCCAGCGCCGATAACGCCCGACGGGCGGCGCCGTAGCGCAGCTCGGGCTGGTCGCCCAACGTGAACAGCGCCTCCTTGCAGCCGGCCGCGCGTCCGCGTTCGGCGATCGCCAACACGGCCTCGGGCGATAGATAAGCGGGCTCGCCCCGGCGCGGTGGGTGCGCGAAGGTGCAGTAGTGGCAGACATCACGACACAATTGCGTGAGCGGGATGAACACCTTTTTTGAGAACGACACCTGCAGGCCGTGGCCGGCGATAGCCTGTGCCTCGGCGAGCGCGCAGAGCCGGGCCACCTCGCCGCAGTCGGCCAAGGCCAGGGCCTGATCCGGCGCCAGCCGGCGTTCCGCCTCGGCCGCCGCCAGCGCCTCCTCGATTGCCCTCGTGCGCATCGCCGGCCTCATCCCGCTACACCTTCCGCGGCGGCCTTCATGACATGCTGCGCCAGGAACTGGAAGTGGCGAAGCTGCGGGGCAGGGACCAGCAATCGGGCGAGGTCGCCGGGGTGATCGATATCGCTGGCAAGGCCCGGCAGCTTGAGCACCTCGACATCGAGCCGCCGCGCCTGGGCTTGCGCCAGATGCCGCCGATAGCTGCCAGGACCGAACATGGGCGCCAATGCCGTCGGTGGAGCAAGCAGCATGGCATTGGTGCCCTCCTCGTCCCGAGCCGGCACCAAGGTGGCGCGCGCGCCGGCGTCGGCGCCATTGCCGAGCAAGGTTGTCAGCTCGGCGGCGGTGACGAGCGGGACGTCGGCCGGCAGCACCAGCGCCCGGGCGGCGCCCCCGGCCGAAGCGCTGGCGAGCCCCAGCCGCACCGCCGCATTCAAGCCGCGCGCCTGGCGCTCGCGCACCACGCCGACGGCTTTGCCCGCCGCCAGCGCCGCCACGCTTTGATCCGGCGTCACCACCAACGTGCGGGCAATGCCGCCGACGGCGCCGACGGCGGCGAGCACGGTCTGCAGCATGGCGAGCACCAGCTCGCGCCGTGCCGGCGGCGGCAGCACCGGCGCCAGGCGCTGCTTGGCCAGCCCAAGGGCTTTCACCGGTATGATCGCCCAGGTCGCAGCCGCGGTCATGGCGCTCCTCTCAGCGCGCGCTGGCCGCCGGGCCAAGCTCGGCGCAGAAGCTAAGGCAGGCACGCGCCAGGGCGATCTTGTCGTCGCGGGCGTGCATCAAGGTCTTCGTCACCCTCACCGGCAGCGGCATATCCGGCGCCAATGCCGCGTCCTCAACGTCGATGATGAGGCCGTCGATCAAGCCGGCATAATAGCCGGCAATACTGCGGCTGTCCGCCGCCATACCCAGCTCGGCCATGATCTTGGCGGCTGGGCCCTTGACGGCCTGGCCGGCAATAATCGGGGAGACGGCGACAATCGGCGCGCGTGCGGCCCGCAACGCCTGCTTCAGCCCTGGAACCGCGAGAATGGGATCGACGCTGAGCCACGGGTTCGATGGGCAGATGATAATGCCGGCGAGGCGCCGGTCGGCCAGCGCCTCGCTGACCTGCCGGGTCGGCTTGGCCTGAGCGGCGC
The DNA here is from genome assembly GCA_035258605.1 of Hyphomicrobiaceae bacterium. Lineage (GTDB taxonomy): Bacteria > Pseudomonadota > Alphaproteobacteria > Rhizobiales > Hyphomicrobiaceae > AWTP1-13. Next base: position 31,580 of record DATFXD010000231.1, on the reverse strand, counting down.
CGTCAAAGCGGATCTGCCGCAGCCGCGGCCGACACCGCTCGCGCACAAAGTATTCCTGGAAGCTGAGCGTGCCGACATCGCTCTCCAGCACGGTGCGCAGCGGCTCGTCGCACATCGGCAGGATGTGGGCGGCGATCGACAGCCGCCGCGCCAGCTCGGCGCTGACCGCCGTCAAGCTCGCCCCTTGCCTGAGGCGCTCGGTGCGCAGCACGTGGGTTGCCAGGTCACCGTCGCCCAGCTGGAACCAGTCCGGGCCGCCGAGCTCGGCAAGCGCGCGCATGAAGCTCCAGGTTTCGCCGCTGCGTCCCCAGCCGGTGGCGGCATTGACGCGGTCGGCGAGGGTGTAGAGTGCGGTGTCGAGGTCGGGGGCAATGTAAAGGCCCAAGTGCTCGAAGTCGTCACCGGTATTGACGACGATGCTGAGGCGATCGCCGAGCACATGCGCCAAGCCCAACGACAGCTTGGCGCCACCAACGCCGCCCGACAGGGCCAGATAAGTGTTGGGCGCCTGGCTCATCGGAACAAATCGTCGCGTTTGGCGCGCACTAAGGCCGCGGCCGGACGCGCCGGCGCCGACCAGCTGAGGCCGCGCACCAGCGCCGCCGGCCGCGCTTCCGCCGCCTCACCCATCGCCAGTACCGCCATCGCCGCCACGGCGTCGGCAAAGCCCACCTCGGTGACCTCGAGCGGGCGCCCCGCCAGATCAAGTTCACCGCGCCGATCCCACAACGCTGGCACGCCGGCCGCACCGATGGCGATGCCGACCGTGCCGAGCCGCCACGCCCGACCGGCGCTGTCGGAGATGATGAGCCCGAGATCGCCGTGATAGTGTCGATCGAGGCGCGCTTTCAGCTTGAGCGCACTGGCGTCGGCGTCCTCCGGCAGCAGCAGCACGCGCCGGCCATGGTCGGCGGCGGCAAGGTTCGATTGATCGATGCCGGCGTTGGCAATGACGAGACCGCTGCGGGTGGCGACGATCAGGACATTGGTCTTGGCGCGCAGCACGTCCTCGGCTTGGCTCAGCACCGCCGCCACCAGGCGCGCGTCCTTGCCGGTGATGCGGGCCAACTCGTGCGCCCGTTGCGACGGCTCGATGCGATCGAGCTCGAGGTAGCGACCCTCGGCCTTGGACACGATCTTCTGGGTCAGCACCAGCACGTCGTAGGGCTGTGGCACCAGCTGGTGGCGGTCGAGCGCGGCGATCAACAGCTGGGCGAGATCGGCGCCCGGCTCGACCTCGGCAATGCCGCCCAAAGCGGTAACGGTGAGCTGGAGCGGACCTGCCTGCATGCCGTTCGCTGCGCCTGTCGTTTGCGCGTTTAAGCGTTATGCCTAGTCGCGTTTGAGGCCGGTGATGCGGATGCCGGCACCGTCGACCTTGTAGTTGCGATTGATGCCGATCAGCACCGAGGTGAGGGCCTCGGCCGCCACCGAATTGGCGAGCGGGCCGGCATGCACGGCATCGAGCCCTATCGCCGTGGCGAGCTCGATCACCAGCTGGCGATCCTTGGGGTCGTCGCCGAACACCAACACATCGCAGTCGATCGCCTCGCCGCCGTTGAGCTTATGCGCGGCGACGTTGTGAAAGGCCGACACCAGGCGCACCGCGGAGCCGAGCCGCTTTTGCGCCGCCAGGGCGGCGGAGTCCTCGGCGGGCAGCGCCACCCGCGCCACCCTGGGCGGCACCAGGGGAACGGTGGTGTCGATGACGAGCTTGCCGGCAAGCTGCGGTCCAACGTCGTCGAGAATGGCGGCTTGGCTCGACCAGGGCACGGTGATGAACACCACCTGCCCGAGCCTGGCCGCCGTTACGTTGTCGGCGCCGGTCACCGGCAACCCCTCGGCGGCAAGGCCGGCCGCGGTGGCCTCGGCCTTGGCCGCCGTGCGTGAGCCGATGATGACGGCATAGCCGGCCGCGGCCAGCCGTCGTGCCAGCCCAGAGCCCAGCGGGCCGGTGCCGCCGATCATCGCCAGCACCGGCTTGGCGCCGCCGTTAGGGTCACGGGTCTCGGCCACGGCAGCAATCCCGCTACAGGTTGAGGTCGGGCAACGGCACCACGGCGATGCCGGCCTCCTCGAGGCTGCTAGAGATCCCGCGCGCCACCGCCACGCCGCTGGCTTCATCGCCGTGCACGCACAGGGTATCGACCTTGACCTTGATGCGTTTGCCGGACAGCGCGATGATCTCGCCGTCCCGCACCATGCGCAAGGCTGCCTCACCGGCCGCCTTCGGATCTTTCAGCACGGTGCCTGCAATCGCCCGCGAGGCCAGATTGCCATCGTCCTGGTAGCGCCGGTCGGGAAAGCCTTCGAGCGCCAACCGCAGCCCGAGCTTGCGCGCTGCCTTTTCCATTTCCGAGCCGAACAGCACGACATAAATGATGTCGCGATCGACGACCTTGATGGCGCGGCCGATGGCCTCGGCGTAGCTTTCGTCCTCGGCCGCCATGTTGTTGAGGGCACCGTGCGCCTTGAGGTGCGTCACCTTCAGACCGGCATAGCAGGCCATCGCCTGCAGCGCGCCGATCTGATAGGCGATCAGGTACTCGAGCTCGCGAGGGCTCATCGTGATGCGGCGGCGGCCGAAGCCCCACAGGTCATTGAAGCCTGGATGCACGCCGACGCTGACCCCTTGTTCCTTGGCCAGCATGCACAGCCGGTGCATGGTATTGGGATCGCCGGCATGAAATCCGCAGGCGACGCTGGCCGACTTGATCACCTTCATCAACTCGACGTCGTTGCCGATATCGTAGGCGCCCCAGCCTTCGGCGATATCGGCGTTGACATTGACCATCTTTGCCATGCTCTGCCTCGCTTCGGGATTGCAAAAAAGGCCGCTCAATCACCGCCGGCCGCATGCTACTATCTCGTCGCGACGCATACAATTGGAACGCACCCGAGGGCCCAGTTGCCGGCATTGACCGCATCCGATCACATCCCGCAACGCGCCCGCTTCCTTGCCGCCGGTGACACCGCCCTGGTACTCGAGTTCGGCGACCGCGTCGATCCCGAGGTCAGCGCGCTGGTGCTGGCGGCGGCGCGGCGCATCGCGGCGGCGGCCATCCCGGGCGTGGTCGAGACGGTGCCGACCTTCCGCTCGCTCATGGTGCACTACGACCCGCTGACGATCGGCAATGCGGCGCTCAAGGCGCTGATCGCGCCGCTGTTGGCAAATTTGCAGGCGACGCCGAGCGCCGGCCAGCATTGGCGCCTGCCCGCCTGCTATCACCCCAGCCTCGGCCCCGACCTCGAGGCGGTCGCCGAGCGCACCGGACTGAGCGTTGCCGAGGTGATCGCCCGCCACAGCGGCACGACGTTTCAGGTCTACATGATCGGCTTTCTGCCGGGCTTTGCCTACCTTGGCGGTCTGCCGCCGGAGCTCGAGCTGCCGCGCCGCGAGAACCCGCGCGTCAAGGTCGAGGCCGGCTCGATCGCCATCGCCATGGCCATGAGCGTGATCTACAGCATCGAAAGTCCCGGTGGCTGGAACATCCTTGGCCGCACGCCGGTGCCGCTCTGGGATCTGCGCCGCGATCCCGCGGCGCTGATCAGCGCCGGCGATCGGGTCAGCTTCGAGCCGGTGCCGTTGCCCCAGTTCGAGCGGCTCAGCGCCGAGGCCCGGGCCGGAACCTTGCGCATGACGCCGCAGTCGCAACCATGACGCCGGCGCTCAGCGTGTTGTCGGCGGGCTTGCTCACGACCGTGCAAGACAAGGGTCGGGTTGGCTACCAGCATTTGGGCATTCCGGTCTCCGGTGCGCTCGATATGGTCAGTCTCAGCGCCGCCAACCTGCTGGTCGGCAACGGCGCCGACACGGCGGCCCTGGAGATCGCCTATCAGGGCCCGACGCTGGCCGTCGAGGCCGACAGTGTGCGCCTTGCCTGTGCCGGCGCCTCGACCCCGATCGACATCTTGCCCGGCGGCGATGCGGCGCGCGCGCGCCGGCTTCACATGTTCACCAGCGCCCGGCTCGAGCGCGGCGACCAGATCCGGATCGGCGCACTCAGCGGCGGTGCCGTCCTCTATCTCGCCGCCGAAGGCGGCTTTGACCTGCCGGTTGTGCTCGGCAGCCGCTCGACCCTGCTGCGGGCTGGCATCGGCGGCCTCGACGGCCGCGCGCTCGCGGCCGGCGACCGCGTGCGGTTATGCCGGTCGCGCGCCACCACGGTCGGCGAGGTGATGCTGGCGGCGCTCGATCTGAGCCCACCCCCCTTCTTTCGCATCATCCTCGGACCGCAGGACGATTACTTCACGGCCGAAGCGCTCGGCCGCCTCACCGCGGAGAGCTATTGGGTGACGCCGGCCAGCGACCGCATGGGTATGCGCCTCACTGGTGCGCGGCTCGCGCACAGCAAGGGCTACAACATCATCTCCGACGCGATCGCGCCCGGCACGGTGCAGGTGCCCGGCAATGGCCTGCCGATCGTGCTGCTGGCCGACCGGCAAACGACCGGCGGCTATCCCAAGATCGCCACCGTGATCTCCGCCGATCTGGCCGCCCTCGGCCGCCTTACCCCGGGCCAGCAGGTGCGCTTTCAGCGCGTCGATATCGAGGCGGCCGAAGCCGCGTGCCGGACGCAGGCCGCCTTCATCGCCTCGCTCAGCCAGAAGATCGTGCCGGCAGCCGAACCGGCGAGCGTCGACGAGACCGCGCTGCAGCGCGCCAACCTCGTCAGCGGTATGATCGATGCGCTGGCAGGAGAAGCCTGATGAGCGACACCGGCATTGGCGCCCGGCTCGCCCGCAAGGAGGACGATCGCTTCCTGCGCGGGCGCGGGCAATACGTTGGCGACATCCGGCTCCCCGGCATGCAGGAAGTCGCGTTCCTGCGCAGCCCGCTGGCGCACGCCACCATCAGAGCGGTACGGGTGCCGCCGCCGTTGCGCGAGCGCATTTTCCTGGCCGAGGATTTGGTCGGCGTGGCTGCCATCCGCGCCGATACGGCGCTTGCCGGCTTCAAGTCGTCGGTGCAGCCGGTGCTCGCCACCGGCAAGGTGCGCTACGTTGGCGAGCTGGTGGCGATGTGCGTGGCCGCCACCCGCGCCGAAGCGGAGGACCTCGCCGCCGAAATCGAGCTCGACCTCGAGCCACTGGCCGCGGTCACCGATATGCTGGCCGCGCGGCAGGCCGGCAGCGCGCTGGTGCACGAGCACTGGGGCGACAACCTGTTTCTGACCACCTCGATCGATGTCGAGTTTGCGGCGCTGGCGGCCAAGGCCAGCGTCTCGGTCAAGCGCGAGCTGCGGACCTCGCGGCAGGCCATGAGCCCGCTCGAGGGTCGCGCCGTGCTGGCGCAATGGGACTGGCGCCTCGGCCAGCTGGTGGTGCACAGCTCAACGCAGCAGCCGCACATCGTGCGCTCCGGACTGGCCGAATGCCTGGGGCTCAATGAGGGGCAGATCCGGGTCATTGCCCCCGATGTCGGCGGCGGCTTTGGCTACAAGGGGATCCTGTTGCCCGAGGAGGTGGCGCTCGCCTGGGCGACGCGCAAGCTGGGCGTTCCATTGCGCTGGCTGGAGGATCGTCGCGAGGGCCTCGCCGCCAATGCCAACTGCCGCGAACACCATTACCTCCTCACCGCCTACGCCGATGCCGAGGGTCGGCTGTTGGCACTCGACTGCGAAGCCACGGTCGATGCCGGCGCCTACTCCTCCTACCCGTTCTCGGCCTGCCTCGAGGCCGGTCAGATCGGCTCGATCCTGCCGGGACTCTACGATTTCCCGCACTACCGCTGCCGCACCTACTCCGTCGCCACCAACAAACCGCCGATCCTGCCCTATCGCGGCGTCGCCCGCACCGGCGTGTGCTTCGCACTCGAGGTGACGCTCGACGCGCTGGCCCGCGAGCTTGGCATCGAACCCAACCGCCTGCGGCTCAACAGCCTGGTAGGCCCGCAGCAGATGCCGTTCGACAATATCAGTAAGCGGCACTTCGATTCGGGCGACTATCCCGAGGCGCTCAGACGCGCGATCAGCGCCATCGACTTCGATGGCGTGCGCCGCCGCCAGCGGCGGCGCGAGGCCGATGGGCGCCGGATCGGCATCGGCTTTGCCATGTACTCGGAGCAGGCCGGTCACGGCACCAGCGTCTATGCCGCCTGGGGTATTCCGTTTGTGCCGGGGCACGAACAATGCCAGGCCCGTTTCACGCCGGACGGGGCGCTCGAGCTTCGCATCGGCGCGCACAGCCACGGCCAGGGCCTGGAGACGACCCTGTCCCAGGTCGCCCACAGCATCCTTGGCATACCGCACGCAAGCATCCGCGTGGTGCACGGGGATACGGCGCTGACGCCCTACTCGACCGGCACCTGGGGTTCGCGGTCGATGATCATGTCGGGCGGCGCCGTCGCCGCCGCCTGCGATGAGCTCGCCGGTCGCCTGATCCGGCTGGCAGCGCCGCTGCTGCAGGCCAAACCTGACGATGTGCGCCTCGCCGACGGGTTTGTGCTCGCGCCGGCCGGGCGAATGGCCATCCAGGACGTGGCCCGCACCTGGTATCGCCGTCCACAGGACCTGCCGCCCGGTGTCGACCCGGCCGGGTTGGAATTGACCGCCGGCTACAAGGCCAAGCGGGATAGCGGCACCTTCAGTTATGCGGCGCATGCCGCCGTGGTGGCGGTCGATCCCGACAGCGGCGAAACCGAGCTGCTTGACTACGTGGTGGTGGAAGACGGCGGCGTGCTCGTCAATCCAATGATCGTCGACGGGCAGATCGTCGGCGGCGCGGCACAGGGCATCGGCACCGCCCTCTACGAAGAGGTGGCCTACGACAGCCAAGGCCAGCCGCTGGTCTCGACCTTCGCCGACTACCTGCTGCCGGGGCCGGCCGAGGTGCCCGATGTGCGCATTCAACACATGCAAACCCCCTCGCCCTATACCCGCTTCGGCCAGAAGGGACTGGGCGAGGGAGGCGCCATCGCACCGCCGGCGGCGATCACCAACGCCATCAATGATGCGCTCAAGGATCTGGGTGCGGAGTTGTTGGTCTCCCCGATCACGCCGCGGCGTATCGTCGAGGCCATTGGCCGGGCGCGCGCGCGGGGTCGGACATGAAGGCCGCCCGCTTCGACTATGCGCGGCCGACGACGGTTGCCGAGGCCGTCCGGCTGATCGCCGAGTTGCCAGACGCCAAGCTGATGGCCGGTGGCCAGAGCTTGGGGCCGATGCTCAATCTGCGTCTGGCGCAACCGGCGCTGATCGTCGACATCACGCGCATCGCCGAGCTGGCCGAGGTGGCGGACGCCGGCGAGGCTTTGTGCCTCGGCGCCACCATCACCCATGCTGCGATCGAGGATGGTCGCGTCAAGGACCCAACCGGGGGCTTTCTGGCGCGGGTTGCCGCCGGCATCGGCTACCGCGCGGTGCGCACCAAGGGCACCATCGGCGGCAGCCTTGCCCACGCCGATCCCGCAGCCGACTGGCTGTGCGCGTTAACCGCGCTCGATGCCGAGCTGATCGTGGCGAGCCCCGCCGGTCGCCGGCGGCTGCCGCTGGCCGGGTTCGTGTTGGGGGCGATGCAGACCGCGCTCAAAGCCGACGAGCTGATCGCGGCGGTGCGGATCGGCAAATTTTCCTCGCGCGCCCGCTTCGGCTATCACAAGGTCTGCCGCAAGGTTGGCGATTTCGCCGACGCCATCGCCGCTACGGTCGAGGATCCGGAGCGGGGGTTGTGCCGGATCGTTGCCAGCACACCCGCCGGCGCGCCGATCGTGGTTGCGGCCGATGCGGCAACGATCGCGTCGCCGCCCGAGATCGCCGCCCTCGAGCAGCGGCTGAGCGAGGCCGGATCGTGCGGCGATGCCTATGACACCAGATTGCGGGCGGTGGTTGTCAAGCGTGCGCTAGAGGCACTGTCGGACCGATGACAAGGATTGCCTGCACGGTCAATGGCAAGAGCGTCGAGGCCGAGGTCGCGCCGCGCACGCACCTTGCCGATTTCCTGCGCGAGAGCCTGCTGCTGACCGGCACGCACATCGGTTGCGAGCACGGCATCTGTGGCGCTTGTACCGTCGAGATCAACGGCGAGATCGCGCGCTCCTGCATCACCTACGCGGTCACCTGCGACGGTGCCGAGGTGCGCACCATCGAGAGTTTTGACGATGACGCGCTGATGCAGGAGCTGCGCACGGCATTCACCGAGCATCACGCGCTGCAGTGTGGTTACTGCACGCCCGGCATGCTGATCGCGGCCCGCGACCTGATCCGCCGCAAGGGCCGGCTGGCGCGGCCGCAGATCCGCAGCGAAATGAGCGGCAATCTGTGCCGCTGCACGGGCTACCTCGGGATCATCAACGCCATCGAGGCGGTGATGGCCAAGCACCCCGCGCCGACGCCGCCGCCCGCCGCCTCGAACTGGCTGGGACCGCCGCCGGGCCCGACGCTCGGCAAACCCGCCACGGTGGCGGCGACGCCGCCGGCGAGGCGCGCTGCCGTCGGCGCGCTCGCTCGCCCGGCCAGCGCCGCACCGATCGAGGTCAAGCTCGCCAGCTTTGAGGATCGCGACGGTCGCGTCGGGCTTGAGCAAGCATTCGTGTTGCCACATCCGCTGGCGGCGGTGTGGGCGCTGGTCAGCGACCTCGAACGCCTGGCCCGCTGCGTGCCGGGCCTCAGCCTCGACGGTGCTCCCGACGGCGAGCGGGTGGCGGGCAGCCTCGACGTCAGGCTCGGCCCCATCACCGCGCGCTTCACCGGCCACGGCCGGGTACGGACGAACGCGTCGGCGCGGCGTCTGGAGGTCGAGGGCCAGGGCCGCGACCGCAAGGGCGGGTCGAGCGTGACGGGCCGCTTGGGCTTGGCGCTGGAAGCCAGCGGCGAGGCCGGCGAGGCCACCGTCGTTCGCCTCGATCTCAGTTACGCCCTGACCGGACCGCTTGCCCAGTTCGGCCGCGGCGGCATCGCCCGCGATCTGGCACGCCGATTAGGCGAAATGTTCGCGCAAAATTCCAACGCGCTGTTGCACGATCCCAGCGCCGCGCCCGCGGCCGGGCCGCTATCGGGGCTGGCGCTGCTGCTCGAGATTGCCCGCGCCCGTCTCGCCGCCTGGTTGGGTCGCTGGCGCGGAGATCGCGCCGCCTGAAGCGCACCGGCACCCAATCGCCGGCGGCGGCACCGGCAGCTCGATGCCGGCGCCGACCTTGGCTCAGGCGTCGCGACTTTTGCTAGCCACGGCCTTCGAACGGCATCTTGGTCGCCTTGATCTGCATAAAGAGCACGTTGGTGTCGGGCGGCAGGCTCGCCATGTAGCGGATCGCCGAGCCGCAGTGCTCAACGTCCATCACCGCCTCTGGGGCAACGGTGCCGTTGGCCTGCGGCACCCCGGCCTTCATGCGCCCGCCCATGGCGGTATCGGCGTTGCCAATGTCGAGCTGGCCGCAGGCAATGTCGTGCTTGCGGCCATCGAGGGCGATCGACTTCGTCAGCCCGGTGATGGCGTGCTTGGTCGAGGTGTAGGGCGCCGAATTCGGCCGCGGCGTGTGCGCGGAGATCGAGCCGTTGTTGACGATGCGGCCACCCTTGGGGCTTTGCGACTTCATGATCTTGATCGCCTCCTGGGCACACAGGAACGACCCCGTCAGGTTGACATCGACCACGGCCTTCCACTGCTCGTAGCTGAGCTCCTCCATTGGCACCGGCGGCGCGCCCATGCCGGCGTTATTGAAGAGAAAATCGAGCCGGCCACCGAACGCGGCCTTGGTGGCCTCGAACAGCCGCTTGACGTCGTCGGGCTTGCCGACGTCGGCCACCACCGCGACGATCTTGCCGCCGCCGGCCTTGGCCATCTCCACGGTATGGTCGAGCTCGGCCTTACGGCGTCCGGTCACGACCACGTTCCAGCCGTCGCCCTGCAGCGCCAGGGCCGCCGCACGACCGATGCCGCTGCCCCCACCCGTCACCAGCGCAACCTTTCCCTGTGCCATGTCCGTTCTCCCTGGCTGAACTGCCGCATTGGGCGCCAAGCCTAACTCCATCGCCCGGCCGGGCGCCAGCGGGATCGCGGCCCGGGGGTCTTGACATCGGCCGCTGGCCCACCAATACTTAACCAAATGGTTTACCTTACCAACGCGCACTTGGACCGGGCCTTCGCGGCCCTCGCCGATCCAACCCGGCGCGCCATCATCGAGCGCCTGGCCGGCGAGCGTGAGCTCGCCGTCACCGCCATTGCCGCGCCGTTCGCGGTTTCGCTGCCCGCGGTGATGAAGCATCTCGACGTGCTGGCGCGCGCCAACTTGATCGAGCGTTGCAAGTCCGGGCGCACCGTGCACTGCCGCCTGAAGGCCGAGCCGATGCGGAGCGCGGTCGAATGGCTGACACGCTACGAGCGCTTCTGGAACGAAAAGCTCGATCGGCTGGCAAACTTTCTTGAGGAGGAGCCATGGCCAACAAGCCAAGCCTCACGCTCAAGCGACGCTTCAGAGCGTCGCCGAGCCAAGTCTTCAGCGCCTGGACGGACCCGAAAAAAATAGTGCGCTGGTTTGGCCCGCGGGACACGCGCCAGGACTCGGTCGTTGCCGAAATGGACCTGCGCGTCGGTGGCCGCTACCGCATCGGCTTTGAAGGCACGGGCGGTGAGCGCCACGAGGTCGGCGGCAGCTTCCGCGAAGTGGTGCCCGATCACCGGCTGGTGTTCAGCTGGGCGTGGCATTCGACGCCGGAGCGGGAATCGCTGGTCAGCATCACGCTGGCACGGGATGGCAATGACGGCACCTTGTTGACGCTCGAGCACGCGCAGTTCTTCAACGACAAGGCGCGCGATGATCACGAGCGCGGCTGGACCGGTACGCTCGAGAAACTCGATCACTATCTTGCGCAGTAAGCCAAAACGGAGAGCACATGGCAGCAGCAACCGCCAGGCCGCGGTCCAGGGCCAAGCCACCAGCCGCCAGCACGGCGCATGGCAGTTTCCACTGGAATGAACTGCGAACCCGCGATGCCGAGCGCGCCAAGCGCTTTTATGGCGACACCATCGGCTGGTCGTTCGAGGCCACCACCACCCCCGACGGTACGCCCTATTGGCTCGCCATCTCGGACGGCAAGCCGGTGGCCGGCATGTTCCAGCTGTCGTCGCCCAAATTCGACGGCGTGCCGGAGAGTTGGATAGCGTTCCTTGCCGTCGACGATGTCGATAAGCGCGTGGCCAAGGCGGTCAAGGCCGGCGCCGAGCTGGTCATGCCGCTGTTCGACGTCCCCAATGTCGGCCGCATCGCCATGCTGCGGGAGCCGGGCGGGGCGGGCATCGGCTGGATCACGCCAACCGCGGCTGCAGCCTGAAAGGACACCTCGATGAAGCTTTACTATTTCGAGACCCTCAATCCGCGCAAAGCCTGCGCCGTGGCCCGCTATCTCGGCTCGCCCGTCGAGTTTGTGCGCATCGACCTCAGCACCGGCGAGAACAAGACCACGGAGTATTTGGCCATCAATCCCAATGGCAAGGTGCCGGCACTCACCGACGGCGGCCTGCGGCTGTGGGAGGCCAACGCGATCATGTGCTACCTGGCCAGGGCGGCCGGCTCGGAGCTGTGGCCCAGCGACACCGCCGGCCAGATCGATGTGGTGCGATGGCTGGGCTGGAACAGCGAGCACTTCACGCGCCACGCCGGTGCGCTCTATTTCCAGCATGTGATCAAGCCACGCTTCCTGCGGCAATTGCCGGACGGCAACGCGGTCGAAGAGGCGACCGGCTTCTTTCGCCAATTCGCGCAGGTTCTCAACGACCACCTGCGGCAGCGCACCTACCTGGTGGGCGAGGCGCTGACGGTTGCCGACTTTGCCGCTGCCGTCACACTCCCCTACGCCGAGGAGGCGAAGATCCCGCTCGCCGGCTATCCCAATATCGAGCGCTGGTACGCCGGCATCGAGCAACTGCCGGGCTGGCGTCAGCCGTTTCCGGCGCCGGCATCGGCCGCGGCCTGACCGATCCGGGCCCGGCCGGGAGCGGCACCGCGCGTGCCGCCCCGGCTGCGGCGAGGGAGTGGCCATCGGCGCATTTTAAAAAATGATTGCCACGCGCGCCCCGAACGGCCGCGGCGCGCAAGCCGCCCGTGAAGGAGATCTCGGTGCCGGGGCCGATCGGCGTGGATCACGCTGTGACGCATTTTTGGTTTCCCGCGCCCGCGGCGCTAAACATTGCGCCTCCTGCCGACCGCCTGCTGCCGCCGGTCGCGGTTTGGCGCCGGCAATCGGGTTGTCGGCTTAGCGCGTCGGCACTGGCTTCTCGCCGCGGTAGTCGTAAAAGCCGCGCTGGGTCTTGCGGCCGAGCCAACCGGCCTCAACGTACTTCACCAACAGCGGGCAGGGACGATACTTGGAATCGGCCAGGCCTTCGTACAGCACCTGCATCACCGATAGGCAGGTGTCGAGGCCGATGAAGTCGGCGAGCTCCAGCGGACCCATCGGATGGTTGGCGCCGAGGCGCATCGCCTTATCGATCGATTCCACCGTGCCGACGCCCTCATAGAGCGTGTACACGGCTTCGTTGATCATCGGCAGCAGAATGCGATTGACGATGAAGGCTGGAAAGTCCTCCGACACCGCGATGGTCTTGCCGAGGCTTTCGATGAAGGTGCGCGATTGATGGAAGGTCTCGTCCTCGGTGGCGATACCACGAATCAATTCCACCAGCTGCATCATCGGCACCGGATTCATGAAGTGCATACCGATGAAGCGCTCGGGCCGATCGGTAACCGAGGCCAGGCGCGTAATCGATATCGATGAGGTGTTGCTGGCCAGTATTGTCCCCTTTTGGAGCTTGGGACAAAGGTCGAGAAAGATCTTGCGCTTGACCGCCTCGTCCTCGGTGGCGGCCTCGATCACCAGATCGGCCTCGCCAATCTGGGCGAGGTCGGCGGCGTACTTGATGCGCTTCAGCGCCGCCTGCATGTCGGCGTCGGTGATGACACCGCGCGAGACTTGGCGCGCCAGGTTGCGCTCGATGGTGGCGCGCGCCTTCTCGACCGCCTCCTTCTTGACGTCATGCATGGCGACGTCGAAGCCGGCCAGCGCGACGACATGGGCAATGCCGTTGCCCATTTGCCCGGCGCCGATGATGCCCACCGATCTGATGGTGGCAAGGGTCAGCGCATCCGTGCCTTTGCGGGGGCGCTCCATGTGACCTCCGGGTTTTCTGGTTTTGACGCCTGCTTCCATGGCGCACCCAATCTCCTTTTACCGTCCCAGCCGAGGTCGTTCGCTCACGCCGCGCCTCATGACTTGGCCTTGTCCAGCTCCTGACCAAGCTCCGGCAGCACCTGGAATAGATCGCCGATCAAGCCGTAGTCGGCGACCTGAAAGATCGGCGCTTCGCCGTCCTTGTTGATGGCGACGATCACCTTGCTGTCCTTCATGCCGGCGAGGTGCTGGACGGCACCGGAGATGCCCACCGCGATGTAGAGTTCGGGCGCCACCACCTTGCCGGTCTGGCCGACCTGATAGTCGTTGGGCATGTAGCCGGCATCGACCGCGGCGCGGCTGGCGCCGACCGCGGCGCCGAGCCGGTCGGCGACCGGCTCGATGTACGTCTTGAAGTTCTCGCCCGACTGCAGGCCGCGGCCACCGGAGATGATGATCTTGGCAGCGGTGAGCTCGGGTCGGTCGGACTTGGATATTTCCGCCTTCTCGAACCGGCTCAGGCCGACCGGGGGCGGTGGCGTCAGGGCTTCGATCGCCGCCGACGCCGTCGCCGGCACCGCCGGGAAGGCGGTGGTGCGCACCGTGATCACCTTCTTGCTGTCGGCACTCTCAACGGTCTGGATGGCATTGCCGGCGTAGATCGGGCGCTCGAAGGTATCGGGCTTCACCACCTTGATGATGTCGGAGATCTGCATCACGTCGAGCAGCGCGGCGACACGAGGCATGCTGTTCTTGCCGGCAGCCGTCGAGGCCGCCACCACCGCGTCGTAACTGGGCATCAGCGAGACGATCAGCGCGGCGATTTCCTCGGCCAGCTGATGCGCAAACTGCGGCGCGTCGGCGATCAAGACCTTGCGCGCACCCTCGAGCTTGGCGGCGCTGTCGGCAACGCTGCGGCAATCGCTGCCGGCAACCAGCACGTCAACCTCCGCGCCCAGCGCCTTGGCCGCCGCCATGGCCTTGGCGGTGGTGGCCGACAGGGCCTTGTTGTCGTGCTCGGCCAGCAACAGCGTGGTCATGACAGCGCGCCCGCCTCTTTCAGTTTGGCGACCAACTCGGCGGCATTGGCCACCTTGACGCCAGCCTTGCGACCCGCCGGCTCGACGGTTTTCAGGACCTTGAGGCGGCTGGCGATGTCGACGCCGTAATCCGCCGGCTTTTTGGTCTCAAGCGGCTTCTTCTTGGCCTTCATGATGTTGGGCAGCGACGGGTAGCGCGGCTCGTTGAGCCGCAAATCGGTGGTGATGATGGCCGGCAGTTTCATCTTCAAGGTCTCAAGACCGCCGTCGACCTCGCGGGTGACGACCGCCTCGTCGCCTTCGATCACCAGCTTGGAGGCGAACGTCGCCTGCGGCCAGCCCAGCAGCGCCGCCAGCATCTGGCCGGTTTGGTTGCAGTCATCGTCGATGGCTTGTTTGCCGAGCATCACGAAGCCCGGTTGTTCCGCCGCCACCACCGCCTTGAGCAGCTTGGCCACCGCCAGCGGCTCGGCCGCCGGCCCCTCGGGAGTTTCGATCAAAAGGCCGCGGTCGGCGCCCATCGACAGCGCCGTGCGGATGGTCTCTTGCGATTTCGCCGGTCCGATCGAGACGGCAACGATTTCGGTGACGATGCCCTTTTCCTTGAGACGCACCAGCTCTTCAACGGCAATCTCATCGAAAGGGTTCATCGACATTTTGACGTTGCTGAGCTCGACCCCCGATCCGTCGGCCTTGACCCGGATCTTGACGTTGAAGTCGACGACGCGCTTCACAGCAACGAGGGCTTTCATTCCACAAAATGCTCCATTTTCGGCACGACGTCCCGGCCACGTCATGCCGCACTGCGGTCACGCTTTTCCGCCGCAAAAGCGCAAATTTGCCTGGTTTATGACGGCGCGAACCGGCGCTTCGCAGATGCGAAATGAAAGCCTAGGGCGCCACGAAGTGCGTGTCAATTGGGCAGCAGCCGAGACACTTTGGACAAAGGCCAGGCAACACCGCCTGTGGCAGTGAAGCCTCGATCGTGGGGGGCGCGGCCCCCGGTCACACCGGGCGGAGGTCGCGGTCAAACAGCGGCACGCCGGGGCGGCGCAGGAACAGGACCAAGACGGCGCCGGCCACCAGCCCGCCGATGTGGGCCCACCACGCGACCTGGTCGGCCGGGCTGATCAGTACCATGATGACCTGGGTCGCCACCCAGATGCCGAGCACCCAGGCGGCGCGGATGTGCAGGGGAATGAAGCGGAACGCCAGCACCCAGACCAGAACGCGTGGATGCAGCAACAGATAGGCGCCAATCACCCCGGCAACGGCCCCGCTGGCCCCAATCAGCGGGAGGGAGGAGGAGGGCAGCATGGCAGCGTGCAGTAAGCCGCCGGCGATGCCGCACAAGAGGTAGAACAACAGATACTTAAAGTGACCCAGCGCATCCTCGATGTTGTCGCCGAACACCCACAAAAACAGCATGTTCGACAACAGGTGGAAGATGTCGCCGTGCATGAATTGATAGGTCAACAGGGTGAGGCCCTCGGGAAAGGCGATCGGCTCCTGCGGCGCCGGCGCCGCGCCGCCGATGACATGCACCTGGAACAGCTCGGAGGGGATCAGCGCAAAGCTGAGGATGCTCGCCTGCGCACCCTCGGTGTGTTGCAGAGCGAACGCTACCACGTTGGCGACGATCAGCCCGACGTTGACCCACTGGAAGCGTATCGAGCGCAAGGGATTGTCGTCGGACAGGGGAATGAAGACCACGGCGCAGATCCTTTGGTGGGTGAGGGCTATCCTTTGGCCTGGGGCGGCGCCCGGCGTCAGCGGTTCTGGCCAGGCACCCACAAAACATCGCCGTTGCCGCGATCGTTGGCGTAGCGGCTGGCCACGAACAAGAGATCGGACAGCCGGTTGATGTACTTGAGCGCAGGCGCGCTCACGTGTTCGTTGGGCTCGTTGGCCAGCGCCACCATGCCCCGCTCCGCCCGCCGGCAAACGGTACGCGCCACATGCAGCGCTGCGGCCGCGGCCGAGCCGCCGGGAAGCACGAAGGATGTAAGCGGGCTCAGTTCGGCATTGAGCGCGTCGATCTCGGCCTCGAGGCGCTCGACCTGGGCTTGGCTGATGCGCAGCCGCTGGCGCTGGGGCTTACCCGCCCGTTCCGGCGTGGTGAGGTCGGCGCCGAGGTCGAACAGGTCATTTTGCACGCGCGCCAGCATGGCATCGAGCTGCGGCTCTGCCCCGAGCGCCAGCCGTGCCTGACCGATGAAGGCATTGGTCTCATCGACGGTGCCGTAGGCGGCGATGCGGCTGGAATGCTTGGGCACCCGCTCGCCGATGCCAAGCGCCGTCAGCCCGGCGTCGCCGGTACGGGTATAGATCTTGTTCAGAACCACCATGGCAGCCGCCCTGGATGATAACCCTGCGCCCGTGAGCCCGCGCGCCTAGAAGGTAGCGGGCGACCGCACCGGGTCAAGCACAAGGCCCAAGCCTAGCGCAGCAAAAAGACCAGCAACATGGCAATCACAATCGCCAAAAACTGCAGGCCGACGCGCCAGCGCATCAAGATCTGACTGCGGTTGGGGTTCTTGGCACGCAGCATGTTCCAAAGGCCGGCCAATAGCACGGTCACGACGGCAATAAGGGCAATGACCGTCGCCCACCTCAGCACGATTTCCATAAGCGAGGCTCCCTAGGGCGACCATTATCCGCGCCCGCCGTCAACGCCCAAGCGTCAGATCTCAAAGGGGGCGGTTCCTTATAGGGGCTCTGAGGGGGGAGGGCGACACCGCTGGCGTCGCGGGCAACGCCGGGCCGCGCCAATCTAACCCAGCGCTGCCACAATCGATGAGCATGGTGGCGCCCGTTGTGCTCTAGCTCATGCCTTGTGCGCGAAGTATCGCCACCGTCGGCGAGCCGGTGCCGGCGGTTCACGAGGCAAGGCAAGACAGGCGGGTCCGTGGGGCTGAACTTCAGAGGTCGCACCGCAGCGCTGGCCGCGCTCCTGAGCCTGGGCTGGCCATGCCTTGGCGGGGCGCAGGCCCCGGCCAACCCTGAGGAGGCGCGCAAACAGCTCGAGGCCGATCGCAGCCGGCTCGAGGCCACGCAGCGCCGCTCCAAGGAGATCCAGGCGGACGTCGACAAGCTCGCGGCCGAACGCGAGCGCATCAACAGCCGGCTGCTGGAGACAGCCAAGCTGATCCAGCAGAGCGAGGCCCAGCTCAATCTCATCGAATCGCGGCTCGGCGACCTCGAAGCCCAGGAAAAGCAGATCCGCGGCTCGCTGGAGGAGCGGCACGGGTCGATTTCGTCGCTGCTGGCGGCCATGCAGCGCATGGGCCGCAATCCGCCGCCGGTTATGGTTACGCAACGACAAGACGCGCTGGCGATGGTGCGCAGTGCCATGCTGCTTGCCGCCGCCTTTCCCGAGCTCAGAGGCGAAGCCGACGCCTTGACCGATCGCTTGAATGCGCTGCTTGGCATCGTGAAGAGCATACGCTCCGAGGGCGAGAAGCTGCGTGTCGAAACCGCGCGCTTGAACGATGCCCGGGTGCGTCTGGCCGGGCTGCAGGAGAGCAAGCGCCAGTCGCTTGCCGAACGCCAGGCGGAACTGGCGCAAGTCCGGGTCGCCGCCACCGACATCAGTAAAAGTGTGGCGGACCTCGGTGATCTCATCTCCAAACTCGACAAGGCGGTGGCCGAGCGCACCGGGCTTGGGACCTACGAGCAGGAGATGGCGGCGCGCGAGCAGGAAAAGCAGCGCGCCGCGCACGAGGCCAGCGAGCGCAAAGCCCCCACCGAACTGGCGCCGAGCTCGGACCGTGTGGCTATGCTTACGCCTGGCCGCATCAAGCCGGCGATGCCGTTTGTCGACGCCAAGGGCCAGCTGCCGCTGCCGGCGCACGGCCGGCGCGTGCTGACCTTCGGCGAAAAGACCCAATACGGCAGCCAATCGCGCGGGCTGGTGATTGAAACCCGCTACGGCGGACAGGTTGTCTCACCCTGCGACGGTTGGATTGTTTACGCTGGCGAATTTCGCAGCTATGGGCAGCTCTTGATCATCAATGCTGGCGGGGGGTATCATATCCTGATAGCAGGATTATCCCAGATTGACGTGCAACTTGGCCAGTTCGTGCTTACTGGGGAGCCGGTAGGCGTGATGGGCGCAGCTGCGAAATCATCACCGCCGAAGACACAGGAGAGCGGTCCTGTGCTGTATATCGAATTCCGTAAGGATCAGCGGCCAATAGACCCCGACCCTTGGTGGGCGGATGCCTCTCGAAAGGTGCCAGAATGACGCGCAAATCCGACTACGCCTTTTGGACGTTTGTAATGTTGGCCTGCCTCGCCGGGGCCACCACCGTGCTCAACGTGACACGGACCTACTCGGCCACCTCGGCCAATTCGGAGATCTACAAGCAATTGGATCTGTTCGGCGACGTCCTAGAGCGCGTGCGCAGCGACTACGTCGAGAAGCCCGACGATGCCATGCTGATCGATTCGGCGATCAACGGCATGCTGAGCGCCCTCGATCCGCACTCCGCCTACCTCAATCCCAAGAGCTTCCGCGACATGCAGGTGCAGACGCGCGGCGAGTTCGGCGGTCTCGGCATCGAGGTCACCATGGAAAACGGCGTCGTCAAGGTGGTGTCCCCGATCGACGACACACCCGCCGCCAAGGCCGGCCTCCTCACCAATGACCTCATCACCCACCTCGACGGCGAGCAGATCGTCGGCCTGACCCTGGAGCAGGCGGTGGAAAAGATGCGCGGTCCCGTCAATACCCCGATCACGCTCACCATCGTGCGCAAGGGCCGCGAGGACGCCTTTGACGTCAAGATCGTACGCGACGTCATTCGCATCAACGCCGTCAAGGCGCGCGCGGAAGGCGACGTGATCTACGTCAAGGTGTCGACGTTCAACGAGCAGACGCACGCCAATTTGGTCAAGGCGGTCGAAAGCCTGAAGAAGTCGGTCGGCAAGAACCTCAAGGGCTACGTCATCGATCTGCGCGGCAATCCGGGCGGCCTGCTCGACCAGGCAATCGCCGTGTCCGACGACATGCTGGAGAAGGGCGCCATCGTGCTGACCAAGGGGCGCGGGCTGGAAGAGACGCAGCGCGCCAACGCCCGGCCCGGCGATATCACCGACGGCAAACCGCTGGTGGTGTTGATCAACGGCGGCTCGGCCTCGGCATCCGAGATCGTGGCCGGCGCGCTGCAGGACCACAAGCGCGCCACCGTCATTGGCACGCGCTCGTTCGGCAAGGGCTCGGTGCAGACCATCATCCCGCTCGGGGCCAACGGCGCCATCCGGCTCACCACGGCGCGCTACTACACCCCGTCCGGCCGCTCGATCCAGGCCAAGGGCATCGAGCCCGATGTGGTGGTGGAACAGGAGCTGCCGCCGGAGCTGCAGGGCAAGCTCACGACCAGCCGCACGCCGAGCGAAGCCAGCCTGCGCGGGCACCTCAAGGGCGAGACCAAGGACGGCGCCAAGGAGGGCGGCGGCTCGTCGAGCTATGTGCCCAAGGAGGCCGACAAGGATACGCAGCTGCAGTATGCGCTGAAAATGCTGCGCGGCGAGCCGTTGCCGCAGATCAAAAAGAAAGCCGAGACCAGCGAGAGCGACGGCGAGCCGAAGAGCGAGCAAAAGTAGGGCGATTGCCAACGGCACCGGGTGGCACCACCCGGCGCCTGGCCGGCGGGGGGGAGCCTGTGAACGAGGCGCTGGCTTACCGACCCTGCGTCGGCATCATGGTCCTGAACTCGGCCGACCGCGTCTGGATCGGGCGGCGCTTTGGTGCCCCCAACGAACCGGAAGGACCGGGCTCGTGGTGGCAGATGCCACAGGGCGGCATCGACCCCGGCGAAGATCCCCGTGCCGCGGCGCTGCGTGAACTCGCCGAAGAGACCGGCATGCGCTCGGTCGCAATTGTCGCCGAAAGCCCGCGCTGGTACCGCTACGACCTGCCCGAAGCGCTGCGCCCCAAGGCCTGGGGCGGGCGCTACCGCGGCCAGACACAGAAATGGTTCGCCACCCGGTTCATGGGCGAGGAGGCGGAGATCAGCATCGCCCCGCCACCCGGGCAGTCAATCGAATTCGATGCCTGGCGCTGGGCCGCGCCAGGCGAACTTGTGGGCCTCATCGTACCTTTCAAGCGGGCGGTCTACGAGGCGGTGCTGGCCGACTTCGCCCCGGTGCTCCAGCCGGAGGCGTGAGGCCGTTTGCGCCTTCAACGACGTTGGCAGATTTTGGCGTGACAACCGGGGCAAATCACGCAACACTCAAAATCCGCTTTTGCTTGCATGGACTTGCCTCGACCCTGTGGCCCACGCTCTGAAGCTCGATCTGCCTTACCGCCCTTGCGTCGGGATCATGCTGATCAACCGCGACGGGTTGGTGTGGGTCGGCCGCCGCCGACCCAAGTGGGTGGGCCGGTCCGGGACGATCTGGCAAATGCCGCAGGGGGGGATCTGCGCCGGCGAAGGCGAACGCGCCGCCGCGCTGCGCGAACTCGAGGAGGAGACCGCGGTGCGCTCGGTGGAAATCCTTGCCGAGGCGCCGAGCTGGCTCAGCTACGATTTGCCAACCGAGCTCGTCGGTGTGGCGCTCAAGGGCCGCTACCGGGGCCAGCGCCAGAAGTGGTTTGCCATGCGCTTTCTGGGCGAGGAGAGCGAAATCGACATCTCCTCGCGCAACGGCCACAAGGCCGAGTTCGAAGCCTGGCGCTGGGCGCGCCTCAAAGAGCTTCCCGACCTCATCATTCCCTTCAAACGCCAAGTCTATCGCGACCTGGCCGCGATGTTTGCGCCCTACGCCGCCTGAGCGGCGGGGCGGCTTGATTCAGTCGCTGGTTTCGGCAAACACCTTGCGGGCGGTGCGGAAGCATTCGACCCCCAGCGGCACGCCGGCGTAGATCGCAATCTGGTGGATGATCGCCTGCACCTCCTCCCGGCTGACGCCGTTGCGGAGCGCGCCGCGCAAATGCAATTCCCATTCGTGCATGCGATTGAGGCAGGCCAGCATCACCAGGTTGAGCATCGACCGGGTCTTGGGCGGCAACCGCTCGTCGCCCCACACGAGGCCCCAGCAGTACTCGTTCAAGATCTCCTGGAAGGGACCGTTGAAATCGTCGGCCGCGGCCGCCGCCTTGGTGACGTACTCCTCGCCCAGCACGGCCTTGCGGATCGCGAGACCCTTGTCTCTTAGCGCCTTGTCCACCATTGTCTCCTTCCTTTGGTTGCTGAGCCAATATGGCCCGGATCAGGCCTATGGCTTGCACGTTGTGGCAGCGTTTGATCAAGGGCTCAACCCGGCACCCCGGACCGCGGCGGCGGCCGCCGGGCGCCCGCATCAGAGGATTGGCGGATGCGCACCATTAGGCTCAAAACCGGAGAGCGGCTGCCGGTGCTCGGCCTCGGCAGCTGGCGGATGGGCGAGCGCGCCAGTCAGCGCAGCGCCGAAGTCAAGGCGCTGCGGCTCGGCCTCGACCTCGGCATGCCGCTGATCGACACCGCCGAGATGTATGGGGAGGGGGTCGCCGAGGAGATCGTCGCCGAGGCGATGGCCGGCAAGCGCGACAGCGTCTACCTGGTCAGCAAGGTCTATCCCCACAACGCCTCGCGCCGCGGCGCCGTTGCCGCATGCGAGCGCAGCCTGAAGCGCCTCAAGACCGACCGCCTCGACCTCTACCTGTTGCACTGGCGCGGCTCGCACCCCCTGAGCGAGACCGTGGAGGCATTCGAGAGCCTCAAGCGCGACGGCAAGATCCGCCGCTGGGGTGTCAGCAACTTTGACAGCGCCGACCTGCGCGAGCTTGCCGGCGTCGCCGGCGGAGAGGCCTGCGTCGCCAATCAGGTCCTCTATCATCTCGGCAGCCGCGGCATCGAGTGGGAGCTGCTCCCTCATTGCGCGCGCTCGGAGATGGTGGTGATGGCCTATTCGCCGCTGGGCCAGGGGCCGCTGCTGGCCAAGCCGGCGCTCAAGCCGCTGGCGGCCAAACATGGCGTCACGCCGGCGGCGATCGCGCTCGCCTGGGTGCTGCGGCAGCCGCATGTCGTCACCATCCCCAAGGCGACCCAGGAGGCGCATGTACGCGCCAACCTCAAGGCGCTCGACGTGCAGCTGGACGCGGCCGACCTTGAAGCGCTGGATCGCGCCTTTCCGCCACCCAAGCGGCGCACGCCATTGTCGATGACCTAGGCGCCGCGAACCCGCATTCAGGCAATCGGCATCCCGCTGGTCTTGGCCTTGTGCTCGGGTTCGACGTGAATGAGCACTTCCGCGCCCGGGATGGCGCGCGCCAGCGCGGCTTCGATACGGTCGCAGATCTGGTGCGAAGTGGCGACGCTCATTTGGCCGGGCACCACCAGGTGAAACTCGATGAAGGTCACCCGCCCGGCGATGCGCGTCTTGACATCGTGCGCCTGGATTGCGCCTTCGGCATTGTGCGAAATCACCTCGCGGATGCGCCGGGCAATTTCGGCGGTGACCGCCTCATCCATCAGTCCACTGATCGAATCGCGCATCAGGCGCCAGCCCGCCCACAGGATATTGACGGCGACGCCGGCGGCGAGCGCGGGGTCGAGCAGACGCCAGCCGGTGACGGTGGCAAGCGCCAGGCCGGCGAGCACACCGACCGAGGTCGCAACGTCGGCGAACAGATGCCAGCCATCGGCGACCAGCGCCGGCGAGCGCTGCCGGCGGCCCCAGGTGAGCAAAAAGTAGGACCAGCCGGCATTGATCAGGGTGGCGATACCATTGAGCGCCAGGCCCAGTAGGGGGGCATTGAGCGCGCGCGGTGTGATCAGCGCGTCCCAGGCCTCGCGCACAATCAACAGCGCCGCAAGCACGATCAGCACGCCCTCGAGCACCGCCGCAAAATACTCGGCCTTGTGGTGTCCGAACTGGTGTTGCCGGTCGGCCGGCCGGGCGGAGATGCTGACGGCATAGAACGCCACCAGCGCCGTGATCAGGTTGACGATGCTTTCCAGGGCGTCGGAGTAAAGAGCGACGCTGCCGGTGACGCGGTAGGCCAGGAACTTGAGGCTCAGCACCACGCCTGCCACCACGATCGAAATGATGGCGGCGACCTTCAGCTTGTCGGTGACTGCAAGGGGTCCTGCCAGCATGCTGCCCGAGCCAATGACGCGTTGCCTGCATGTGGCACGAACGGGCGGCGAATGCCAGTGCTATTGCGCCGCCGTGCGGCCGGCCAAAGCCTTCAGCAGGATGATGAAATCGCCGCCACCGGCCGCGAAATCAACAAACTCCGTCCGGGCGCTGGTAGCCCGGCCGCCGCGAATCTGATGCAAGGGACCGATGATCGGCGGCCGCAGACGCCGCGGGCGCCGGCGGGTCGTGCGCCCGGCGACCGGAAGGAGGCAATGCCACGATGGCTAATTTCCCAACCCATATCGCGGTCGGAACCGTGGTCAGCGGGGCGCTGGCAACGGTGACGCTGGCGGCCGAGGTGGTGGCACCCGAGAACCTGGTCGCCGTCACGCTTGCCGGCGTGCTTGGCTCGGTGCTGCCGGACATCGACCTTAAGGATTCCCGGCCCAGCCGCGCCATGTTTGCGGGGCTCGGGGTGTTCTTTGCTTTCGCCGTGCTGTTCAGTCTGCAACAGAAGTATTCCGTCGCGGAAATGATCATCCTGTGGCTCGGCACCTTGATGCTGGTCCGCTTTGTCGGGCATGCCATCTTCTATCGGCTGAGCGCGCATCGCGGCATTTGGCATTCGATCCTGGCCAGTCTGTTCTGCGCGGCAACCACCGCCACCATCTTCACCACCCTGCTCGGTCGCGACGAGGGCGTGGCCTGGCTGGCCGGCGGCTTCCTCATCATCGGCTACCTGACGCATCTGATCCTCGACGAGCTTTATTCGGTCGATGTCATGGATACCCGCCTCAAGGCCTCGTTCGGGACCGCGCTGAAGCTGGTCGACCTGCGCCACCCCGGTGCCACCGCGGCGATGGCGGTGGCAACCGTGATCGCCTTCCTGGTGGCGCCGCCGCTCGGCAGCTTCCTTGACGGCGTCAGCTCGCGCGGGCTGTGGAGTGGGCTTGAGCGCCGGCTGCTGCCGCAGGACAAGTGGTTCAGCGACTGGCGCAATCTGGCGTGGCACCCAGGCCTGCCGGTGCGCATCAAGACGCTGGTCGGCGGTGGCGCCGGGCCGCGGCAGGAGGCACCCGCCGCAGGGTCCCGTGACCTGAGCACGGGCTCGATCACGCCGGCCGCGTCCGGCGCCAGCAAGTGATGCGTTAGCGCAGGCGCAGCAACAGGGCGCCGGCCAACACCAGGCCGGCGGCCGCGAGCCGCGCCGGCAGCAGTGGCTCGCGCAACAGCCACGTGCCGAACAGCGCGGCAAACAACACGCTGGTCTCGCGCAGCGCCGCCACCAGGGCGATCGGCGCCACGGTCATGGCCCAAATGGCGATGGCATAGGCGGCGGTCGACAGCACGGCGCCGGCCGTCGCCATCCGCCAATGGGTGCCGAACGCTTCGATCAGGCGCCCACCTATGCGCCACCAGCCGTAGATCGACATGACGATGCCGTCGACAATGAACAGCCACAACGTGTAGCTGAGCGCGCTGCCGGCCGTGCGCGCACCGAGCCCATCGACCAAGGTGTAGGCCGTGATGGTGAGCGAGGTGGCGAGCGCAAACCCAACCGCGCGGTGGTCGAAGCGTGCCATCGGGCGGCCGCCCTTGATGGTCAGCAGCAGAATGCCGCCGGCCAACACGCTGATCCCGATCCAGCCGACGAGGCCCAACGCCTCCTCGAGCCAGAGGCTCGCCAGCGCCGCCGTCAGCAATGGCGCGGTGCCGCGCGCAATCGGATAGACCTGGGTGAGGTCACCCCAGCGATAGGCTTCCGCCAGGCTGACGAAATAGCCGACATGGATCACGGCGGAGGCGATCACATAGGGCCAGGCGGCCGGCGCCGGCGGCGGCGTCAGTGCCAGCAACGGCAGCACCAGAACGCTGGCGGCGACCGCCACCAGAACGGTGGCGATGACCGGCTCGAGCTTCAATTTGAGGAGCGCATTCCAGCCCGCATGACAGGCAGCGGCGGCGAGCACGGCAGCAAAAACGAATGGGTCCACGGACTAGCTTGCCCGGCTCGCGCCGGCCCCCCGATCGGAAGCTCGCCTGCCATTGCCCTCAAGGTGGTGACGCGCCCTTGACGCTACGCACTGTTGGCGGCGCATGCAACAGCAGCCGCGGCGCCATCGCCGCCGCCGGCCTGGTAGGCGGCGCGGCTCAATTTCAGAAGCTCTGCCAAATGCTTGCTTCAGGCAACTGAGTTCTGTGCCTGGCGCGGACCACACGCCGCCGCGGTGCACGGCCGATCCGCCGCCCGGTGCGACACGAGACCACTCGCGCGCGAAATTCCCATGCTTTGCTTTCGCCGCGCCACAATCGCCATGCATGGCATGCGCGCGCTCAGCGGTGTCCGGCTTGACGCCACACGTGAGTTGCAGCCTGATCTGGTATTGTGGGGACCACATCTGTGCGGAGAGAGCCAACAGGAGCATCGCTATGCCAATGATTGACTGGTCGACCATCCCCGTCATGCCCCTCGGGCTTTTGGCCGCCCTCGCTTTCGTATCCTCGCTGATCGGCAACTCGTTGAGCAGAAGCGCCTTTGTCGGCTCGATCCTGACCGTCATCATCTTCGTGGCGTTTTACGTCTTCTGGAATCACTACGACACGCCGCTGCAAGCCATGGCCGGTGACATCCATTTCCCCAACAGGTGGGTGCCGGTCAAAGGCCGTTAGCCGGCGCTGGCGCTCCGGGGCCCATGGCGCGGAGCGCCGACGCCTGTTGAGATCAGCTGGTGGCCCTCAGGTCCGGCCATGGTGCCGGATCCTGTCGTAGGTGTTCTCACACCTGATGCCAGGCGTACTGGTGGTTGCGGTCACCAAATCGCAAACCATTTCAAGGTTGGCTCGCGGCGATTTCGCCGAATCGGCGCCGCGGTCCGCCGGTTGCAGACGATCGGGCCGAGCCAGGCGGTCATCTGGCGGCGATTGGCTCGGCGCAACCACAATGGCTGGACCAAAAAATCTTGGTCAGACACGGTCGCCAGGCGATGGCTGAGCATCTGGCAGGCGCGTGTGGCGCGGCGCTTCGGCCAGCTCATGGTGAGACGCCGAGTGGCCGCCGCAGCGGCGGCACTCAACAACGTCCCGGCCGGGGCCGCCCAAAAGCGCGCGGCGAAGCCCCCTGCAGGCTCTCGCCAACGGTAAAAGCCGTAGACGGACGGCGACCTCCGGGTGGGCGTCCGGGAAGTCACGGGCTATCGCGTCCGGCACGCAATCGGCCGCGCGCGAGGCCGGCTTGGGCCGGGCCTGGGCAGGGAAGACCCGAGGCGCCGCCCTCCCATCGGCAGGCGCTGGCGAGGCCCGGGACCCGTGCCGGCCTTCAGGGGGTGTTGGGGCGCATCCACCCAGGCACCGCGCCGCCGTCGCCCATGTTGCACAATCCGGCAAAGTGTTTAGAATTATTCTAAATCAAAATACCTGGGGGTCTCCCATGCGCCACATGTCGAGCTTGACCGAGCAGGAAATTCTGGCGCTCGCCATCTCGCTCGAAGAGGAGCATGCCCGCATCTACGCCGATTACGCCGACGGCCTGCGCCAGAGCTACCCCGCCTCCGCCGCGGTCTTCCATGAAATGGCGGAAGAGGAGGACGGCCACCGGCGTTTGCTGATCGAGCTCTATCGGCAGAAGTTCGGCGAGCACATCCCGCTGCTGCGCCGCCAGCACGTCAAAGGCTTTATGCACCATGAACCGCTGTGGATGCTGCGCCCGCTCGGCCTTGAGAAGGTACGCCGGCAGGCCGAGGCGATCGAGGACGAGACCCGCCGCTTTTATGAGCGGGCGCTGGAGCAGACCACCGATGCTGGCATCCGCAAGTTGTTGGGTGATCTGGCCGCCGCCGAGCGCGAGCATCTCGACTTGGCGCAGAAACTTTCGCAGGAGCTGTTGACGGGCGGCGCCATCGAGCGCGAGGACGCGGCGCGGCACCGTGCCTTCGTGTTGCAGGTAGTACAGCCTGGTCTCGCCGGATTGATGGATGGCTCGGTGTCGACCTTGGCGCCGCTGTTTGCGGCCGCCTTCGCCACCCACAGCACCTGGGAAACCTTCCTGGTCGGCATGGCCGCCTCGGTCGGCGCCGGGATCTCCATGGGCTTTGCCGAAGCGCTTTCCGACGACGGCGAACTCACGGGTCGCGGCCCGCCGCTGGTGCGCGGCGCCATCACCGGCGTCATGACCGCGATCGGTGGCCTCGGCCACACGCTGCCCTATCTGATTGGCGACTTTGCAGTGGCGACCAGCATTGCCATCGTGGTGGTGCTGATCGAGCTGTGGGCGATCGCCTGGGTGCGATCGCGCTACATGGAGACACGCTTCCTGCGCGCGGCCTTTGAGGTCGTGGTCGGCGGGTTGATCGTTTTCGCGGCGGGGATCCTGATCGGCAATGCCTGAACGCGCGGGCCGCGGCAGCAAGCCGCCGCGCGGGTCCAGGGGCGGCGGCTTAGCGGCCCTTGAACGCCGGCTTGCGCTTTTCCATGAAGGCGCGGCGACCCTCGATATAGTCGTCGCTGGCGAAGCAGGCCTTGATGGCGGCGTCGATCTCGGCCATGCGCCGCCGCTCGGGGTCTTCGACCGCGGCATTGATTGCCATTTTTGCCGCCCTGATGGTCAATGGCGCGTTGCCGCCGATGGTGGCGGCAAACTTCTTCACATAGCCCTCGAGCTCCGCCACCGGCACCACGCGGTTCACCAGCCCCATGATGCGGGCGTCCTCGGCGGTAAACTTCCCGGCCGAGAAGAAAATCTCTTTGGCGAACGAGGGCCCAACCACGTCGACCAGGCGCTTGATGCCGGTATAGCGATAGCCGAGACCGAGCCTGGCGGCGGGAACCGCAAACACGGCATCGGCCGAAGCGATCCGGATATCGGTGGTGAGTGCGATGCCGAGACCGCCGCCGATGCAGATGCCGCGGATCATGGTCAGGGTTGGCTTGCTGGCCCTGACCAAGGCATTGTGGGCGGCCTCGCCGGCCTCGTCGTAAACCTTGACCGCGTCGGCACTGCCGCGTTTGTTTTCGAATTCGGAGATGTCGGCGCCGGACACGAAGGCGCGCTCGCCGGCGCCGGCCAACACTATCACCCGCACCGCCTGATCGGCCTCGTAGGCGGCAATGACCTTGGGCACCGCCAGCCACATGTCGTAGGACACGGCGTTGTGTTTCTCGGGTTGATTGAAGATGATCCAGCCGATGCCGTCCTCGATGCGGGCGATCAGCTTCGGTGTGCCGGTATCCACGATCTCAGTCCTCCGCCTTTTGCGGCGCCGTCCGGCGGCTGACGCCGCCGGTGCTTCAGCGCTAGATCACCTTCTTGGCGCGCAGCGCCTTGATGTCCTGGGCGCCATAGCCGAGCGCGCCCAGAATGTCGTCGGTATGCTCGCCCAGACCCGGCGTCGGCCGGTTGATCACGGAGGGCGTCCGCGACAGTTCGACCGCCTGGTTGACCACCGCCGCCTCGGCGCGCGTCGGATGCGGCATCGGCACCGCCATGCCGACGTGCTCCACCTGCGGATCGGCGAACATCTGGCCAATATCGTAGATCGGCCCCGACGGGACACCGGCCGCATTCAGGCGTTCGACCAAATCCAGGCTGTTATAGGCCTTGGTGCAGTGGCCAATTTCGGCGTTGAGCCGCGCCCGGTTCTGGGAGCGCTTCTCACCGGTGGCAAAATCGGGATCCTCCAGCAGCTTGTCGGCGCCGATCGCCTTGCACATGCGCGCAAAGATATGCTGACCGGACGCGGCAATGTTGATGTGCCCGTCGCTGGTCGGAAACACGCCGGTCGGAATCGATGTCGGATGATCGTTACCGGCCTGCTTGGGTACGTCGCGGGCCACGGTCCAGCGGGCGGCCTGGAAGTCGAGCATGGCGATTTGCGCCTGCAGCAGCGAGGTCGTGACCCATTGTCCTTCGCCCGACACCTCGCGCTCGAGCAGGGCGATCAGCGCCCCCATTGCCGCGTAGTTGCCGCCGGAGAGATCGGCGATCGGAATGCCGACACGCACCGGCCCCTGTCCGGGCAGCCCGGTTATCGACATCAGCCCGCCCATGCCTTGCGCCACCTGATCGAAGCCCGGGCGATTGGCGTACGGTCCGGTTTGGCCAAAGCCCGACAGGCTCACGTACACAAGCCGCGGATTGAGCTTGCGCATGGTTTCATGATCGATACCGAGCCGCTTTTTCACATCCGGTCGGTAGTTTTCGATCAGCACGTCCGCGGTCTCGGCCAATCGCTTCAGGATCTCGACGCCTTCCGGCGTCTTGAGATTGAGGGTGATGCTGCGCTTGTTGCGATGCAGGTTGAAGAAATCGGGCCCCTGGCGGGAGCCGCCCAACCCGTCCTCTTCCGAATCGATCGGCATCTCGACCTTGATCACGTCGGCGCCCCAATCGGCGAAGTGACGGGCCGCGGTCGGACCGGCGCGAGCCCGGGTCAAATCGATCACCTTGAAGCGGGACAGTGGACCTTGGCGATTCTGAAGCATACGCGAACGAGCCTTTGGCGCTGTGGAACCTTCTGCCAGCATACGCTGTCGCTGTTAGACCGTCAGCACGATCTTGCCGAAATGGGCATTGGCGCGCATGTGCGCCAACGCCGCGGCGGCCTGATCGAGCGCAAAGACGCGGTCGATGGGCAGCCGCAAGCGCCCAGCCTCGATCTCGGACCACAAGTCGGCGCGCATGCGGCGGACGATCTCGCGCACCTCCTCGGGCGTGCGGGTACGGAAGGTGACGCCGATGTAGTCAATGCGTCGCATGGCGTGCAGATCGAAGTCAAACTCGCCCTTGAAGCCGCCGAGCCGGCCGACGTTGACGATGCGGCCGAGGACGGCGGCAGCCCTCAGGTTTTCGTTGGCAACGCTCCCGGACACCTGATCGACAATCAGATCGACGCCGCGGCCGGCGGTGGCCTCCAGCACCCGCGCCGACCAGTTTGGCTCACCGGTGTCGATGGCGAGATCGGCGCCGAATTCCTTAAGCCGCTGCCGCCGACCGGGATTGGTCGAGGTGCCGATCACCAGCCGCGCGCCCTTGAGCTTGGCGATCTGTAGGCCCATCAGACCAACGCCGGAGCTGGCGCCCTGGATCAGCACGGTTTCACCCGCCGTGAGGCGACCGTTGCTGACCACGGCATCGTGCATGGTCTGCAGCGCAACCGGCAAGGTCGCTGCCAGCTCGTAGCCCATGTTGTTGGCCGGGATCGGCGACACGCGGCCCCAATCGGCAAGTGCGTACTCGGCATAGCCGCCATTGCCGGAACACATCACGCGGTCACCCGGCTTGACCGAGGTCACCTCGCTGCCCACCGCTTCGACGTCGCCCGCGAACTCGAGACCGAGCACGGCACCGGGTCCGCCGGCGCTGCCATGGCGCCGCCCCGAGGCCATGATCAGATCGGCGCGATTGAGGCCGGCGGCGCGCACGCGCACCAACACCTGCGATGCACCGGGGGTCGGTTTCGGCAGCTCGCTCACCGCCACGCCGTTGTCGGCGACCACGACCGCTTTCATGTTAGATCTCCCTTGCGATTGACGCACCCGCTGCCGGCCCGAGCCCGCAGCGCTCGAGAAAATCTTGCAACAGGCGATTGAAGATCGGCGCCCGTTCGAAATAGGCAGAATGGCCCGCCGCGGGAATATGCGCCACCGCCGCGCGCGGCAACACGGCCGCAAGCGCCTCGGCGGCAAACGGCGGCATCACAATATCCTCCTCTCCCGAGATCAAAAGCACCGGGCAATCGAGCACCGCCAGCTCTTGCGGCCGGCGCGTGCGGGCGGCAACCAGCCGCCGGCGCAGCGCCTCCTTGTCAAGGCCGCTGTTGCTGTCGTCGATGTGCCGATAAAGAAGATGCATGGCCGGTTGCTCGCTGGCCATGCGCTCACCACAGGCGACGTGGATGCCGCGCCGCGCCTGCTGGTGCCGTGCCGCCTCGCTCGCGCGCTGCCAGCTGTCGAGGCGCGAACGTTCCGGTTCGCGCAGCCGGGCGGGATCAATGCTGCCGGTCGTGGCGGCAAGCAGCAGCGCCCGAAGTCGCCCGGTCTGGCGCAAGGCATACTCGAGGGCGGTCCAGCCGCCCATCGATTGCGCCACGATGGCGACCTCCGGCAGGCGCAAATGCTCGATCAGGGCGGCAAGATCGTCGGCAAAGTCGGCGGGGTCGGGACCGCCTGCAACCATGGAGGATGGCTGAAATCCGCGGTGCGCAAAGGTCACGCAGGTGTAGTGCGGCGCCAGGGCCGCGACCTGCTGCCACCAGGACGCATGGTTGCCGCCGAGGCCGTGCGCAAAAATGATCGGCTGACCGCGGCCGCTCACCTCGTAGTAAAGCTGGCATCCGGGCCGCGCCAGGCTGCCCTGGCGCCGCTCCGGCATGGCGTG
>DATFXD010000230.1:0-11351 GCA_035258605.1 Hyphomicrobiaceae bacterium | reverse complement strand
GTGCATGGCAGATCGGGGGCGGCGGCCATCGAGACCCGGTCCGCCTTTGGCTCAGCCCCGGGACCGATCCTCGCGCGCCGCTTCACTGCCGAATGCGCGAGGCCGCCAGGCGAGCTTAGTCCAGCCAATGCGCAGGTATGGTGTCGAGCACACAGAAGCCGTGCTCGGCGCTCGCATCGATGGCCGCGGCATAGTCATGCTCGATGAGATCGCCAGTTTTGAGGTGCGCGCGCAGACGCCAGCCGCTGCGGCACAGGCTGCGTGGCAGATTGGAGCCGGTGTCGTCGACCGAGAACGCAAAGCGGCCGCCATCGCGGCACTCAAACAAATAAAGGTTGATAAGGCGCATGGTGCTCGCCTCAGGACGTCAGCGGCGGGCACACCGCCCTCAGGTTGGGGGATAGGACCAAGGCCGCAGGGCCACCGGGTTGCATCGGCCGGTGTTTTGCGGCGGGTGCAGGCGGCAACGTCAGGTCCTGCGAACAAGGTTGACGAGGAAGAGCAAGACGAGGGCGCCAACGGTTGCGGCGACGATGTTACCACCCGTCGAAGTGGTATAAAGACCGAGCGCTGGGGCGAGGATGCCCGCAATTCCGGCACCGAGAATGCCAATAACGATATTGCCGATGAGGCCAAAACCTTGGCCTTTGACCAGCCGGCCTGCGAGCCATCCGGCGATCGCACCTATAATAATCCAGGCCAGAACCGATTGCGGCGCGAGCATCTGCGGACCTCCTTGCGCAACGCTGTCCACCAACCCTCAAGCTGCTTTTTGGTTCCGCTCGCGACCGGCAAGCGCGGGGCCGATCGACTGTCCAAAAGAGCTTGCCGCCGCCAGAGCCTGCAGCGGTCGACGATCTGCAGCCCGCAGTCCGCGGCAAAGGGGGATTTAAGTCTTCTCCGCCAATGGCAATTCGAGGACCCTGCGCCAGTCACCGCCGCAGGGCCGTGGGCGCCAGGCGACCTGGCAGCCTCCCGCGCCGGCCCCCGGGCTGCGCGCCACGCGACCCCACGAAAGGCCTTGATCCAATAGGCTTGGCCGTGGCCGTTAAGCGGATGGCCCGCAGGCGCGACCCCGGTTGCCTAGCCGCGGATCGGGCGTGGTGGCCTGCTTTGGTAGGGATCGCCTTAATCGAGCGTATTGCTTAGGATCAAAGTCGATCTTGTTCGGTTTCCCTAGATGCACCGTCCTCGCATAGTTCTAAGCCAAGCTAGAAGCCATCCTTTCGTCGTACGGCTCGATCGCTATTTTGCCTTGGCAGACGATGATTTGGTGAGCTTGTGGCGCCTGCTCGAAGCCGAGCTCGTGGTCAATAAACGTCGGGACCTGGTTGTTGACGGCTATGAATATCGTAAGCTGTGCTTTGTCGAGAGCGGCTTTGCGGCTCGTTATAAGCTGTTGCGCAACGGCAAGCGGCAGATCGTCAATCTCGTACTCCCCGGCGATGTTGTCGGCCTGCCGGGCAGTTTTCTCACAAAGGCGCACTATTCCGTCCTCGCCTTGACCGATCTGAAGCTGCAGGTCTGTTCGGTCAACGATTATGTCCTCCTCTGTTACCAGCGTCCGCAATTCGGGTTGATGTTGAGCTGGCTCGCCATCCAGGAAGCTGTCACCTGCGCCGAACACGCCATCAATACCGGGCGCCGAACGCCGCTGGAGCGGCTCGCCCATTTTCTATTGGAGATGTACTCGCGGCTGCAGATGGTTGGGCTTGCCGGCAATTGCTCTTTCGACCTGCCGCTCTCGCAGGAGGTCATGAGCGACGCACTCGGCCTCAGCGTGCCCCACCTCAATCGCACCTTGGCCAGGTTGCGCGCCGACGGCACCATTGCGCTTAGCAATCATAAGGTGTCGCTAACCGATCTCACGGCCCTTGAAATGCTGGGTCACTTCCAGCCCCTGGACCTGATGTCCGCGCCGTCGGCACCGCTGCCGGCCGCACTGGTCGGCGCTGCCAGCAATGGCTGCGACGCCCGGCGCTAGACCGGGGCTTTCCGCATCAGACCCCAAGATGGCTTTGCAGCAGTTCCGGCTGATGGCGCAAGGCGTCGGTGGCGATCGCTTCCATGATGTGACCATTGTTGATGAAATAAACGCGGTCCGCGAGGCTGATCGCCGCCGTCACGTTCTGCTCCACCACCACGATGGTTTGTCCCGCCTGCGCCAGCGCTCGACAGGTGCCGAGCAGATCACGCACGATGGTCGGCGCTAGCCCTTCAAACGGTTCGTCGAGCAGCAGCACCTTGGGCTCACGCACCAGCGCGCGTGCAATCGCCAGCATTTGCTGCTCGCCACCCGACAGGTCGGTGCCACGGCTGCGTCGCCGCTCGCGCAGGCGCGGGAAGATTTCCCACACGCGCTCGAGTGGCCAGCGCGACTTGGCAGTGAGACCCGCCAGCACCAGGTTCTCCTCGACGTTGAGGCTGCCGAAGATGCGGCGCTCCTCGGGCACCAGCTGCAGGCCGAGGTTGGCGATGGCGTGCGGCCGCAGCCCCTGGATCATGCTGCCATCAAGCACGATGCGCCCGGAGCTGGCACGAACGATGCCCATCAGTGTCTTGAGGGTAGTGCTTTTGCCGGCCCCGTTGCGGCCGAGCAGCGCCACAACCTCGTTGCGTGCGACCGAGAGCGAGACATCGAACAGGATGTGGCTGTCGCCGTAGTAGCTGTTCACGCGGTCGGCCTCGAGCAACACACTCATGCGGCGGCGAGGCCCCCGAGGTAAGCTTCTTGCACCTGGCGATTGCGCTGGATCTCGGCCGGCGTGCCCTCGGCGAGCAATGCGCCCTCGTGCAGGACGGTGATGCGTTCGGCCAGTTCGAACACGGCGTCCATATCGTGCTCGACGATGATCAAGGTGCGGCCGCGGCGGATGCTCTTCAAGAGCTGAACCGTGTCCTTGCGTTCGCGCGGGCTCATTCCCGCCAGCGGTTCGTCCAACAACAGCACTGCGGGCTCGGTTGCAAGCGCCAGCCCGATCTCCAGCCGGCGCTTGTTGCCATAGGCAAGTTCCGAAGCGGGGACATCACCATGCTCGGTCAGACCAACGATTGCCAAGGTCGTCTCCACCTGGGCCTCCAACCCGGACACCCGATGCCACCGCCGCAATAGGTCAAGAGACAGCTTGCCGCGGCGCTCGGCCAAGGCAGCGATGGCGATGTTCTCGCGCGTCGTCAAACCGTTGAACAGCTGATTGACCTGGTAAGTCTTGGTCAATCCGAGCTGGCACACCGATGCCACGCTCAATGCCGTGATATCGCGACCCTGAAAGATGATGCGTCCCGAGGTCGGCCGCATCTCGCAGGTCAGCATTTTGAAGAATGTGCTTTTGCCGGCGCCGTTGGGACCGATGATGCCACGCAGCTCGCCTCGCGGCACAGAAAAGTTGAGGTTTTTGTTGGCGGTCAGCCCGCCGAATACCTTGGTCAGTCCGCGGGTCGCAAGTGCCGGTCCGGCGAATGCGGTCGCCTCGCGTCGCCGCGACGAGCCGATGCTGGTGAGCGAATGCGCCTCCGCCGGCGCCAATCCTCGGCGCGGCTGACCAATGCCGGCGCGTCGCATCAACCAGGCAGTGGCGCGCTTGAGGCCGCCGAGCAGCCCGCCTCGCAAGAACGTGACCAGCAGCACAAACACCACCCCCAACACCAATTTCCAGGCGCTTCCGAGGTCAAACGCGCTTTGCAGGAAGTCGCGCAGAAACAGCCACACGGTGGCGCCCAGCAACGGGCCAAACAGCATGCCAACGCCGCCGATCACGGTCTGCATTACCAGCTGGCCGGAGGTATCGAAGGTAAAGGCGTCGGGTGGCATGAAGCCCTGCACCACGCCGAGCAGACCGCCGGCAAAGCCGGCGTACGCCGCGGCGATCACAAAGGCGACCAGCTTATAGCCATGCACGTCGTGGCCGACGGCGGCCGCGCGCAAAGGATTTTCGCGGATGGCAACGAAGATGGCGCCGACCGGTGACCGCACGATACGCAAGGCGATGACGATACCGATGAAGTAGCAAACTGCAATGAACGCATACATCGACCAGCCACTGCCAATGTCATAGACCAGGCTGCCAAACTCGAAGCGCGGCGTCGGCACCCCCGGTAGGCCGTTCTCGCCGCCGGTGTAGCTCGATAACGGCGAGAACTCGACGAAATAGAACACCTCGGCGATCGCCACCGTGATCATCGCGAAATAGATGCCGGTGCGACGCAGGGCCACCAATCCGACGACAAAGCTGGCCGCGGCTGCCGCCAGGGTTCCGAGGCAGAGGCTCAAGAGCACGCTGGTGGAGCCGGCACGGGTCAAGAGGTAGGCAGCGACGAAGCCACCGGTGCCATAGAAGGCGGACTGCCCGAACGATAACAGCCCGGCAAAACCGAACAGGATGTCAAAACCGATGCCGAATAAACCCCAAACCAGGATCTGATTGACGGTATTCGGTGCGAACCCGAGCGGCGGTAATGCGAACGGTACCGCCAGCAAGCCAACCGCTGCTAGCGCGAGGATCGGCAGATCGGCGTTAGGATGGGTGGCTTGCTTCATTCGCGCCCTTGTATGCCGAGCAGGCCTTGCGGTCGCACAACCAGCACCAGCGTCATCACGGCAAACAGCATGACATAGGCATAGGCGGGATTGAGCATGGACGTAATGCTGATGATTTCGCCGGCGATGAGGCCGCCGAGCACGGCACCGGGAAACGATCCGACCCCGCCGATCACCACTACCACAAAGCTCTGCACCAGGATCGACTCACCGACGTCAGGCGTCAGCGACACCACCGGCGCATTGACGATGCCGGCGAAGCCGGCGGCCATCGCACCGATCCCGAACACCAGCATGAACACCCGATAGACGTTGATCCCCAGCGCATCCACCATGCCGGAATCCTCGATGCCGGCGCGTACGATCATGCCAATGCGCGTGCGATAGAGCAGCAGGTAGAGCGCCAGCAGCGCGGCGATGACGATGCCGACCACCAGCAGCCGGTAGGTGGGATAGAACAGAAAGCCGAGTGAGGTGATGCCCATTGCCCATGGCGGTGGCGGCACCGTCTTCGACAAGCTGCCAAAAGCGTAGCGCACGATCTCGACAAAACAGATGGCGAGCCCAAAGGTGACCAGGATTTGGTCTTCCGCCGGTCGTTGATAGAAGAAGCGTATGATCGACCGCTCCATTGCCAGACCGACCAGCAGCACGAACACGGCGCCGGCGATCAAGGCGACCAGGAAAGATTGCGTGTAGGCATAGGCGACGTAGCCGGCGTAGCCACCGAGCATGAACATGGCGCCATGCGCCAGATTGAGCACGCCGAGCGTGCCATAGATGATCGTCAACCCGGCGCTGATCAATGCGAGCAGCGCGCCGAGGACCAGGCCATTGAACATTTGCGCTAGAAGGTTGGCCCAGTTCACCGCCGCGACCCACAATAGAATTTGACCCGGTGCAAGCTAGGTGTAGGAGCCCAGACTGCAGCCGAAGGCGTCCGGCTTTTGCATCAAGCCTTCGCCGGGAATGATTTCAACAACGTCGTAGAAGTCCTCCTTGTTCTTCATGTCGCCCGGTTTTTTGCCGCGCACGATGATCACCGGCCGCACCAGCTGATGATCTTCCGGACGGAAATAGACCTCCCCCACCGTGGATTGCAGCTTTCTGCCGGCCTCGTAGGATTTGATGACATCGGGCGGGTAGAAGCTGCCGGCATTTTCCACCGCATCGGCCCACAGCGCGAATTCCATGTAGGCGTTGTTGGCACCCCATTCCGGCTTGTAACCATATTTCTTGTCGAACGCCTCGACGAACGTCTTGGCCAGCGGGTACTTGTCCTCCAACGTCCACCAGAAGTCGGTGGCGGCATAAACGCCGGCGAGCAGACCGCTGCCCACTTCGCGTGCCAGAAACGGAGTTTGATAGGGAACGACCAGCTGCATCTTGTCGAGAATGCCGAATTGCTTGGCCTGTTGGATCGATAGGACGGCGTCGTGGCCCCAATTGACGTTCAGCAATACTTCGGCACCCGAATTGGCGACGTTGAGAAGATAGGAGCTGTAGTCGGGAGCACCGAGCGGGGCGACCTGGTTGGTGACGGTGGTCCAACCGGCATTCTTGTTGAGGTAGTCTTCCATCGAGTGCTGCACGGTATGGCCGTAGGTGTAGTCGGGCGTGAGGTAAGCGGCCTTCTTGTTCTTGCCCAGGCTCTTGACGATGACCGGCCCGATGGCGGCAGCCGCGGTCTGGCCATAAAAACACTGGCGGAACCCGTAGCGCACGCAGTCCTTGCCGGTCGTGTCGTTGGAGCCGGAGATGCCCGCCACATAGAGGACCTTCTCGCGCTGTGCCAGCTTGTTGAGGGCGACGGCCACGGCACTCGAGGTAGAGCCGGTGATCAATACCGCCTTGTTCTCGGAAATGAAGCGTGATTGTTCCTGCACCGCAGTATTGGGTTTTGCCTCCGAGTCGGCCACGCCAAATTTGAGCTCTTTGCCCAGAATTCCCTTGCTGGTCTTTGGCGAGATCTTCTTGATCAGATCGTGGCCAGTGTTGATGTGTTCGACGGCGAGTTGGTAGCCCTTGAGTTCATCCTCTCCTTGAACGGCGTAAGTGCCGGTGCGCGGCACGGTGATGCCAATAAAAACCGAGGACCCGGTGGATCCGGCCGGATAAGTCCCGAGCGCGGGATGGTCGGCGGCCCGGGCAATCGATGTCAGCGGATGTGCGCCCTCGCACAACCAGCCGCCCGCCGCCGTCAGTGTCGCTGCCCCTAGCAGTTGGCGTCGCGATAGCCGTTGGCGAAATGGGTGATGGACCACGTTGGCCTCCTGCAGTAGCTCAATTGTTGTGAAGCCAGCATGCCCCAGTGCGCCCACGCCGCGCCTTGCTCACAATTATTGATCTCGATCAATCGTGCCTGCCGGCGCGGGCGATCGAGACCGAGGTGGGCATGCCGTGGCGCGACGATCAGCGCCGCGACGATCTAGTGGGACGAGGCATCGTAGTGAATGAGCCACAGCTCGAGGGCGGCGAGATAGGTGACGAGAAGACCGACGGCGACGTGGATCTTGGTTGCCGCCGGCGGAAACTGCAGCAGCCATGGGGCGGCGATCATCCACAATCCGAGCACCAGGGCCAACCATTCCTCCCAAACGACAAAGGCGATGAGCGCGCCGATCGAGACCACGAGCAGGGCCAAGCCCGCGGTCCATGCTTCGATGCGCGCCGTCGGGTAGGCGAATGCGAACCACCATGGCGATGCAAATAGGACCAGCGCCAAGGCCAGTTTGTAAAGATCGAGCGGCCACTCCCTGCGCCCGAGCCAGTCCTTGCGCCTGTGCACGAGCTTACCGATCATGGAGCCTCCTTGCCAAAGAAGCCAATGTCTGCCGCAACCAACGGCAACGGGTCCGGTCCATGCCTGAGCCCAGCGGCACCGCGCGGGGTTGGGGGCCGCACCCCCCTCTTCAGGCGAGCCTCGGCACCGTCTCAAAGGTGTGGAACGGCGGTGGCGAAGGCAGCATCCATTCCAGCGTGGTTGCCTGCGGTCCCCAGGGATTGCTGCGGGCAGGCCGATGCGCGAAGAAGTAGGCCTCGACCGCCCCTACAAGAAACACCAGGGTGCCGACGGCGGTGATGTAAGAGCCAACCGATGACCACCAGTTCCAGTAGGCGAAAGCGTCGGGATAGTCCACATAGCGGCGCGGCATGCCGGACAGCCCGAGAAAATGCTGCGGGAAGAACAGCACGTTGGTACCGATGAAGGTCAGCCAAAAGTGCAGTTTGCCGAGAGCCTCATTATACATGTAGCCGGTCATTTTCGGGAACCAATAGTACCAGCCCGCGAAGATCGCGAAGATGGCGCCGAGCGACATGACGTAATGAAAATGCGCGACGATGTAATAGGTGTCGGTCAGTAGGCGGTCGACCCCCGGATTGGCGATCATGACGCCGGTCACGCCGCCGACGGTGAAGGTGAAGATAAAGCCCAGCGCCCATAGCATGGGCACCCGAAATTGCACGGAGCCACCCCACATGGTGGCGATCCAGGAGAACACCTTGATGCCGGTGGGCACGGCGATCACCATGGTGGCAAAGGAAAAATACGCCTGTGCCTCGACCCCTATGCCGGCGACGAACATGTGGTGTGCCCAGACGATGAAGCCAATGAAGCCGATCGCCACCATGGCGTACACCATGCCGAGATAGCCGAAGATCGGCCGCTTCGAAAAGGTCGATACCACCTGGCTGACGATGCCGAAGCCGGGCAGAATGAGGATGTAGACCTCCGGATGGCCAAAGAACCAGAACAGGTGCTGGTAGAGCAGGGGATCGCCGC
The DNA here is from genome assembly GCA_035258605.1 of Hyphomicrobiaceae bacterium. Taxonomy (GTDB): domain Bacteria; phylum Pseudomonadota; class Alphaproteobacteria; order Rhizobiales; family Hyphomicrobiaceae; genus AWTP1-13. The sequence continues at coordinate 3,030 of DATFXD010000230.1, read as the reverse complement.
CGCCGGTGGCGTTGAAGAAGGTGGTGCCGAAGTTGCGGTCGGTGATGAGCATGGTGAGGGCACCCGCCAGCACCGGCAACGCCAGCAGCAGAAGAAATGCGGTGACCAGAATGCTCCAGACGAACAGCGGCATCTTGTGCAAGGTCATGCCTGGCGCGCGCATGTTGAAGATGGTGGTGATGAAGTTGATCGCCCCCAGAATCGAGGAGGCGCCGGCGATGTGCAGCGCCAGAATGGCAAAGTCCGGCGCCGGGCCGGGATGACCGCTGGTGGAAAGCGGGGCATAGAACGTCCAACCGGCGCCGGCACCGTTCATGCCGGGTGGACCTTCGACGAACATCGAGGTCATGAACAGCGTGAACGAGGCGGGGAGCAGCCAGAACGAAATGTTGTTCATGCGCGGGAATGCCATATCCGGCGCCCCGATCATCAGCGGCACGAACCAGTTGCCGTAACCGCTAATCAGGGCGGGCATGATGGTAAAGAAGATCATGATAAGGCCATGGCCTGCGACAAAGACGTTGTAAGCGTGGCCGTTGGCAAAAAATTGCAGGCCGGGTTCCTGCAGCTCAAGCCGGATGGCGATCGACAGCGCCGCGCCGAGCAGGCCGGCGAAGATCGCAAACACCAGATACATCGTACCGATGTCTTTGTGGTTGGTGGAATTAAGCCACCGCGTCAGACCCGTAGGTCGATCGGACAGGGCTTCCGCCGGCATGGTCATGACCGCACCCCATTGCGCGCAAGCAAAGCTCCCCAACAGCGGCAACCGAGCGGGTTTGTTTGGGTTCCGCGTGCCGACCCCTCGCCGATTGTCGCATCCAGGGAGCTGGGCCGGACGGCCCTCGGCCGCTTTGAGCGCGCCCGCTATCGCGCGTGCGGATGCAATCGGAGCCTCCGCCCCGGAGCGACACCCCTGAGCGGCTGATTGGGCAGCGCGGGCCTTGTCCGCAGCTGGGTTCCGAGTGCGCAGCATGGGGCCTTGTGCGCAGCACGAGGGCAGCACGAGGGGCGCTTTCTGCGAGGCAACGGCTGCCTGCGAGCCAACGCTGCGCACCTTTGATGCCGTGCGGGGGCGCCGGCGTGGCGGTGGCGCGCGCCGGCCCAGCTTGATCCTGAGCAATAACCAGGATTAAGGCGCCGCCGCTACCGGAGCGCGATGCTCATTGCCAAGCAAGCCTGGCAGTTCCGTCTAGATCCCCGGTGATGCGGGGACGTTGCCCGGCGCCAAAAGCATAAGGGAGTGAACAATGCCTTCGCCAACATTGCGCCTTGGCCGCGTGGCCACACGCCGGCAATTTCTGAAAACCGTGGGAGCCGCGGCCGGTGCGGCGGGCTTGGCGCCGGCTGTTGCGGCGCCGTTCGTGTCGACTGCACGTGCACAGAACAAAACCTTGAAGATCCTGCAGTGGAGCCACTTTATTCCGCAATACGACAAATGGATCGATGGTTTTGCCAAGGACTGGGGCAAGCAGAACGGGGTCGCTGTCACCATCGATCACATTCCGCACCTCGAGCTGCCGGCACGGGCGGCTGCGGAGGTCAGCGCCGGCTCCGGACACGACATCTTCGGCTTTAACGGCTCGGGCGGCCCGCACCTTTATGCCAAGCACGTGCAGGACATGACACCGCTGATCGAGGCGATCGAAAGCAAGCACGGCAAGGTATTGCCGATGGGGCGGCAGATCGCCTGGAACGAAGACACCAAGACCTGGGTGGCATTTCCCGACTACTTCATCGATTTCCCGGGCCTCTATCGCAAGGACCTGTGGGACGAGATCGGCATGACACCCGACACCTGGGAAGACATCCGCCTCGGCGGTGCCAAGCTCAAGAAGAAAGGCAATCCGGTCGGCATCGGGCTCGGCCATTCCGTCGATCCGAATAATTCCTACAACAGCATGCTGTGGAGTGCGGGAGCGTCCGTGTGCGACGACACCGGCAAGCATGTGACGATCGATTCCAAGGCGACCTTGGACGTCGTCAAATACGTCAAGGCGCTGTACAAAGAGGCGATGGATCCCGAGGTGCTGTCCTGGGACGATGCCGGCAATAATCGCTTTCTCGCCTCGGGACGCGGTTCGTGGATCCACAATCCGATCTCGGCCTATCGTTCGATACAAAAATCGAACCCGGAATTGGCCGATAAGATTGCGGTATGGAAAACGCCGGCCGGGTCGGTGCGTAGGCTAGCCGCGGGCGCACCCAACTCATACGTGATCTGGAAATTTGCCCCCAACAAGGAGGCCGCGGTCGAGTTCCTCAAGTACTACGCCGACCACTACACCGACGCCTTCTTGGCATCGACCGGCTACGACCACCCGCTGTTCGACAATCTGGTCAAGAAGCCGATGCCGATCTTCTCCAATGACCCGGGGTCGCATCCATCCGACAAATTGAAGGTGTTGGAGACCGCCGATGATTGGTGCGTCGTGTTCGGCTATCCGGGTCCATCCACGCCGGCGGCGGACGAGGTGGCGGACCGCTATATCCTCCCCGACATGATGGCGCAGGCGGCGACGGATAAGATGTCGCCGGAGGACGCCGTCAAATGGGCGAGCAACGAGATCGGCTTGATCTACGATAAGTGGGCCAAGCGCGCTTGATCGCCGGCGGCACGCCGCCAGCTCAGAGTTCAGGGCGTGCGACAGCTCTGCCCGCAACCGGCGCCGCAGACAGCATTCAGGTTTGCGCGCCGGTTGGCACTAGCCCAAGATGGAGGGCGAAGTGGCTTCGGTCACAGCCAGTGACGTCAAAAAGCGGTTCGGCCAGGTTACCGCGGTCGATGGCATCAGCCTCAGCGTCCGTGATGGCGAATTCCTGGTCCTGTTGGGGCCTTCGGGCTGCGGCAAGACCACGTTGTTGCGCATCATCGCCGGCCTCGAGACCCCGACCTCGGGCGAGGTGCTGATCGACGGTGAGGTTGTGAACGAGCTGCCGCCGCGTGCGCGCGGCATCGCCATGGTGTTCCAGAGCTACGGGCTCTATCCGCACCTGACGGTCTGGAACAACATCGCCTTTCCCCTCAAG
>DATFXD010000229.1:0-2377 GCA_035258605.1 Hyphomicrobiaceae bacterium | reverse complement strand
GCGTTGGACCGCGGTCACGATCGACAACGGGGACGACGCCAAGGACGCGCTCGACCGCATCACCATCCCGCAGGATGTGCTCGGTCGCATCGCGCCGACCGCATTGCCGCGATCCTCGATCATCGTCTCGGACGAGCCTCTGAGCAGCGAGACCAACTATCGCACCGAGTTCGTCGCGGTGCTGAACAACCAGCCCCAAGGCGGCTTTGTGACGCGCCAGCCGAGCAACAATGTCTGGGGCGACGATGGCTTGGGCTCCTTTTTCCAACGCAATTGGGACTCCCAATCTGGCAATACGCGGCGGCGCGGCGGCCCGGGCTGGTGGTAGGACGTGGCACGCCCGCGCGTGGGGCGCACTGCCGCTCAGGAACGGCTGTGCGGCGCCGGGGTGGAGCCTCTTTGAGGCGTTGACCTTGATTACGCCCGGCCGGGCTGTCGTTGCGTGCTTCGATGCGACACTCTCGCCGTGCCGGGCCATCCGCTCGTCGCCCTTGGCGTTCGCTCAGCTTGGTTTTTTCTTCTCCGTCTGACGGTTCTTGCCGCCGTGGCGCGCCCTGTCAGCCAGCCGCGCCTTACCGGCCCGGCTCGTCGGCTCGCCGCGGTGGGCGAGATACTCACGGCCGTCGAGCGGCCCGACATGGGGTGGATCGCGGTCGCGGTAGGGCCGCCCGATGCCGAACTCCTTTTCGTGCGTGTCGACCCATCTCCACAGCTCGTTGCTCGACACCAGTCGGTCGGCCCGCGTCTCGCCCTTGACGCTTACGATATCGGCGGCCTGCCCGTGCCCATAGCCGCCATGGAAGCTGCCGCCATGATATGAGCGGTCGCTCGAGGCCTTCTCGCCGGTCGCGATGGTCTGCCGGTAATTGTCGCGAAAGCCGCTGGTGATACCGGGCATCAGGCCGGCTGCGTCGAGCGCGCGCAGCGCGCGGTAGAGCGTGACCCGGAAACTCTGATCCATGCCGCCGATCACGTAATCCTGGGTCGCCATGCCGACCTTCTCGGCCGCATCGGGGTCCTTCCAGCCGAAATCCTCAGCCACGAATTTCGAAACCGTCTTGGTGACGATCTTGATCTTGCCTTTGCGCTTGACCGCCACCTTGATTTGTTCCGGCACGCGGACCGTATCGACCTTGCGCGTACGCTCATAGAGCGACCACAGGTAACTGTCGATGCAGGCCTGGGAGTCGATGCATTCCTCGACGCGGGCGATCTGGCTGCTGGCTGTGAGGCTCGTTTCGACCGGAGCCGTAGGATCCCCGGCCGCTTCGTGCTGCTTCAGCGCCGCACGGGCGACGATCAGCATTACTAGGCCGACGCCGACGGCGTAGCAGAGCTTGCGCATGAACCTGCCCCTTTCCCCAAGCCGTTGATCCAAGCCAAACCACGACAGTTGGTCAGCATGAAGACGCTGGAGGCGAACCCCGGGGACCACGAAATACGAAGGCGGCGCAGGCGATGGCCGAACTCCATCAGGCCGGCAAGATCCGCGCGATCAGCGTCAGTAATCTCTCCGCCGAGCAGATGCTGAGTTTCGCGCCGGAGCGTCGCTACGCACGACACAGCCGCCGTATAATCTCGGCTTATGGCGAGAAGCGGGTTTTTTTTGGCATGCTCGCAACCAAAGGCCGGCGTCACCACGGGGGTGTGAGGCGGGACAGAACTTTCCATTGGGGCGCGGCGCAATGCGCTGCGCTTATTGCGCCCTACGGGCTCAGCATCGCAGGGGTTGGCGGTAGCCGCCGCAACCTGGTCGGTCCCTCATCCTGATCAAAGCCGCCGGCATCCAAGCCAGTGTGACGCCCCGACAGCTCGCCGCTGCGCCAGCGCGGTTGCACCGCATCTACTGGGTGCCCGCCAGGTTCGCCTCCGTGATGACCTTGGCCCAGCGCACGGTTTCCGACTTCACAAAGTCGTCAAGCTGCTGCAGCGACTTGTTGCCGAGCCCGCTCATGCCGAGCGTTTCCAGCGGCGTCTTCATCCCCGGCGAGTGGACAGCGGCGTTCACATCCTTGTTCAGTTTTTCGAGGACCGGCCTTGGTGTGCCGCCGGGCGCGAGCAGGGCCTGCCAAGCAACGGTATTCGGCCAGGACGCCAGGCCCTCGGCAAGCGGCTTGATGTCCGGCGCCGTCGGGAACGGCTTATCGCTGGTGATGCCGAGGACACGGGCCTTGCCGGCCCTAATCTGCGGCAACATCGGCCCGAGGTCGACGAACAGCACGTCGACCTCACCTGAGATCAACGCCATGGTGGAGGGCGCGCTGCCCCGGTAGGGGACATGGGTCATCGTGATGCCGGTCAGGCTGCTGAACAGCGCGGCGCAGAGATGATGGAACGCGCCGACGCCGCCGGAACCGTAGGTCAGCGGCTTGCCCTC
>DATFXD010000228.1:0-3612 GCA_035258605.1 Hyphomicrobiaceae bacterium | reverse complement strand
AGCGAGCCGTGATGCATCGTCGCGTGCGCGGCAGACGACAGAAGCAAGATGGCGATTGCGCCGGTTGCTAAACGTACTTTCATCTCGACGACCTCCGTTGACATGCAATGGCTCTCAAAAGAGCGGAGGAGGTACGGTTCGATCGTGGTCGGGTTTCCAGGCGTTTTCTAACAAATGCGTGAACGCCATCACGCGGCAGCGACCGGTTCGGTCGGGAAATGTCTCGCCGGGGGGGCAGCTTGCCGATCGTCGCCCAACCCGGCAAACGGGGTGGCGGCGCCCACGAGATCACGAAAACCAAGTTCGCCGCCGATCGCGTGGCCAAAGCCCTTGGCCGGCACCAAACAGCGAAACTCGCAACAAGCGAAGGCTCGCGCCCCCGAGCGCGGCCTTTGCATGGCGGCGGGTGGGCAGCTTCCGGAGCCTTAGGCTGCGCTCGCGCCGGCAAGTGAGGTTGGGCCGGTCGCACTTGGCCCGCAAACCCGACAAGCGCCGCGTCAGCCGACCGGGCGCGGGCAAACGCCCAACGATGCCAACCTCGCAAAGCCCTATCCTCGGCAGAGCTTTGAGCCCAGCCTTCTCGGCGAGGTCCTGTTTTTCCGATCCCTCCGCCCCCACATCCTCTAGTCCACGGGCCAAAGCCCCCAACCGCCAACCTGTCATTGAGCCCCATAGGATTGGCAAAGGCCTTCGGCATTGCTTTCCCGTCGCGGTATGCTGGCAAGGCCGCCATGCGTGAAGGGTTTGCGTCAGCCGCACGGTCTTCCTGCAACACCATGAGGCCGATTTGAGCATCGGGCATCTACCAGGGCCGAGCATCAGCGCATGGAGCAGCAAGCTAGCAAAGCTTCGAACCAAGGCTCGCACCGTTGCCGACCTCACGGCTGTCCATAGCCGCGGCTCATTCGGCGTCGTCGCCCTGCTGCTCGCGTACCTGGTGCTGGAATGGGTGAGCTTCATCCATGAGCATAAGGGTGTGCCGGTAACGCCCTGGAACCCGGCGCTCGGGCTGGTGTTTGCGGCCATGCTCCTGAACGGCGTGGCTTATGGCTTTGTATTGTTTGCCGGTGTCCTGATCGCGGAAACCTTGTTGCTGCGCACGCAGCTGCCGTGGGGCATCGTTTTGGCCATGGCCGCTGTGCTCACGGCCAGCTTTGCCGCAGCGGCCTTGGCGCTTCGCCGCCACATCGCCTTCGATCAAGGCCTCAACCATGTACGGGACATTCTCGTGCTGCTGGCAACGGGCACCGTCGCCGCTGCGATAGCCACCGCTCTGTTGACCGCGCTGCTGGTTGCCGCCGACGAGCTCACGATCGGCGATCTTGCCCAGTCGTCGCTGCCACTGTTCGTTGGCGATTGCATCGGCATCGCCGTTATCACCCCTTTAGTCCTGCGCCTATCGGTGCGATGGCCCGATCTCGCTTCAGGCGCGCTCGTTAGAGTGTTGCCGGAGTTGATCCTGTTTGGAACCGCGGTCGGCGGCACGTTGTGGCTCAGCCTGGGCGTAGGCGGCGGAGCCAACGACAAGTTTCTCTCGCTATTATTCTTGCCCGTGGTTGCTGCCGCGCTCCGCTCCGGGGTCGATGGCTCCTGCGCTGCCCTCGCCGCCACGCAACTTGGTCTGGTGCTCGTCTTGCACCTATCCGGGCATGACGCCGCGACGTTCACCGAATTTCAGGTGGTGATGCTGGCTCTGACGACGTCGGGGCTGATCGTCGGTGTGGTGGTCAGCGAGCGGCAGCGCGCCGACCTTGCCGCCACCGCGGCGGAGGCACGGCTTAAGGAAATGCAGGCGCAGGCGGCGCGAGCCGCGCGCATAAATGTGGTGAGTGGCATGGCCTCGGCACTTGCGCACGAGATCAACCAGCCGTTGACAGCAGCCCGCGCGCTGGCGCGTTCCGTGCAGCAGATCCTACGTTCACCGCCCGTCGATACCGGCCGCAGCGACAGCAATGTTACCGGTCTTATTGCCCAGATCGACCATGCCACCGGCGTCGTGCGTCGCATGCGGGACTTTTTACGCCGTGGACAACCGAGGTTCAGTACGCTCGATATCCGCACCGTTCTGGCCGATGCCCTGATGCTTGCTGGACCCGATGCAGCAGCCAAGCGGATCGCCATCGAGCTGGTCGCCGATCCGGCGTTGCCGCCGATATTTGGCGACCGCGTGCAGCTGCAGCAGGTGCTCCTCAACCTCATTCACAACGCACTCGACGCGATCATGGAAGCCGGCCGCGACGATGGCCGCATCCGCGTCGGCGCGCAGCTGTCGGATGGCGCTTCGTTGATTGTGATCAGCATTGTCGACAATGGCGTCGGCGTGCCGGAAGCTTCGCTGCTATTCGAACCTCAAACCTCGCACAAAAAAGACGGCTTGGGCCTCGGCCTGTCGATCTGCGCCGCCATCATCGAGGCGCACGGCGGACGCATCTGGCTCCAATCCCGGGTCAAAGGTTTCACCGAGTTCCGGTTCTCGCTGCCGGTGCCAGCCCAAGGACCCAACCCGCCATGACACCGACCGTCTACATCATCGACGACCAACGCGCCGTGCGCGAGGCGCTGACAGAGATGTTGCGCCTGTTCGGCTATGCCGTCGCGGCCTTCCCTTCCGCTGATGCCTTCCTGGCGCAGATTGCAACGGCGCGTCCCGGCTGCATCGTTGCCGATGTGCGGATGCCCGGTAGGGATGGCATCGAGCTGGTGCGCGAGCTGGCGCGCCGCCAGGTCGCGTTGCCGGTGGTGTTGATTTCCGGTCACGCCGATGTGCCGATGGCGGTGGCGGCAATCAAGGCGGGCGCCGAAGACTTCATCGAGAAACCGGTCGATGACACGCAGCTTCTGGCGGCCATTAACCGATGCTTCGCACGCCTGTTGCAAGCGCTCTCCCGCGATCAGGCCGTTGACGATCTCGGGCAGCGTTTCGAGCGGCTCACGCCGCGCGAAACGGAGGTGATGGACCTGGTGGTGGAGGGCTTCACCAGTCAGGCGATCGCGCTCAGGCTCGGCATCAGCCAGCGCACCGTCGAGAGCTATCGGGTGCAGATCATGGAGAAGATGCAGGCCGAAAGCGTCGCGGTGCTGGTGCGGCAGGCCATTCGCCTCGGCCGCATTGCCCCGTAAAGATACTACCCAAGTGTTACGAATAAACGCTGGCAAGTGCCGGAGCTAGGCTTGCGAAGGTGCCGCGAACCAGGCGGCATGCACTTGCCGAGGTGGTCGATAATGCCAAATTCGAGGCCGTTTGCCTGTGCGCGCGCCAGCGCCGACACCTCAGGCGGGCGTTGCTTCCTGGCCGTGCTTGCCACCGCGCTCGGCGCCGCCTGGCTGCTGCTGGCGGCCGGCGTGCCGGTGGCGCTGGTGCTCATTACACTCTCGGTTATCATGGTCCTCACCGGCTTGGCGCTGGCGGCCGTCCTCTTTCTCGCTGGCTCACGCCCGACCCGCGCGCTAGCGGCACCGTGGGAGTTTGCCGCCAGCCTCGTCTTTCTCGGCGTGGCGGCCGGGATCCTCAGCAATGGCACTGAAGCTGTGGCTTTGCTGGATGCGATGCATTCCGGCTTGGCAGGGAGGCCGCACGGGTGAGCGGGATGCCGCGAGCCTCGCCAATCGCGC
>DATFXD010000227.1:0-2429 GCA_035258605.1 Hyphomicrobiaceae bacterium | reverse complement strand
GGTGATCGAGTTCGAACCGCTGCCCGCCGCTGTCGAGATGGAGACCGCACTGGCCGATGGCACGCCGGTGATCCATCCCGTGCTCGGCGACAACCTCTGCTTCCAGCGGCTGAACGAAACCGGCAAGGTCGATGAAGCCTTCGCGGCGGCGCACCGGGTTGTGGAGGCCACGTTCGTCAGCGGTCGCCACACCGGCGCCACCCTGGAGCCGCGTTCGATTGTGGCCGACTACAACCGTGCCAGTGGCCAGCTCACGGTTTATCATTCGACGCAGGCCCCGCACATGATGCAGGGCGTGTTCGCCCAGCAGCTCGGGCTCGCCGAGGCCGACGTCAGGGTGATTTGCGGCGACGTCGGCGGCAGCTACGGCATCAAGGTGCACGTCTATCCCGACGAAGTGGCGGTGGCCGTGATCGCCAAGATCCTGGCGCGGCCGGTGAAGTTCATCGCCGACCGGCTGGAGAGCTTTTTGAGCGATATCCATGCCCGCGATCATCGCATCAAGGCGCGCATGGCGGTCGATGCCACCGGCCACATCACCGCCATCGACATCGACGATTTGACGGGCATCGGCCCCTATTCGGTTTATCCGCGCACCAGCGCGGTCGAGGGCAACCAGGTCGTCAATCTGGTCGGCGGCCCCTACGACTTCGCCAACTTCCGGGCCCGGACCACGGTCGTGTTCCAGAACAAGGCGCCGACCTGTCAGTATCGCGCGGTAGGTCATCCGATTGCGACCGCGGTGACGGAGGGGCTGGTCGATCTGGCCGCCGAGGCGCTCGGCCTCGACGTGGTGGAGTTCCGCCGCCGCAACCTGATGCGCGACGGCAGCTACCCGCGCACCTCGCCGGCCGGCATGCGGTTCGAGGCGCTGAGCCACGAGCAATCGCTCGACACCTTGATTGCCATGATGGACTACGGTGGCCTGCGCGCCGAGCAGGCGCGCCTGCGCGCGCACGGCATCTATCGCGGCATCGGCTTTGCCACCTTCATCGAGCTCACCAACCCCAGCCCCTTCATGTATGGCCTAGGCGGGGCGCGCATCTCGGCCCAGGACGGCTGCTGGGTGCGCATCGATCCCGATGGCTCGGTGGTGGCGGCCACCGGCGTCACCGAACAGGGACAGGGCACCGAAGCGATCATGCGCCAGATCGTGGCCGAGGCGGTGGGGGTGCCGATCGAGCGGGTGCGGGTGATCAGCGGCGATACGCTGACGACGCCCTACGGCGGTGGCACCTGGGCCTGCCGCGGCGCCGGCATCGGCGGCGAGGCGGCGCTGCAGGCAGGCATCGCCGTCAGGGAGGCGGCGCTCAAGGTTGCCGGCGCCATGCTGCAGGTGCCCGCGGGCGCGCTCGATCTCGTCAATGGCGAGATCGTCGACCGGGACAGCGGACAAGCGCGCCTGCCGCTCGCCGAGTTGTGCCGCATCGTCTACTTCCGTGGCGACACCTTGCCGCCCGACGTGCCGCGCGAACTGATGCAGACGCGGCACTTCATCAGCAAGCACTATCCTTTTGCCTTCACCAACGGCGTGCAGGCGAGCTGGCTCGAGGTCGACGTCGATACCGGCATGGTCAAGCTCCTCAAGCACTGGTGCGTCGAAGACTGCGGCCGCATCATCAATCCGCTGCTGGTCGATGAGCAGATCCGCGGCGGCGTGGTGCAAGGCATCGGCGGCGCCCTCTACGAGCACTGCATCTACTCGCCCGAGGGGCAGCTGCTGACCGGCTCGATGGCGGACTACCTGGTGCCGATGGCGGCGGAAATGCCCGACATCGAGGTCGGCCATGTCGAGACGCCGACCCAGGAATCCCTGCTCGGAGCCAAGGGTGCCGGCGAGGCCGGCACCGCGGGTGCGCCGGGTGCGGTGATGAACGCCATCAACGATGCGCTGCAGCCGTTCAGCGCCAAGCTGTTCGCGCAGCCGTTCACCCCGGCGCGCATCCTGGCCGCCTTGGGCAAGGCGCCGCCCGGCTGATCCGCGCCGGCCGCCCACTCGCGCGCCAGTTCAAGCGACCCTATCGCGCAACCGCTGCCGCACGGCGGCGCCGTCGTCAGCATGCAGCTCGGCAACGATCGCCGCCAGGGTCGCTTGATCGCGCGCGTCGTTGACGGCGATGGAGAATTCGCACGACGTCACCACCCCGTTGAAGCGCTGGCCGAGCTTGCCGGCGATCTCGGCATGGGTGCCGATCACGGCAAACAGGTCCAACACCTGGTCGCTGACGTGGCCCGGCATCTCCTCCCACGCGCCGACCCGCGCCAACTGGCTGAGCTTGCGGGCAAGATCACCCAGGCCATGGTACTCGACGGCGGCGCGATAGGACGGGGTCGACAGATAGAAGGCGAGCCGTGCCCGCACGTCGCGCACGCGCTGGGCGAGGTCCTCCTGGGTGGCGGCGGTGGCCACCAACGGCTTGTGGCAGATC
>DATFXD010000226.1:0-5565 GCA_035258605.1 Hyphomicrobiaceae bacterium | reverse complement strand
CTCTATAATCCGGACAAAACCATCGACTACAGCCGGACCCCGGCATCGGCAAAGTATGCCTTCACATTTTGGGCATTCCCGCGCGGGCAATGGCTGGATACCCTGCGCGCATACCTGGAATTCAGCGAGCAGTATTACCGGGAGCATGACTTCCGCTGCAATATGCCGCTCGGATCGTATTTTATCCGAAAGGATGTGCATTCGCTGCTGTCCTACTCTTACGACGGCGATATCTTCTCGATCGATCCGATCCACGCTTACACCGACAAGGCCGCATGGGATGCGTTTCTGCAGGCATTCAACGACTTCGCGTGCAAGAAGAATGGCATTCCCTTGCTCAATCAGAGTCCATTCGTGGCGCGACAACACGTCGAAGCCGCCTATGGGGCAAGATGGACGGAGTTCTCAACCAAGGTGCGAGAGGCCGATCCCGAACGGCGCATGCTTAACCCATTTTTTGCAGGGCTATTGTCGTGAGCGGTTCGGGTGTGGCAACCAGTCGATGTCGAGGGCTCCCCATGGGCAAAGCGAGCGCTTGTGAGGTCGCAGGACCACGCCTAGGCCGCACGCTCCCGCCTGCGTGCGGTACCGCCATTGGTCGGCGAAGACTGCGCCGACTCTGGGACCGCGCACGCTGGTGCCCCGGGGCCTAACCGACGGGGGCAACCTTCCATGAACGACTTTCGCGGCCGCGCCAACGAGCGTCGTCAACTCACGGTCCTGTTCTGCGACATCGTCGATTCCACCGGTCTATCCGAGCGCTGCGACGCCGAGGACTTGAGCGAGATTTTGCAGGAATTCCAGCGCATCAGCACCCGATGCATCAATGAGGCGGGCGGCACGGTCATCAATTACATCGGTGATGGAATTCGCTCCGAGTTTGGCTATCCCCTCGCATCGGAAAACGAGGCGGCCTCTGCGGTACGCGCTGGCTTGGCGCTCTTAAAAGCCATCGATGAGCTGGGTGCGCGCACGCGCGCGACCATCCAGGAACCTTTGCTGGTCCGCATCGGGGTGCACACCGGGGTTGCCGTCATCGGCAAGGCCGCGTCGGGCCACGTCCACGACGCTACCGAAATCGTCGGCGACACGCCCAACATTGCCTTCCGACTGCAGGAGATCGGTAGCGCCAATTCGCTGGTGATCAGCGGCGAGACCCAGCGCCTGCTGAAGCGCAAATTCCAATTGCGACCGCTTGGGCTGCACGCGCTCAAGGGATTGTCGCGCAAGGTTGAAGCCTTTCAGGTCCTGGGCGAGGCGACCGACGATCACACCGCCTATCAGGAGTACCTGCGCGATGCCTCGCCGCTGGTCGGGCGCTGCTGCGAGATCGGCCAGCTGCTTGAGGCGTGGAACTTGGCGAAGACCGGACGCGGACACACGGTCGAGATTACCGGCGAGGCCGGTATCGGCAAATCACGGTTGGCCATGGAGCTCGTTGGCAAGGTCGAGCGAGACGATGGCTCCATCGTGGTCCTGCAGGCCTCGGCCGAGCACCAGCACACGCCGTTCTACCCGATTATCCGCCGGCTTGAGCAGATGATCGGCGTGCGCAAGGAGGAGAGCGACGAGACCAACGCTGCCCGCTTGTGCAGCTTTCTCGCGGCAATACCAGGCTGCGACGAGGAACAGCATGGGCTGGTCAGCCAATTGCTGGGTCTGCCGCCGCCCCGGCCAATGGCCGCGATTGTTCCCGACACCTTGGAGCTGCGGCGGCGAACGCGCGAAGTCCTGGTGCAGCTCTTGATGTCACATTGCCCCGGCGATGCCCGGCTCATCCTGGTGGAGGATCTGCATTGGGCCGATCCGTCGACGGCCGAGGTCATCGATCGGATCGGCGCGCTGATCGCCAATGCCCCCATCCTCCTCGTCAGAACCAGCCGAACAGCTTCCATGCGCAGCACCGCGGCAACGCTGCGGCGCATGCCATTGCAGCGTCTGGCCGACGACGACTGCCGTATCCTCGCAGGCTCGGTCGTGCTGAAGCAGCTGTCGAAAAAGCTGCTGGAGCAAATCGTGGCCCGTTCCGACGGCGTACCGTTGTTCGTGGAGGAGCTGACGGCAGCGGCGGTGGAGACCGGGCAGGTCGATCCCGGTGTCGGGAGCAACGTGGTGGCGGGCGGGCATGGGGTGCCGTCCGCCCTCTACGACCCCCTGATGCTGCGTCTGGAGCGGTTGGGCACCGCCAAGGCGATTGCGCAGGTCGCCTCGGTCATCGGCCGCAGTTTTTCGCACCACCTTCTGGGCCACGTTGCCACCGAGCGAGGCGACGCATTCGAGGCGGCTTTGGAGCGCCTGCTGCAATCGGGCTTGATCCGGCTGGAGCCCAATGACGATGAAAAGGTCTACTCTTTCAAGCATGCGCTGGTCAGAGATGTCGCCTATCACTCGCTGCTGAAACGGCAGCGGCGCGAGTTGCACGCCCGCGTCGCCGACAGCATCGAGCTCTACTTGCCCGAGATTGCTGACCGCGAGCCCGATTACCTGGCACAGCATTTGTCGGAAGCGGAACGAACGTCCCGCGCCGTCAATATGTGGCTCAAGGCGGCCAACACGTCGGCCCAGCGGTCGGCAAACCTGGAGACGTTGGCGCAGTTGGAGATGGCGCTCGATCAGATCAAGAGGCTGCCTGCCGGGTTTGAACGCGACAATCTGGAGCTCAACGCTCAGATTGCGCGTATTGGACCGACCATTGCGCTGCAGGGCTTTGCGGCCCAGGCCGTGGCCGACGTCAGCAGTCGTGCGATCGAACTCTGCCACGCGCTGGATGATGATCCACGCGTGTTTCCAGCGCTCTACGCGCGGTGGTCGTACTTGCGCGGCGCCGGCAATGTGCGCGAGGCCGGAGTGCTGGCACAGGATTATCTGACATTGGCCGAGAAGAAAGGCGCCCGGGCCGATCGCATGGTCGGCCATCGCCTGCTCGGGACGTCGCTGCTTGACGCGGAGACCGAACGCGCGCGTCAGCATTTGGAAAAAGCCATCCAACTCTATGATGCACATGCCGACCGCGTGACGGCCGTCATTTACGGGACCGACGTGCACGTCGGCAGCCTGTCGAACTTATGCACCGTCGACTGGTTGCTGGGCCGGATTGATGAAGCGCTGAAGCACGGGCGCGGCGCGCTCGATTCGGCGGCGCGGCTGCAGCACGCACACACGCTTGGCTACGCCGTTGCCCACGTCTGCATGCTGTACACCCTGGAGCGGGACGTGGACGCCGTCGAGGCGCTGGCCCAACACGCGCTGGCCGGCGCCACCAAGCGGGAACTACCGCTGTGGATCGCGGTGGCACGCACATTTCTGGGCTGGTGTCAGCTCCAATCCGGCAGGGTTGCCGAAGGTATCGATACCTTGGAGAAGCAACGCAATTTCCTCGAGACGGCGCATCTCAGCTATTGGCTGCCCACCTATCTGTGCTGGTTGGCCGAGGCCTACACCGCAACCCATGCGGTCAACGAGGCACGGCTCTGTCTTGAGCAGGCACGCACCGTCTTCGGCCACGGCGGTCACCACTGGTATGAGGCCGAGTACTTGCGGATCGAAGGCTGCTTCATGGCGCATCCTGAAATCGGCGATGCGGCGCAGAGTGAACGGTGCTTCACGCAAGCGCTGGCGTTGGCGCGCCAGCGCGGCCACCGCGGATTTGCCTTGCGCGCGGTGCACTCCCTGGCCGCGCACCTGGTTGGCAGCGGCCGGTCGGAGGAAGCGCGCACCCTGTTGCGCGCCGAGCTCGCAACCTTTGCCGATGCGCCCGATGGCGGTGATCGTGCAAGCGCCAGAGCATTCCTCGGTTCGTTGGAGAGCGTCTGTCGAAACTAGTGTCGTCGCGGGGGTGCGTCGAAGCGGCTCAAGCAGCCAATCATCGGTGCGGGAACATGGCAAAAGCGGCGTGGTCAGAGAAATATGACGGGGGAAGCGCTGAGGCCGAGCGGCGCATTTTTGCCGGCTACACGCGCGACATTCTCAACATTCAGCTGAAATTCCAGAAGCAAGCCGGCGCGCCGGGCCTGACGCGCGCCTCGCATGCCAAATTGCTGCTCGGCGTCGACAATGCAAGACTTCGCATTCTGCCCGACATTCCCGATCAGTTTCGGGTCGGACCCTTTCAGCCCGGCCAGGAGTATGCCACCACCATCCGCTTTTCCAATGCCTCCGGCGGCTGTCGCCCTGATGCCAACCGCGATCTGCGCGGGATCGCGATGCGCATTCGGGTGTCCGACCAGCAATCCCACGATCTCTTGGCGGCAAATTTTCCGACTGCCCACGTGCGCAATGCGCGCCAGTTCATTGCCGTCGCCAAGGCGTTGGCGGGCGGTGGGATGGTGCGGTTGCCGCGGCTCATCTGGCGCCTTGGCGCCTACGAAGCGCTGCGCACCACCCTCAGTCTCCTGCGCGCCACCCACCGCCGGGTGCGGAGTTTGGCTCTGGAAAGCTACTGGAGCCGCGGCTCGATCCTGTGGGGTGAGGCCGGCCCGGTGCGCTACCTGCTGCGTCCGGTCGCAGATGCACCGGAGGTATCCAAGCCCCGCTCGTCCCACCCCGACTATTTGCGTGCAGAGGCCGTCACGCGGCTGCGCCGTGGCGACATCGTCTTCGATCTCTGTCTGCAGCCGTTCGTCAGCGAGCGGTCGACGCCGATCGAAGATTTCGCCATCACCTGGAAGGAGAAGGTGTCCCGCCCGCTCGCCATTGCCACGCTCACCATTCCGAGCCAGGACGTGGATGCCGCCGCCGGTCGAGCGGCCGAGCGATTGATCGATCAGATGAGCTTCAATCCTTGGTACACAACCGAGGAATTCAGGCCCCTCGGCAATTTGAATCGGGCCCGCAAGGAGGCCTACCGTACCAGCGCCGCGCACCGCCTCGGTTACCGCTTCCACCAGGAACCGCCGCTGCGCAATATCGTCGCCACCGGTATCGCCACGCGCGGCTTCCAACTCATCAGCCGGTTCGCGCCCTGGTATCGCCTGCGGTCGTGGCGCCTGGCGCTGCTCAATCTGTCGGTTCTCCGCAGCTCACTGCGCGCCAACAATCTCATCGATACCGAGCCAGCCCAGGTGCCGCCGCAACCCCATCCACCACCGGGCCCGATCCCGGAAGCGGTGCGCACCGCGCGCACCTTCGATGGCACCTATAATGATTTGGCGGTGCCGACGATGGGTAGCGCCGGTTCCGCCTTCGGCCGCAATGTGCCGCCGGCCTATCGTCCGGACATGTTTGATCGACCGGATCCGATCCTCATCAGTCGCGAGCTTTTGACGCGCACCGAATTCGTGCCGGCGAAGACGCTGAACCTGCTGGCCGCGGCCTGGATCCAGTTCCAGGTGCACGACTGGGTCAATCATGAACGTTACGAGCTCGGCACCCTCGGTAAGGACATCGTATTGCCCAATGAGGGGCCTTGGCAGAACCACAAGAACCTCGGCCCCGAGACGGAGATGCGCATCGCCGGCAATAAGGTGCTGACCCACGCGCCGTGCGGCTCTCCGATCTTTGCCAACATCGCCACACCCTGGTGGGACGGTTCCGAAGTCTATGGTTTGGACGCGAACAAAGCGGCCG
>DATFXD010000225.1:0-2217 GCA_035258605.1 Hyphomicrobiaceae bacterium | reverse complement strand
CACAAAGGCGGCAACGCGAGCTCCCTCCTGCGGTAAGGGACCGATCCACACCACCGGCAGATCGGATTCGGGCCGGTACTGATTGGGCCCGCCGAGTGCGACGGCAAGGCTGCGCAGCAGCAACAGCAGGGCGATGGTGACCACGGTGGCGTAATCGTCGCGCCGCTGCATGGTCTGCGCGTACATGGGCTTTATGAGGATTGGCTCCAGGATCGTGCCGATGAGAAAGGTGCCCGCGGCAGACAAGATGGCAGCCAGCCACCACCAGCGCGGGCCCAGCAGGAAGTGCACGGCCACGAACTGGAGGTAACTTCCAATCATGTAAAATTCGCCCATGGCCCAATTGATGGTTTTTACGATCGAGTAAATGAAGGTGATGCCGAGCGCCATCAGCGCGTAAAGGACGCCGATCATCAGCCCCGACAGCAGCGTTTGCACCAGAAGCTCGCCGCTGAAGATCATCGGCCCGCCCTTCGCGTGCCCGCCGACATGCCGCCGCGCTCGCCCTCATGCCTGCGCGGCCGGCGGCCCCCGTTAGCGGGTTCCATCGGCCGCGAAGTCGAAAGCCCGAGGATGCGCGGCAGCGCGATATCTCCCCCGGCACGACATCCGCGCGCCTTTTGCGTGAGCCACGACTATTGACCGAGAATATAGGCCACTTCGGCCGCCGCCGGCGTCTGATCCTTGGCGGTGTAGTGCAGTACCAAGAGCGGGGGCGACCAGTTGTGCCAAAGCGCCCCTTCGGCGCGGGGGAAGGTGATCGGACTGGTGGACCAGCCCATGAAGGAGCCTTCCTCCAGCGCTTTTACCATCGCCTTGGGATCCGTCGATTTTGCCTGCTCGATGGCGGCGGCAAACACGATTGCATTGGCAAAGCCGTTGAGCGCCGCATACACCGGCGGCTCGTTGAACTTCGCCTGGTAGCGCTTGGCGAATTCCTTGCCGAGGTCCGACAACTCGGATTTCGGCGAGTAGAAGGCGATGAAGTTAATGCCCACGCCCTTGTCGCCGTGGAGCTGCCAGAACTGCGGCCGCGCCGGAACGTCGTAGGAGGTCACCATCTGCGCACCCGGCAGCAATCCGACGGTGTGCGCCTGGGTGATCATCAGATCGAGCGGCTGACCGACCCCGACGTTGATGATGGCATCGGGCTTGAACGCCTTAACCTGCAAGAGCTGCGGCAAAAGATCGGTCGTCGTGCGGTCGAACATGATGGTCTGGATCTCGAGGCCGAGGTTCTTCTCCTTGTTCTGCTTCTCCGTCTCCTTGGCGAGACCGATGCCGTAATCGGTGGTTTCGGCCAACAGGCTCACGCGCTTCCACTTGTTCTTGGCGATCCAACCGAGCCAAGTGGCAGCGCGCGGCCCGTCAACGGCGTGCGTGCGAAAGGCGATGTCGTAGTGCTTGGCCGTGACGTCACCGGCACCGGTTTGGGTGCCCATGGTGGGGACGCCCATTTCCTTGGCCACCTCGTTGACGGCGATGTTGACGCCCGAATGGATGAAGCCGAAAACGGCCACGGCCTTCTCGCTCGAGACCAGACGGCGATAGGCGGCGACGCCCTGCTCGTTCTTGCCCGCACTGTCGTGGACCGACAGCGTCACGCCTCGTCCGAGCACGCCGCCTTTCTCATTGATGTATGCAACGCCAATCTCGGCGCCGCGCTTTGCCAGTTGACCGAGGGCCGTTTCGCCCGGCGGCGACAGGGGCGTGATCAGACCGAAGACGATGGGATCTTGCGCCACCGCCGGCGCCAGTCCCAACCCTGCCACGGCCGCCACCAGCGCGGCCCCGCCGACAAATGCCCGTCGCTGCATGCTGTTCTCCAATTGATGGGTCCGCGGCTAGCCGTCGGCTCGCATTCTGCCGTGGTGAGCGCCATCGTGTCGAGGCAATCCATGCGCCGGCCATGCGCCGGCCCTGCGCCGGCCCTGCGCCGGCCATGTGCTGGCTGGCCATGTGCTTGGCCACGCGTTGGCCACGTTTTGGCATGGCGGCTGGTGCATCGGCCTTGGCGGCCACCTATGCCGCGCGCGCGAGCAGACGGTCGCGCAACTCGCACATCGCCCGCCAGATTTGCTCAAGGTCGGCCGCTGCAAAACCCGCGGCGAGAGCGGGGCTTTCCGCGGCCAGAAGATCATGCAGGCGCCCTCTGTAGTGGGCGCGCCCCTGCGCATCGACGACCAGGCCGGAGCGTGCCTCGTAGCCGACATTCCA
>DATFXD010000224.1:0-17661 GCA_035258605.1 Hyphomicrobiaceae bacterium | reverse complement strand
ACGGCGATGTCGTCGTTGCCGCTGGCGTCGCCCCGCCTTAGCTTTGCCACGCCACGTCCATAACGCGCGTAGGGGTTGTCCGGGTTCGTCGCCAACGCGGCATCGTAGTCGCCAATCGCGGCCTCGACGGCTCCCGACTTGAGATAAACAAAGCCCCGCGTCGCCAGGGTGGGCTCGTGGTTGGGCCGTAGCCGCAATGACTGTTCGCAATCCTCTAAGGCTTCGCCGAGCAATCCCAGCGTGGCGCGCGTCCAGCAGCGATTGTCGAGCGCCGTGGCGTTATCGGGCTCCAGATTGATGACCTGGCTATAGTCTTGGATGGCACGACGATAATCGCCCTTGCCAAAGTAGGCCGTGCCACGGTTGGAGAATGCCCTGGCAAGATCCTGCGGGTTCTCGCGCCCCGATTGGATGATGGCCGTGCAGCCACTTATCTGACCATCGGGCGAAATGCCCTTGCCGCCGGCGCATCGTGTCCAGGCTTGCGAGCGCTGCGCCAACGCACCGCCGGCGGCGAGGCTCAAAAGGCTGACGGCGATCGCGATCTTCACCGGGGTTGCCGGGCCACCGGTGCGCGGTCGCCAGGCGCGGTCGGCGGCGCGCACCAAGGCAAGGGTCTGCCGCCGCCAGCCTGGCATCACGACATCGCCCCCTGCCGCTCCCCCGTTTGGACCCCTCGCTGCGCCGCTACGGGTCTTGCCCTATCCGCCGACCACGCGGCGCAGCGTGCGGAAGAAGCCGATGATGATGCCCATATAAATCGGCACCAGGAAGCCATAGAGGACTTTGTCGGCGTCAAGATGGGTCGGCGGCATGTTGCTCACAAGCGTGCGCAACGGCGGCATGATGGCAGACACCAGCCAGACGCCGATCGGATGCAGCGGCTTCAGGATGCTATCGACGATCCAGCTGGCTTCATCGATGTAACGGGGATCGAGCGCCTTCCACAGCAGCACGGTGGCGTGCGCCAGTACCCACGCCACCGGCAATGCCGGCGCGCGCGTCGCCGACCACTTCAGCCAGGACATCATCGCGCCAGTCCTTCAAGGTGTGATGCCAACAGCAGCCCGACCAGCATCATCAACGAAAGCAGGGTCGAGATATTGATGTCGCCAAATTCCTTGCTCTTCACGACACGCACGGGGCCTTCCTGGGCCACGGGAGACGGTTCGCGGGCGCGGATCCAGCCGAGGAAGAACCGGGCGAAGGATCGCGTCCGGCGCCAAATCTCAACGGGAGCCCGTTGCCAACCATATTTGAGGAAATAGATAAAGGTCAGCAACAAAGCGATCTGCAGCAGCGCCGAAACCCAGCCGCTGACCAGGAACCACAGCACCGCAAATGCGGCCCCAAACACCGTAGAGATCAGCCACCAAAGCCAGGCAAGAATATCCATCGGAGTTTCTCTGAGCCTTAGCTAGCAAGCGCGGAACACGCCGCGATTTTACCCAAAACCGCGCCCCCGCCGTGGCGGCCAGTTTGCGCTATCGCCACGCCCGGCAAGCCTAGATGCCGCCGGCGGCTCACCCCCGGCGATAGCAATGCAGGCAGGCTGCGGCGAGCGTTTGGCGGCGATGGGCGGCCCACCGGCCATTCTCGTGCGGCGACCCCGTCGCCGCCGGAGCCTGCGCCGCCGCGGCGCGGGCCTACCTGCCGGATCGGCCAGGGCGTGGATAGTATTCGCTGCCGTAGTCGTAGGTGAGCTCTTCCCCCGCGGCAACGCCTTCGATGCCGGCGACAATCCAGACTTGCCCGTCCTCTCGCAGCAGAACGCAATTGGGCCGGCGCCGGCTGTGATTGATCCACGCCGCACCATTGCCCTGGTCGAACCCATCAATGTTGCGGCCATCGCCAAGCTCCATGATGGCGGTGGCGCCCTGCGCGGCACGCCTGGCCGCCTCGCTGTCGTCAACGATGGCGCCCCGATATTCAATGATCTTGACGCCCCAAGGAATGTTTTCGCCGGCGAACACCCCGCGGCCGGCGATGCGCGAGGCCTTGACCAGCAGGGGATATTTGGCATCGACTATTGAGCTTGCGCTGGGCACGGTGGCCTCAGCGATGAGCTTGGCTCGGGCCCGGTTAGGTCTCACGCCGCGCGGCAGCCGGCACGGGCGCAGTGCCCCTCGGCGCGCGCGCTTGCGGCCGCGGCCGTCAGCTCTTTTTGCCCGTGATTTCGTCCCACTTGTCGCCCAGCTCCTTCTTTAGCTCTTCGACCCTTCGCATCGCATCGTCTTTCATTCGCACAAATGCGGCACGCGCCTCGGCATAGTCACTGTCGCTCAGATCGAAGGCGGTGAGGAAAGGACAGCCACCGGAGCTCACCTGCGGTGCAATATAGCGCACGCGCGTCGTGCCGGGGCTTGCTCCCGGACCCACCTTCACAATCGTTGCATCCTTATCCATGCGGCAGGTGCCGCCCTGCGGGATGTGCTTAAGGTCGACGGCGACGTATTTGCCGCCATCATTGAGCAGGGTGACAGTGAGGGTGCGGGGCATGAAGGCAAGCTCGGTATCCTCGGCCGTGGTTTGGGCCTGCGACGCGGCGGCAAAACCAAGCGCGGCAACGGCACCGATGACGGCAGCAATGAAGTTCTGCATCGCGGGGCTCCTTGGTGTGGCGCGATCATCACCATAACGGCGATGCTCAGGCTCCCGTTCCATGGCTGCGGCTGGGGCGGGTTCGGTTGCGGCGGGTCGGCCGTCCTCCGTGCGCAACAGTAGCCTCTTCGCCAGCGCCAGGATCCGCCCCGGCAGCGATTGAGGGTGTGGGGTGGCTTGCCGCTCGCCACCGTCGGCACAGGCAGCGCGTTCGGCTGCGACCGGCTCCGATGCGCGCGTTCTCAGAAATGACGCTGAGCGGTCGCAGCGCCGACCCGACACGCCGGCTTGGCCGCGTCAATAGAAGGTGGCGAGGCAACGTTGGCTGGCGATCGCAAGCCATGGTCGCCAACCCGGCTGCCGCCCTGCCAGCAACGTCCCGGCGCTCGCCTCGGCCGCGGTCAATTGACAACGCCGGTGGTTGCGGGCACGAGGCTGACGGGAACCCTTGACATGGGACGCGCTTACATGGGGCGCAGGTGACATGGGACGCGTTGCCGCGATCGGCGAATGCATGATCGAATTGTGCGAGCACCCGGATGGGCGCATCACGCGCGCGTTCGGCGGCGACACACTGAATACGGCAATCTATCTTGCCCGCCTCGGCACAGCCATCGACTACATCACGGCGCTTGGCGATGATCCCTGGAGCGCGGAGATGCTCGCGGCGTGGCAGGCCGAAGGCGTCGGCACCGATGCGGTGGTGCGGCTAGAGGGACGATTGCCCGGCCTCTATATCATCCAGACCGACGCCAACGGTGAACGCCGATTTTCTTACTGGCGAGACCGCGCTCCGGCCCGAGATCTGTTCGCGCTCCCCGAAACCCCCTCGCTGTGCCTTGAGCTCGGTCGCTATCATCACATCTACCTGTCAGGGGTCTCGCTGTCGCTCTACGGCGCCGCCGGCCGCAGCGTGCTGCTGGCCGCGCTCGGCAAGGCGCGCCAGGCCGGCGCCAACATCGCCTTTGACACGAATTTCCGCCCGCGCGGCTGGCCCGAGCGCGATGCGGCCAGGGCCGCCTACGCCAGCATGCTGGCGATGGCCGACATCGTGTTTGCATCGGTCGAAGATCTGTCGTTGCTCTACGGGCCCGATTGGCAACCGGTCCTGGACCAGCACTGGGACCAGCGGGAGATCGTGTTAAAGCTCGAACATCCGGCCTGCCGGTTGCGCGCGGGCGGCACCACGGTCGAAATCGGCGCCGACGCCGTCGCACCCGTGATCGACACGACCGCGGCCGGGGATAGCTTTGCGGCGGCCTATCTCGCCGCGCGGCTCGAGGGCAAGCCGCCGACGGCGGCAGCCCGAGCCGGGCACGCCCTGGCACGCGTCGTGGTGCAACATCGCGGCGCGATCCTGCCGCGCGCGGCATGGCCGCGCGCGGAGTTGGCGGCGGCCGGCCTCAGCAAAGGGATGGCTCTCGATGTCGTTGTCTGAACGCCTCGCTGCGATGCTCGCGCAAAACCCGCTGCTCCCCGTTATCAGTATCGATGACAGCGCGGCGGCGGTGCCTCTGGCCGAGGCGCTGGTCGCCGGCGGTGTGACTGCGCTCGAAGTTACCCTGCGCACCGCCGCCGCCGCCGATGCCGTTCGCCGCATCGTGCGCGAGGTGCCGCAGGCGATCGTCGGCGTTGGCACCATCCGCTCGGGCGATGAAGTGCGGCGTGCCGCCGATCTCGGGGCAAAGTTCGGGGTCACGCCCGGAACCACCCACCAGATCTACGCCGCTTGCGCCGCGGCCAATTTGCCGCTGCTGCCCGGCGTGGCGACGGCGTCGGAGATTTTGACCGCGCTTGAGCATGGCTTTGACATCGTCAAGTTCTTTCCCGCCGTGCCTGCCGGCGGCATCGCCGCCATCAAGGCGCTACGCGGACCATTGCCAATGGTGCGCTTCTGCCCAACTGGCGGCATCACCGAGGCAAGCTTTCCGGAATGGCTGCGGGTGCCGGGCGTGGTAGCGGTCGGCGGTTCCTGGCTTGCGTCGGAGGATAAGATCAAGGCCGGCGATTGGACCGGCATTCGCGAAATTGCTCGCCGCAGTATGGCCGCGGTGCCCAAACGCTAGAGCGCCCGGACACGGCGGCGAGTTGGTGAAGCGTCGCTGCCTCGCCGCGCCATCAGTGCTGGCTCAGGCCCGCAACAATCGGCATGCGCGCGGCGCGGATGGCAGGAAGCAGGCCGCCGCCCAAACCAACGGCGAGGGCCAGCAGCACGGCCTGGCCGAACAGGGCGGGCCGCAGGCTGAAACTGAACACGACCTGCGTGAAGGAGGCGCCGAGCGTCGAGGCGCTGAAACCATCGAACACCAGGTAGGTGGCAATGGTGCCAATGGCGCCGCCGACCGCGGCAAGAATCAGCGCCTCGACCAAGGTACCGATGAACGCGGGAAAGCCGCCGAAGCCAATGGCGCGCAAGGTCGCGATCTCGACCGCACGCGCCGCCACCGAGCTGTACATGGTGTTGAGCGCACCGGCCAACGCCCCGAGCGCCATGGTGATGGCCAGGGGCCAACCGAGCTTTTGAATGAGATCGGACGTCTGCGACGCCTGCTCGGCAAAGTAGGCGGCCTCGGACTTGACGTCGAGCTTCAGGCGCGGGTCTTCGTCGACGAAACGCTGCAGGCGGGCGAGCGCCGCCGGATTGTCGAGCCGAACACGCACGGTCTGGAAGATATTGTTGCGGTTGAACAAGCTCTGCACCACCGGCAGATCGGCCCAAATCTCGGATTCGAACACGCTGCCATTGGCCTCGAACACACCGACCACCGTCCAGCGGCTGGTGGCAAAGGCCACCACCTGGCCCATTTCCAGTCCCTGGAATTCGCGCAACAGGGCTTTGCCAACGACGATCTCGTTGGCCCCGGCATTGAACATGCGGCCTTCGACGATCTTGATGCCTTTGCGCACCTCGGCACCCTCCGTGCCGATGCCGCGCAATGGCAGGTTGGCCTTGGTTTGAGTGGAGCGCTTGACACCGTCGACCACGAGATAGAGCTCGGCCGATACCAATGGCTTGCCGTCCCTGCCGCGGGCGACGCCGGGGCCCTCCTCGAGCAAGCGCACCTGATCGCGCGAAACCGTGCTGTTGATCTCCGCCTGGGAACCGCCGCGTAAAATGATGGCGATGTCGTCCGAGCCCGAGCTGGTGAGCGTCTGCTGGAAACCGTTTGCCATCGCCAGGAAGGACAACAGCACGATCACCACCAGGGCAATGGCCATGACCGTCGACAGCGACAGCCAAAAGCGCTGCGGAATGCTCTTGATGTTGATGCGCGTCACGGCGGCAACCTGCAAAAACAAGGGTCGCATGTGTCAGCTCCGACCGAGGGCGGTGGCGATCTTGAGGCGCATGGCGGAGACGGCGGGAATAAGGCCGGTGATGAGGCCGAATCCAAGCATCAGGGCAATCGCCTTGAGGGCGATCGCCGGGGTCACCGCGAAGCCCGGGATGAAATTGCCGACCTTGGTTTCCATGGCCGCGGCGAACAGGGCGGCAAGGGCAATGCCGGGAATTCCACCGCTGAGCGCCAGCAGCACGGATTCGCCAAGCACCAGGCGCAGGATGCGTCCGCCGGAAAAGCCCAAGGTCTTGAGCACGCCGATCTCGCGGGTGCGCTCACGTACCGCCATCACCATGGTGTTGCCGACGATCATCAAAATGGTCGCGAATGCTGCCCCGACCACCAGTGCGACGATCAAGGCGATATTGCCGAGTTGCGCCGCGAACGCCTTGTTGAAGGCCTTCTCCGTGTCGGTCGAGGTCTCATAAAGGGAGTTGGCAAACATCTGGTCGATGGTCTTGGCCACTCGGTCGTTGTCCGACGGCGAGGCCGTGTTGAGCGCCATCCAGCCAATCAGGTCGCGGCCCAGGTTTTGGGTCTCATTGAAGTATTCATACTGCAGCACCATGAAGTTGGTATCGACGCTCGGCTTGCGCGCCGTAAAGGTGCCGACGATGGTGAGGTCCCAGGTGCGCGAGCCGTTCTTCTGCATAAAAATGTTGCTCATGATCGGCACGCGATCGCCAACCTTCCACCCCCACTTCTTCAGCATGGCTTCGCCGACCAGGGCGCCGGTGCGCTCACGCATGAAGCCAGCCCTCGCCTCGGCGCCGATCTCGATCTGATCGCGATAGACCTCCATGTAGGATTCCGGATCGACCGCCATCACGATCAGAAAGTTCTTTGGGTCCTGGTAGTAGCCGCCGAACCAATTGAAATGCGTGACCTGCCGCACACCGGCAACGGCGCGCACGCGGTTGAAATAGGCGATCGGCAACGGTTGCGTGAAGTTGATCTTGTTGACGACCATCAGGCGGTCGGCGGCCGCCACATCCTCGCCGGCGTTGAAGGCACGCTCGAACCCTGCCAGCACGCCGAAGATCAGGAATGCGATCAGGATCGAGACCAGCATCAAGATAGCGCGCAGCTTCTTGCGGAACAGATTCTTGCGGATCAGTACCAGATCGTTCATGCCGCCAGTTCCTTCTCGATGAAGCGTCCCTTATCGAGATTGAGCGTGCGGCGCGCGAACCTGGCTGCGGCCGGATCATGCGTGACCATGACGATGGTCTTGCCGAGGTCGCGGTTAAGGACCTGCAGGGTGGATAGGATCTCATCGGCGGTACTGCGGTCGAGGTCGCCGGTGGGCTCGTCGCACAGCAACAGCTTCGGGTCGGAAACGATGGCGCGGGCAATGGCGACCCGCTGTTGCTGCCCGCCCGACATTTCGCGCGGATAGTGTTTGGCTCGGTCCGCCAGTTTGACGATTTGCAGCGCGGTTTCGACGTGCCGCTGGCGCTCGGATTTGGCAAGTTTGGTCAGCAGCAGCGGCAGCTCGACATTCTGCGCCGCGGTCAGCATCGGCATCAGATTGTAGAATTGGAATACGAAACCGATATTGGCGGCGCGCCAGCGGGCAAGGTCGCCTTCGCTGCGTCCATCGATGCGCTGGCCGGCCACGCTAATCTCCCCGGCATCCGGCCGGTCGATCCCCCCAAGCAGATTGAGCAGGGTGGTTTTGCCGGAACCGGAAGGACCCATCACCGCCACGAAGTCACCGGCCGGGATCGTCAGCTCCAAGTGGTCAAAGATGGCGATGGTGTCCTTGCCCTTGGCGAAGGCCTTACCGAGCCCGATCAGGCGAACGAGTGGGGTGCTGGACATTTGCTCAAATCTCCGGTTGGCGACTGGCTGGGACTTCTACTTGGCAGCCGAAACCGCTTCGGCAGTTGGCGGCCCAGCCCTACTGCCCTCGTCGAGGAATTTGACCTTGACCGCCATGTCAGGAAGGACGCGTGGGTCCTTCTGTTTGAGCCCAATGCGCACCTTGACGGTGGCCTTTTCCCGGTTGGCGGTGGGCACGACGGCGATCACGGCCGCGGGTATGGTCCAGTCAGGATAAGCATCGAGCACGGCCGAGATGGCACCGCCGGGGCGAACCCGGCCGATGAAGGCCTCGTTGACATCGACTTCGATTTCGATCGAGTCCATATCGACGATCGTGCATATGCCGGTGCGGGTAAAACCGCCGCCGGCCGAGATCGGCGAGATCATCTCGCCGGGTTGGGCGCTACGCTCCACGACAACCCCGCCGAACGGCGCCCGAATCTTGTGCTTGTCGAGCACGGTGGCGTTGCGCTCCGCGTCGAGGCGCGCGGTCTTGAGCTGCGCCTCGGCCTGGCTCAATTGCGCGCGCAGAATGCCGACTTTGCTCTGCGCCTTGGTCAAATCCGCTTCGCTGGCAATGCTCTTTTGGGAAAGGCTTTTGGTGCGGCCGAGGATGCGTTCGGCATCGTCGAGGTCGGCAGCAACCGCCGCGGCCGCCGCCTCGGCGGCAACCGACCGCGACTGCGCCAAGGTGAGATCGGCTTCGGCCAGCACGCTATCGAGGCGGGCAACCACTTGGCCGGCCTCAACCACCATGCCCTCGTCGACGAACAATTCGACCACCTTGCCGGTAATCTCGGCCGCGACGGTGGCCTTGCGTCGCGCCACGACGTAGCCAGATGCGGTGAGGCCGCCGCCTTGCCGCGGTGCCGTGACGGCGGCCGCGGCTGGCTCCGGCGCGGCCGGCGGGTGTTGGCTTTGAGCCGACAACGGCCGCTCGGTCCCACCCACGCTCGCAAGTGGCGGCCCCAGTAGCCACGCGGCCAAGACGGCGAGCGCCAAGACGGCGACGCCGGCGCCGACCAGCCACGGCCACGTGCGGCGCCGGGACGTCGGCGCGGGCTCGCCCCTATCGATCGCGAGCGACCGCAATAGAACTGTCCTATCCTCACTCATGCGGCTGCGCCGTGGTTGGTGGCGATGCGCCCCTATCGGTTTCATGTGGCGTAACTGCAGCAACATCGTGACGATTTGGCCTGTGAGGCATGCGTGCTGGAGGTCCCCCGGCTTTGGCAGCAAGGGGTTCCCGGCTGCCCATCGCCCAAGGACGCGCGGGGTTGGCAGCGCCCGACACCCCCATGCAAAGAAATTTTTGCCCCGGCGCCAAGCGGCCCCAGGCGCGGCCTTGCCCCCCGCCTTTTCGCAACACTTGCATGAATGTAAGCGCGCGCCCCGATCCGCGCCGGCGACCCGGCGAGAAGGACATCAGCCGACAGCAAGACGCGATCGCCGTCGAAGGGGACGGCGCACGCGGACAACGGAGGCATCAAAGCGGTCAAGGATTACCGCGCTGGTGCCAACATTGGCGGCAGTGCCGGGCGCTGCTTGGCAAATCACCGGCCGGGTGCCGGCCCGCCCGATACCGGCGCCACCATGTGCGCCTCGATCAGGCCCGGCGTATGCGCAAGCGGCCGCGTCGCACCGGTCGCTTCAAACCCGCAGCGGCGATAGAGGGTCAGCGCCGGCCGGTTGCTGGACACTGCCCAAAGCTGAAGTCGATCGTCGCCGCGCGCCCGCGCCCAACCTTTGATGCTCTCGACCAGAGCCTCACCGATCCCAAGTCGACGCGTGCTATGAGCCACGAACATGCCGACCAGCAGCGACCCGTGGGACGGCTGCGCGGACGGTTCGATCGACAGGCCGCTCGCCATGCCGACCAACCGGCCGCCGCGCTCGGCGACGACGGTCACGCTGGTGAGGCCCGCTGCGCCGTCGGCGGCGCGCTGCTGCCAGACCTCGTCGCCGAACTTTTCTTCGCGCGCCAGGGTCGAGCCGAAGGCGGTCGGGGCATCGGCCAGCGCCGACAAACGCAGCGCCCGCAGGCGCTGCCACTCGTCAGGGCCTATGCGGCGAACGGTCCAGTCAGGCGGCATCCGCGGTCTCCATGGCAAATGGTCGAAATCGAAGCTTAGCAGGGCACGGCGCGGGAAAGCATGCAACGACCAACGAGCGCCACCTCGCCCAGCAGACCGCTGCCCGGCGGCCGACCGCTGCTGCGCCCAGCCCAAGGCTCCCGAACTGCTCAAGTGGGGCTAGCGGGTTCGCCAAGGCACCACCCTGCTTGCCGCCGATCTTTTAAGCGTTGCGCCACCAGGCGAAACGCCTCGCAGGCGCCTGGCGTGCGGCTCCCAAAAGCTCGCGACCGGGTGCCGCCGCGCGCGCTTGTTGCTCACCCTCGCAGGAAAGTTACTCAACGGCTCTCGATGGCTGTGCAAAGGTATCAATGCCCACAATCAGCCATATGCTGATTAGGCAAGCTGCCGGTTCTCAGTACGCGTATCGTCAGAACCGGCAGCCGCTTTTTCTAGCGGACCGGGCCAATCCCGCTGCGCGCTCTCTGCGACCTTCCGGCATCGACGCGGCCAGCCTTGCTCCCGGGGCGCGCGCCCATCGCAAAACTTGGCCGACGCAGCGCCACAAATACTTTTGAGTTGTTGATAAAAACAACAAGCGGTTGCCGCTGCCGGTGACCGCGCTGTGGGTCATCAGGATGACCCAAAAATGTCCTGCGCGCGTCCGGGCTTAGCATGTCAGCGCCAGATCGATGTCAACGCTAGCCGTTGGTCCTAGGACCATCGGACGAAGGTCCGCAGCAGTGAGCGGTGGCGCAGTGTATGAAGTGGACGGAAGCCTGAAAAGGCTTGCTACGGAATGTCTGTCGCGCACGGCGCCGACGCCATCGCCGCCGCGACGGAACTGATCGTTGGACCCGGGCACTGTGTGAACAGGCTCGTGGGAGAAGTATGGGGCAGGCAATGGTGGCCCCGTTATTCTCTAATCCTTGGATCGGTTGTTCACTGGCACGGGCACTGGCTTAGGGGCTGACCATGTATCTGCCGAAGGACGCATCGCGCATCCGCATCAAAGAAGCACAACGAGCCCGCGAAAATCGGGCAGAAATCGTGCGGGCGCTTTCGCATGGACAAATCACGCGACGCGAATTGTTCAAATGGGGCCTCTTCACCTCCAGCGGCCTGCTGGCCTGGAAAAATGGTCTTAACGTCTATGCGCCGAGCGCCTACGCGCAGACGGTTCCGACCGGCACTCCGCGCAGTCCGCTCGGCGCCGCGCGCAAGTTCAACCAGCCGTTCCGGCGCTTGAGCCTGCAGACGCCGGTGAAGTTGACAAAGGACGCCGACGGCAATGCCGCGTTCCCCGCCAGCACAGCCGAAAGGCCGGCCAAACGGATGTCCTATCACCAGGATTTCAACGACGCCGGCGGCAACGGCAACCCGGATAATCCGTTCCGAAATCCCCTCACCAATACCGGCCCTCTCGAAGGCCGGCCGTGGGGTGAGGCCTTTGCGCACCAGCGCTGGGACGAGTTCTTCCCCAAAGCCGGCTACGTGCTGTCGCTGTCCGAGATCGCGGCGGGCCAGTCCTTCCACCCGGATCTGCCGGACCAGAACCCGACCAGCGTTTGGACCTACGGCGCCGGCAACGGCAGCGGCATCGGCCAGCTGCCGCCGCCGCTGATCAAGGGACGCTACGGCGAGCCGATCCTGACCCGGATCTATAACAACCTGCAGGACGACCCGACGCAAAACGGCGGCTTCGGGCGCAACGAGCATCAGTTGCACTTCCATAACGCCCACAACGGCGCGGAAAGCGACGGCGCCGCCAACGTGCATCACTTCCCCGGCACCTTCTACGATTATCGCTGGAGCACCACGCTTGCGCGCCGCGACACGCTCAACACCGGAGCCACCCAGAAGAAGGCTTCAGGGCCGAACGGCAATGGCGGCCTGGTCAATGTCGCCGGCGATTTCCGCGAGCTGCAGGGCACGATGTGGGCCCACGACCATCGCTTCTTCTTCACCGCTGAGAATGTCTACAAAGGCATGTTCATGATGGTGAACTATTACAGCGGACCGGATCGCGGCAACGAACAGCTCAAGGATGGCGTCAACCTGCGCCTGCCCAGCGGCTATCACTTGGATTACGGCAACCTCGACTTCGACATCAACCTTGCCGTGCACGATCTCGCCCTCGATCCCAGCGGTCAGCTGTTCTTCGATATCTTCACCACCGACGGCTTTTTGGGCGATCTATTGTGCGTCAACATGACGTACGCGCCGTTCATGGAAGTATTGCCCCGAAAGTACCGCTTCCGCATCCTCAACGCCTGCATGTCGCGCTTCATTCAGCTGGCGCTGTCCTGGAATTGGACGGCGGTGCCGTTCCAGTTCATTTGCAATGACGGCAATCTGGTGGTGAGCCCGATCGATCTGTTGCAGCTCGACGAGCAGGGCATCGCCGAGCGCTACGACATCATCGTCGACTTCTCAAAGTTCCGCATCGGCGACCGCATCTATCTGGTCAACCTTTTGAAGCAGACCGATGGCCGCAAGCCGAACCAGGCGCTGACGATCCGCGAAGCCATGGCCGGTATCGACAGCGACCCGACGGTGGGACCGCTGTTGGAATTCCGCGTGGTCGGTCAGGTGGAAAGCTTCGACGCGCCGGGCAGCTATCACCGGTCGACGACGCTCGAGAAGAGCGTGGTGCCGCTGACGCTGACGCAACAGATCCCGATCATCCCTCCGGTGCGGACGCGGGTGGTCGAGTTTGGACGGTCGGGCGACGTCACCTCACGCGATCCGGTCACCGGCAAGTGCACACCGGATTGCCCGGAGACCGCGCCCGCGCTCTTCCCCTGGACCATCAAGGTCAACGGCGAAGCGGCCCACTCCTTCAATGCCAATCGCATCTCGCTGTTGATCCCGAAACCGGGCGAGGTTGAGCACTGGACCTATATCAATGGCGGCGGCGGCTGGGACCATCCGATCCACCTCCACTTCGAGGAGGGCATCACCATGAACCGGGGCGCTGCCAGCATCCCGGCAACCGAGCTCAATGTGCGCAAGGACGTCTGGCGGTTGCGCACCTCGGGCACGGTGCAGTTCCAGATCCAGTTTGGCGAGTACGGCGGCTCCTACGTCAATCATTGCCACAACACGGTGCATGAGGACGTCGCCATGCTAATGCGCATCCAGCTGTTGACGGGCGTGCCTGGATCGCCGCAAGCCGGCGTGACACAAACGCCCAATCCGTCCCGCGAGGGCGTCACCTTCACCTCCCCCGAAATCCTGCCGGAGGGCGATCCGCGCAAGATCACGTCAGGCTGAGGGGTCTCGACCCAGTGTCGCTCGTAGCACGCATGCTGAAGGCCGCAGCTGTTGCGGCCTTGCTGTTGTTGTCGCTTGCGGCGGCGCACGCCGCGCGCTGGGGCAAGGACTACGTGCCCAATCTTGCCGTCGTTGCCCACGACGGCACGACCTTCAATTTCTACGATGATCTGATCAAGGACCGGATTGCGGTCATCAGCTTCATTTACACCTCCTGCAGCGAGATTTGTCCCGTGGCCACCGCCAGGCTGTCGCAACTGCAGGAAAAATTGGGCGCGCACATGGGCCGCGACGTGTTCTTCTACTCGATCACGGTCGATCCCGACACCGACACTCCCGAGCGGATGCGGGACTATGCCAAGGCGTTCGGTGCCGGCCCCGGCTGGCTGTTTCTTACCGGTACCCCCGAGCACATCAACGAGATTCGCTACCGGCTTGGCGAGCGCAGCCGTTTTTTAGGTGAGCACCGCAACGACCTGCTGTTGAGCAACGGTCCCGCCGAGCAATGGCAGCGGGATTCGGCGATGGGCGACCTCGACCGCCTGCTGGCGACGATCCGGTCACTCGATCCGCCACTCTTCAAACTGCCGGCAGCGCACGGGCGCGGCCGCGGGCTTGAGCTGATCGAGCTCACCGGTCCGCCCGGCGAGACCCTCTATCTCAAAGCCTGCGCCGGCTGCCATACGATCGGCGAGGGCAATCGCGTCGGTCCCGACCTCGCCGGTGTCACTGCGCGCCGGTCGCGGCAGTGGCTCACCAAGTTCATCGCCAACCCGACCAAGGTTCGCGCCAGCAAGGATGCCACGGCGCTCGAGCTGATGGCGAAGTTCCCGACCGTGCGCATGCCCTCAATCGGCGTATCGGAGCGCGAGGCCGCCGACCTCATCGCCTATATCGAGTTCCGCCAAGCTCAAGCACACCGGCAGATCGCCCTCGCCCCCCTGCTGGCGCTGACGACACCCAACGGGGAGCGCCTGGCGGCAGCCGAGATCGAGGGCCGGCCGCTGGCGGTGGCCTTCGGCTTTACCCACTGCCCCGACGTCTGCCCGACCACCCTCATCGACTGGAGCAACGAGCTAGCGGCCCTCGGTGCCGACGGTGATCGCCTCAAGGTATTGTTCATCTCCGTCGATCCGGAGCGCGATACCCCGGCCGCCCTCAAGTCTTATATGACGGCGTTCGATCCGCGCATCACCGCGCTGACGGGCAGCGCCGGCGACATCGCCGCGGCCGCGGCCGCCTTCGGCGCCCACTACGCCAAGGTCGTGGGAAAGGACGGCAGCGTCAGCTTCGACCACACCATCAAGACCTATCTGCTGGACCGCGGTGGGCATTTGTCGGGCGCCAGCGACCATCGCACCGCTGCCGACCAGCGCCGCAGGTGGCTCAAGGACCTGATCGCGCAGGAGTGAGCGACCGGCGCGCCTCCCGATCCGATTCTTGCCGCCAAGCCCGGCGGGCGCCACCCATCGAATCCGGCTCGGATCGAGGCCGGTTGATCGCAAGCCGGCATGCGCGTTTGAGGCTCGAGGGTACCAGATGGAGTTGTTGATCGGCGAACGCGTAAAGCCCTGGGCATGGCGGCGGGGCGCCACACGCTGGCTCGGCGTTTTCGTGCTCGAGACGCAGGAGCATGCAAGGGTGGGGTATTTGAACGAGAGCTCGGAAGCGATCCTATCGTGGTGGGACGCCCTTGCGCCCGTCCACGCCCCCTTTTTTTCTGGCTGCGCATCAGGGCGTAGCCTGACGGGGGGCTCCCGTCGCACCTCAACGAGCCAAATAAAAAGTTCGTAATCATAAATCGGTATCGCCGATCAGTCGTAACTGTGTTACGCGCCGCGATTGGGCTCACCCCGCTGCCAATGAGCATGAGCAGCCCGGCTGCAGCGCGGGCCACGCCTCGTGACGCCCTCCGAGGCGTGGCACTCTAAAACAATAGAGAGGGCTCGGTCTTTCCAGTGCCGGGCCACGGCGCGGGACCGCCAAAGCCGCGGTCTCACCCCTCCATGGATTGCGTTACCTGCTCATGCCGCCTTCGCCGACCACGACGAACGGCGCCCAGGCGGCCGGGTGAGCGAAGCGCTCGGGACCCTTGTCGATCAGTGCCAGCATGGAGCGGCGGAGGGCCTCGGCATGGCCGATCTCGGGATCGCGTTTCAACTCGCCGAATGCTCCCTTGATCAGCGCGACCGTCGCATCGCTGTTGACGTACCAATGCGAGACGAGCAAGGCGCGGGCTCCTGCATAGAAGAAGGCGCGCGCCAACCCAGAAAGTGCCTCGGCACCTTTTGCTTCGCCGGCCGCCGTGTTGCAGGCGGACAAAATCACCCAATCCGCATCGAGCTTCAGTCTCGCAATCTCGGAGGCCGATAGATAACCGTCGTCGGTCTCGGAGGCTTGAGCCGGCGGGGTCAGCAGGAGCCCCGGCTCCGCTGAACCCGTGGCCTCCCCGGCCAAGGCCCCATGTGTTGCAAAATGCAGGACCCGATAGTCTCGGAGCCCGCCTTCCTCGCTCATGCGCACGATTTCGGGCTCGGCGCTCCTCGCCCCAAGCAAAACGTCGCTTTCAGCTGCACCAAGCATTCGTGCCACATCGCACAGCTCGTCGGCCGTCTCGGGCAAGGGAGCCGCCAGTCTCAATTGCGCAATGTCGGCAATGCCACCACGCACGGCGATGGCCGCCATGCCGCGATGGCTATTGGCTGCCGCCATCCGGATCGGCGCAAGACCGCCACACTTTGTTCTCGCCAGCGCTGCCTCACGCAGCCGTCGATACCGCTGATCCGGACCATCGAGCAGCGGATTTCCAATTCCTAAGAATGGCTTTGTGGCCAGACTTGCCTGCACATTGCGGCGAAGGGCCTTGAGCGATGAGACGGCTGGTAGCACCGTCAAGGGATGTGAACGCGTAAACCAGCCAATGCCCCGGTAATCGCCGTAGGTCGTAGGGTTCGTGTCGGGTGGCTGGGTGACGAGAACCTGGAAAGGCAATTGGGTAAGGGCCCCCGACGGCACGAGCAGCAGGTGCTTGCCCTTGATCAGGTCCTTCACCTCCTCGAACAGGGCTTTGTAAAGCGCATGGGCCCGGATGGCATCGAAGGGCAATGGTTTGCCGCTCCCTCGGTCCTGATCGGAATAGATGCCATTGAAAGACGAGGAACAGGGCGAGCCCGGCGCATCCCTAGCTCCGTCTGCGTCGAGCCCACAGCGAAGCGCTGCCACTTCGCGTTGTAGCGCTGCCCTGCCAACTTCCGAGCGCACCCACCGTAAGTCGGTCTTGGTGACGACCCAGATGAAGGTCTCCTCGGGCGTGTGCTCCAATTCTAGGGTATCGAGGAAAAGCACAAGCGCCTCATCGGGACCAAGCTCGCGCTGCACCTCCTCGACCGACAGCGGCGTCGGCCGGGCGAACGCGGCATAGTCGGGGAACGTCTCGCGCAGCGTTTTGTCGATCTCGGCGATGCGCGCATCGATCGCTTCGAGCCGAGCAATGTTGGCCGCCTCGGCGGGACGATCGCGCATATCGGGTGCCTGTGCCACCGCCGCGCCGCGCATGCTATCCCGCTTCTGCCATTCCCCCACCAGGTCCTGGCGCTCTCGAATAAGCGCGGCGAGCGCCAGATCCCCTTTGGCACCGCGCGCCGCCATTTGCGCAAGGGAGGCGGCAGCTTCCGAGCCTTGCGCCCATTGTGCCGCTTGGAACATCTCGCGCGCCAAGTGATCCTGGGCGCCGCGATCCTGTGCCGCCAGGTGGTGTACCGCCTTGATAAGACCCCAGAAGCGACGGCTTGCCTGCTCCGTTTCCCCCTTTCTCTTGCCGGTCAGAACGAGGCCGACATCGTCGCTCCCGCGTCGGGTGCGGCGGACGACGACACTCGTGCTGCGTCGCCAGTAGTCTGCGGCGCGCGCCCAGTCGCGCTGGGCAGAGTACAGCCCGGCCAGATTGCCGAGCGACCGGCCGACATTCGGGTGGTCGGGCCCCAACGCGTTCTCGAGAATCGAGACCGTGCGCTTGTAGAGCGGCTCGGCCTCGGCGGTGCGGCCCTGCACGTGATACAGCCAGGCCAGGTTATTGAGGGCGGTGGCGACGTCGGGGTGGTCGGGTCCCAGCGCCTTCTCGGCGATCGCGGCCGTGCGCTTGTAAAGCGGCTCGGCGTCGTCGGTGCGGCCCTGCGCCTGGTACAGCCCGGCCAGGTTGTTGAGCGAGGTGCCGACGTTGGGGTGGTCGGGTCCCAGCGCTTTCTCGACGATCGCGACCGTGCGCTTGTAGAGCGGCTCGGCCTCGGCGTAGCGGCCCTGCCCCTGGTACAGCTCGGCCAGGTTGTTGAGCGAATTGGCGACGGACGGGTGGTCGGGCCCCAGCGCCGTCTCGCGGATCGCTAGGCTGCGCCGATAGAGCTGCTCGGCCTCGGGGTAGCGGCCCTGGTTCCGGCACAGCAAGGCCAGATTGTTGAGCGACTGGGCCACGTCAGGGTGGCCGGGCCCCAGCACCTTCTCGCGGATCGCCAGGCTGCGCCGGTAGAGCGGCTCGGCCTCGGGGTAGC
>DATFXD010000223.1:0-6334 GCA_035258605.1 Hyphomicrobiaceae bacterium | reverse complement strand
AACGTGCGTGGCCTCGTCTATCAGGCCATCATCCTCGTTGCCCTGTTCGGGCTCGTCATTTGGATGGTCGGCAATGCCCAGCACGCACTGGCCAAGCGCGGCATCTCCACCGGCTTTGCGTTCCTGTGGCGGGAAGCCGGCTTCCCGATCAGCCAGAGCCTGATCCCATACACCACCTCCGACAGCTTGCTACGCGCCTTTGCCGTCGCCGTCCTCAACACGCTCAGCGTCTCCATCACCGCGGTAGTCTGCGCCACGCTACTCGGTTTGCTGATCGGCATCGGCCGGCTGAGCAGCAACTGGATCGTGGCCCGCCTCGCCTCAATCTATGTCGAGCTTTTCCGCAACACGCCGCAGCTCATTCAGATCAGCTTCTGGTATCTGCTGGTGACGCGGCTACCCTCGCCACGGCAAGCCTGGAGCCTCGGCGGCTATGGCTTTGTCAGCAACCGCGGTTTGGTCGTCGCCATACCTGCAGCCCCCGCCGCCTGGGCTTGGCTAGCCTTGAGCCTGATCGCAAGCATGCTCGCGGCTTGGTTGTTTGTCGCCTTCGCCGCCGCGCGACGCCGTCGGTCGGGCACCCGGCTGCCAGTGGTCCCGATTGCGCTGGCGATCGTTATCGGCCCCACCGCCTTCACCTGGTTCGCCGCCGGTGCACCAGGTGGGCTCGCGATGCCCGTCCTGCAGGGGTTCAACTTCCATGGCGGCGCCACCTTGCCACCGGAATTCATCGCCCTGCTGCTCGGCCTATCGCTTTACATTGCGGCTTTCATTGCGGAAATCGTTCGGTCCGGGGTGCAATCCATCGGCCACGGCCAGATCGAGGCGGCCCGCTCGATTGGCCTCGGGCCAGGTGATATCTATCGTTACGTCATCCTGCCGCAGGCGCTGCGCGTCATCGTGCCACCGGCGGCGTCCCAGTACGTGAGCCTATTCAAGAACAGCTCGCTGGGCGTTGCCATTGGCTATCCGGAACTCTTCAATATCTCCAACACCGTGACAACGGTGAGCGGTCACGCCATTGAATGCGTGATGATCATGGCCGGTGTCTATTTGCTGATCTCGCTCAGCATTGCCGTGCTCATGAACCTGTACAATCGCGCCATCCAAATTAAGGAGCGGTGATTTGGGCACCCCTCCCGTGTCGATGGCGGTTCCCACCGCCTCACCGCGCCGCCCACCGCCGCTGCGCGAGCGCGGCATCGTGCGTTGGCTGCGCAATAACCTGTTCAACAATCTGCATGCAACCATCCTGACATTGTTGTGCCTGGCGGGGCTTGGCATGGTTCTGCCGCCAATCCTGCGTTGGGCTCTGTTCGATGCCGTCTGGATGAGCACAGAGGGCGAAGAGTGCCGTAGCGCGCTTGGTGCCTGTTGGGCTGTGGTGGCTGAGAAGTATCGCCTGATCTTGTTCGGCACCTTCCCCTATCAGGAGCATTGGCGCGGCTGGCTTGTCATTTTAATCGTGGTTGGGCTCGCCATCGTCTCTCAATTCCGCCGGCTGTGGAGTTGGCGGCTGTTTCTGGCCTGGGTCGTGGCCATGGCCGCGGTGCTTGTCTTGATGCTGGGTGGTGTGCTCGGCTTGCGCCGCACCGGTACACACGAATGGGGCGGGCTGCCGCTGACCTTGCTCCTGTTCGTTGGCACCGTGGTTGGTGGCTTGCCGCTCGCGGTGCTGCTGGCGCTGGGGCGGCGCTCGCGGCTACCTATCATTCAAGCGCTATCGATCGGCATGATCGAGATCGTACGCGGTATCCCGCTGCTGGCCGTGCTATTCATAGCCTCGGTAATGTTCCCTCTCTTCGTTCCTGAGCAGCTTACCATCGACAAGGTGCTTCGCGCCCAGATCGGCATGATCGTGTTCTTCGCAGCCTATGCCGCCGAGGTCGTGCGCGGCGGCCTGCAGGCGATCCCGCGCGGCCAGTACGAGGCGGCCGATGCCATCGGCTTGAGCTATTGGCAAACCACGCGTCGCATCGTGCTGCCGCAGGCGCTGCGCATCGTCATTCCCGCGCTGATGAACGACGTCATCCGCGCCTTCAAGAATACGACCTTTGTCAGCATCATCGGCCTGTTCGACGTGCTAGGGGCGACCAAGGCAGCGCTCGAGGATCCGCGCTGGATCCGTTTCGCGCCGGAGGCCTACCTGTCGGTATTCGCGCTCTATTTCGTGTTCTGCCTATCGATGTCGAAGTACAGTGAGGGTGTCGAGCGGACTTTGCGCAAGGGGCGCAATTTTTGATGCCAAGCAGGAACGGATCCGAGCCCACGCCCGACCGAACCATCATCGAGCTGATCGGGGTCAACAAGTGGTTTGGCGACTTCCACGTGCTACGCGACATCAACCTCAAGGTCGGCCGCGGCGAGAAGGTGGTGATCTGCGGCCCATCCGGCTCGGGTAAGTCGACCCTGATCCGCTGCGTCAACCGGCTGGAAGAGCATCAAGAGGGTCGCATTGTCGTCGACGGCATGCAGCTTGACGCCGACCTGCGCAAGATCGAAGAGGTCCGCCGCCGAGTCGGCATGGTTTTCCAGCAATTCAACCTGTTCCCTCACCTCTCAGTTTTGGAGAACCTGACCTTGGGACCGGTGCTTGCCGCGCGCATTCCGCAGGCCACAGCCACGGCGCGGGCGCACGAGCTACTTCACCGCGTGCGCATCGGCGATCAGGCCGCCAAGTATCCGGGCCAGCTGTCTGGTGGCCAGCAGCAGCGCGTCGCCATTGCCCGCGCGCTCATGATGCAACCCAAGGTCATGCTGTTTGACGAACCCACCTCGGCCCTCGACCCGGAAATGATCAATGAGGTGCTCGACGTCATGACGGAGCTCGCCGATGAGGGCATGACCATGATGGTCGTCACCCACGAGATGGGCTTTGCGCGCCGCGTCGCCGACCTGATGGTGTTTATGGATGACGGCGAGATCGTCGAGGCGGCCCGTCCCGATAGCTTTTTTGCCCGGCCGACCAACGAGCGCACCCGCACATTCCTCAGCCAGGTGCTCACTCATTAGCGTTGCGCCCATCAAGGAGCCTAGAGCATGAATGACAACAATGCCGGAGCTGGCGACAAGGCTGCCCCCGATTGGCGCGCCGTGCGCAAGCAATTCCCCACCACCGATAAACTCACCTTCCTCAACAGCGGCATGAAGGTGATCCTGCCCAGCTGCGTGGCCGATGCCATGCATGAGTGGATCGACGACGTCTACCATACCGCCGGTGAGATGGCCTTCGCCATGGCGGAGATCGAAAAGACGCGCACCGTCGTGGCCGAGACCTTCGGCGCTAGGACGGACGATATCTCGCTCATCAAAAATACGTCCGAGGGCATCAGCATCATCGCCCAGGGATTTCCATGGCGAGAAGGCGACAACGTTGTCATCAGCGAAATCGAACACGAGAACAACACCTTCCCCTGGCGCTATCTTAAGTCGCGGGGGGTGGCGACGCGGTTCGCCAAACCGGAGGCGCAGGGCCGCGTCACGCTCGACTGTTATCGTGCGCTGGTCGACGAGCGCACCCGCGTCCTGGCGCTCGCTTGGGTTGCCTACGGCAACGGTTATCGTGCCAACCTGCCCGAGCTTGCCG
The DNA here is from genome assembly GCA_035258605.1 of Hyphomicrobiaceae bacterium. Taxonomy (GTDB): domain Bacteria; phylum Pseudomonadota; class Alphaproteobacteria; order Rhizobiales; family Hyphomicrobiaceae; genus AWTP1-13. Next base: position 2,748 of record DATFXD010000223.1, on the reverse strand, counting down.
CCTTCTGCCGTGGGCGCGGCATCAAGCTGGTCGTCGACGGCATTCAGGGTGTTGGCGTGTTGGCGACGCCGATCTCGGCGCTTGGCGTCGACGCACTGGTTGCCGGCGGGCACAAGGCGCAGCTGTCTTTGACGGGTGCCGGCTTCATGTACACCACACCCGAATTGCGCAGCATGATAATGCCGCCTTACGCCGCCAAGTTCTCCTTCACCTCCAACGACCGCTTCCAGCCGCAGCTCGAGCTTTCGGCAGACGGCCATCGCTTTGAGTATGGCAACCCCAACTTTCTCGGCTGCTTCGTGCAGCGCCGATCGGCCGAGTTCGTAGGCAGCATCGGCCTCGAGCAAATCGAGGCACGGGTCAAGGACCTCACCACCCGACTGATCGAGGGCGCCGAGCAACGCCAGATCCGCGTGCGCACGCCGCGTCCCTGGGCTGAACGTGCCGGCCTGATCAGCTTTGAGCTCGGCAAACCCGCGAGCGCAACGGTGGCTTCGCTAAAGCAAAAGGGCATCATCGTGAGCGAGAAGGACGGCATGTTACGTGCCGGCGTTCACTTCTACAACAATGAGGAGGACATAGAGCGCTTGTTGGACGGCATCTCCGTTCTCTAAGGCTCAGTTCCGCATTAGGGTAATTTGGACCACCTTGGCCGCTCGCGTTCAAACATGGAGAACGCCTTTGAACCCCGTCCGTGTCGTCTGTGCTCACGACTGCCCCGACATGTGCTCCATGCTCGCACACGTCGAGAACGGTCGCATCGTTCGTATCCAGGGCGATTCGGCCAATCCGCTGACCGCGGGCTACGCCTGCGCCAAAGTCAATCGGGACCACGAGCTCGTGCATTCGCCCCGGCGCCTGGCCTCCCCCATGCGCCGCGCTGGAGCCAAGGGTGAGGGGCGCTTCACCCAAATCAGCTGGGACGAGGCGCTCGACGAGATCACGACGCGCTGGAAGACCATCATCGCCGAGTCGGGTGCCCTGGCGCTGCTCGGCTACGCTTATAGCGCGCACCAGGGTCAGATGAACCGTGGGCTGGTCAATGGCTTGTTTCATGCCCTCGGCGCCAGTCGGCTGCAGGCAGGCACGGTGTGCGACACCTGCTGCGAAACAGCGTGGGAATTCACGGTGGGACCGGTCGGAGGCGCCGATCCAGAGTCGATCATCCATTCCGACCTCATCGTCTCTTGGGGTGCCGATCTGGTCGCCACCAATGTGCATCTGTGGACCAAGATCGAAGAGGTGCGAAAGCGCGGCGTGCCGGTGATCGTGATCGATCCTCGCCGCAGCCGCACGGCCGCGCGGGCGGATTGGCACCTGCCGATCCGCATCGGCACCGACGCCGCACTCGCACTCGGCATCATGCACATTCTGGTGCGTGATGACTTGTGCGATCAGCACTACCTTGCGACCTACACGATCGGGTTTGACAGGGTGAAGGCCGAGATCCTGCCGCGCTTTGCGCCACCGCGGGTTTCCGAGATCACCGGCCTTGACGTTGCCGATATCGAGCGTCTCGCGGCGCTCTATGGCAAGGCCAAGGCGGCGTTTATTCGCATTGGCGAAGGCATGACCCGACTTGCACGTGGCGGGCAAGCATTGCGAGCGGTTGCCTTGCTGCCGGGGGTCACGGGTGCCTATGGACGCCGCGGCGGCGGTGCGCTGCTGCTGACGGCTGCCTCATGCGAGCTCAACTACAATGCCATCCGTAAGCCTTCCGGACCTGCCGCCACTCGGCTCGTCAATCACCTGCGACTTGGCGAGGCCCTGCTCGAGCTCAAGGATCCGCCAATTCGTGGTCTGTTCATAGCCTGCAACAATCCCGCCGTCACCAACCCCGACGCCGGCAGACTGCGTCTTGCGCTCCAACGCGACGACCTCTTTACGGTCGTGCACGATCCATTCCTGTCGGCGACCGCGCGCTATGCAGACATCGTACTGCCGGCAACAACCTACCTGGAAACCGAGGATTTCTATCGCAGCTATGGCTCCTACTACATGCAGTATGGTCACCGTGCGATCGCCCCGCTCGAACAGGCCCGCTCGAATTTCGAGGTGGCACAGGCGCTGGCCGCGCGGCTCAGTATCACGGATCCGATTTTTCGCATGGCGCCAGAAGCAGTCCTGCAGGAGCTGTTCCGCGGCGCAACCGGCACGGTGGCCGACGTCGATCCCGCCACGCTACGCGAGCGTGGTCCGATCAACATTGCGCCGCCGCCTGGCCAATCCTTCCGTACCGCGTCGGGCAAGCTCGAGTTCTATTCCGAAACCATGCGCAGCCAAGGCCTGCCGCCGCTGCCGGATTGGGAGCCAGACCAGCAAGAGCAGCAGGATTGCCGGCGCTGGCCTTTGCGACTGCTCACCGCCCCCGGTTATTTCCAGAGCCACACGGCGTTTTCTGCCGTCCCGTTTTTGCGCGAACGGGAGGGTTCGCCCTGCTGCATCCTGCATCCCGATGAGGCGCGATCCCGCAACCTCAAGGATGGCCAGCGCGTCCGCCTCTTCAACGACCGCGGCGCCATCGGTCTGATCCTGCGCGTGAGCGATGAGGTACAACCAGGCGTGGCGCTGGTACCTGGACAGCGTCCCGACGAGGAGACCGTCTCCGGCACCATCAATATGCTCTGTTCGGACCGCTACACCGACATGGGCGAGGGCGCTACCTACCAGAGCACCTTTCTGGATGTGAGCGCCTGGGCAGGCTGACACGGAGCGCCGGCGGGCCGGCGGGTATTTGCATTGCTTGCC
>DATFXD010000222.1:0-2815 GCA_035258605.1 Hyphomicrobiaceae bacterium | reverse complement strand
GGGTTCCAGTCCGGTGCGGCGCTTGCAACCGTGGTCGGCGTTCTGGTCGAAGTGCCGGTCATGCTCTCGGTCGTGCGGATCGCATTGCGGACACGGGGTTGGTATGAGCAGTCTCGTACCGTTTAGGAGAGCCTGCTTTATAGCGATGACATGACCGATGCAGCCAGATCGAGGACGCGCGGGCCACGATCGCCGATGCGGCTGCGGTCGCCGCAATTGGATGGCCGCTGGCATGAGTGCGTGATCGTCGGGCGATTGCCCGACAGGGGCGTCGGCGAGTGAAGCGCTCCGTTGTCGTCGCGGCGCTTGGAACCGCGCAGACCCTCGCCTGGGGATCGAGTTATTACCTGCCGGCGATCCTGGCCGATCCGATTGCGCAGGGCCTTGGGCTCTCGCGGACCGCTGTGTTTGGTGTGTTCTCGGGCTCGCTCTTGCTATCGGCGGTCCTGGGGCCGTCCGTCGGCCGTGCAATCGACAACCGGGGCGGTCGCGGCGTGCTGGCGCTGTCCAATCTGGTTCTGGCGGCGGGACTGGTCCTGCTTGGTGTCGCTCAGGGATTTTTCACTCTGGCGCTTGCCTGGGCCGTGCTTGGCGTCGGTATGGCCATGGGCCTTTACGATCCGGCGTTCGCCACCCTCACCGGGCTCTACGGCCGGGCCGCTCGCGGACCGATCACCGGCATCACCTTGATCGCCGGCTTTGCCAGCACGGTCGGGTGGCCGCTTTCGGCCGTTCTTGACGCACAGTTTGGCTGGCGCGCCGCGTGCCTGATCTGGGCGGCGCTGCACATCGTGATCGGGCTGCCGCTGAACCGGCTGCTGATCCCGCGGGCGCCGCCACCGGTCCGTGCTTCCGAGGTGGCAGAAGAAGCGTCGCCCGCCCCGCGCGGTGCGATGGTGATCCTGGCTTTCGTATTTGGGGCGACGTGGTTTGTCACAGGCGCTATGGCGGCGCATCTGCCGCGCCTCCTCGAAATCGCCGGAGCCAGCACGACGGCAGCGATTGCCGCCGCTGCCCTGGTCGGACCGGCGCAGGTTGCAGCTCGTCTCGTCGAGTTCGGGGCGCTGCGCAGGGTGCATCCTTTGGTTTCGGCGCGCCTCGCCGCTCTGCTGCACCCGATCGGTGCGGTAATTCTCGGGCTCATAGGACCCAGCGCGATCACCGCGTTTGCGGTGTTACACGGCGCCGGCAATGGGCTCCTGACGATTGCCAAGGGAACTGTGCCTTTGGCGATCTTTGGACCGGTCGGTTACGGACTGCGCACCGGCATTCTTGGTGCGCCGGCGCGCGCGACGCAGGCAGCATCGCCGCTGCTCTTCGGGCTTTTGATGGACCACATGGGCATCGGCGTTCTGGCGATCTCGGCCGGCCTTAGCCTGAGCGCGTTTGGCGCGTTGCTGCTGTTGAAGGCCCGGCAGGCCGCTACACCCGTCCCGGCATAGCCATGGCATCGGCCGGCAAAACGCGGCGCAACCTGCGGCGGCCACCTCGGCCTGACGGAGTCACCGCTGCCAGATATTCCGGGACAGGAAGACGGTGGCGGCGGCACCGACCAGGCAGGCGAGTCCGCAGCTGCCGAAGCTCAGCGCCCAGGCGGCGAGCTGCGACGTCCCGCCGAACAGATCGAGTGTTACGCCGAACAGGAGTGTGCCGAGAAAGCTGGCGCCAAAGCCGATGCAGGAATAGAGCCCAACCGTTGTCCCTAGGTAACGCGGGGCGGCAACGGCCAGCACGCCTGAAGTAAGATTAGAAAAGTTGCCCTGCACGATGAACCCAGCAACCACAGAAAGTGCTAGCACGGCCATGTAGGGCAGCATCGCCGTGAAACCGAACAAACCACCGGCGATCGCCGAGAGCACGAAGACCAAGGTGGCGATGGTACGCAGGCCGTAACGGATCGAGAGCTCGTTGCCGATGAGGCCGGCGGGGACGCCTAGAAAATTGATCACCGCTCCGACCACCAGAATGATCCAGGCTTGTGCGGGAACAGCGGCCCGATCGCCCGCACAGAAGGTGAGGAAAACGACAATCCATTGCCGCAATCCGACGCAGCCCCAGATCGCCGCGGCATAGCCAACGATCAGAGCGAGGACATCCCGATTTGCAAGGACCGGGCGGAAGTCTAGTAGGGGCTGGGGTTCTGGCGCGCGTCGGGAGCCTCCGCGCGGCAACGCTGCCCAGGCAATAAAAACGCCGGCGGCGCCGAGCATGCCGGCGATAACAAAAGCGCTGCGCCAACCGAGCAAGGTTCCGATACGACCGAACAGGAACGACAGCGACGCACCGATGGTGAAGGAGCTGGTGTACCAGGCCGCGATGCGGGCACGGATTGCCCCCTCGACGCCATGCGTGAGCGCGCGCAGTCCGGGCATATACATGCCGGCCATGGCGATGCCGGCCAAAGCGCGGAATCCGAGCGCCGGGAGCAGGCTGTCGCACAGCGCCATGCCGAAGCAGGACAGAGCGCTCAAAACGCTCGAGGCGAGATAGAGCTCCCGGGCGGGCCGGCGATCGGTCAGGCCGACCAGCGGGACGACGGCGAGCATATAGCCGGCCGAGACAATCCCGGCGAGCCAGCCGGCTTGCGTGTAAGTCAGCGACCAGGCCTCAATGAACTGCGGCAGCAGCGCTGGAACTATCGAGAATCCCGCCAGGCCAAAAATTTCGGCGGCACATATGGAGGCAACAATTGCTGGCGAAGGTCGAACTGGGGTGAAGCTATCGAAGGCCAAGGTGCGCCATTCTAGTCTGGCGCTTTTTAGCATGCTGCGCGAGACAAACCCGGGCGCGTGGTCGGTGGGGACGCGCATGGTTA
>DATFXD010000221.1:0-29642 GCA_035258605.1 Hyphomicrobiaceae bacterium | reverse complement strand
CCTTCACGCCAAAGATAGCCCTCAGCGCCCAGCGTCACGCCGGCATAGCGAGGCCCGACATCGAGCACGCTTTTAAGTCGCTCCGCGTCCGAGCCCGCCGGCATCAACTCTCTGAGCGCGGGCGCGGAGAAGACGGCATAGTCGGTGAGGCGCAAAATGCTCTCGAGCGCTTCGCGCGCGCCGAGATCGGCATCGAGCACCGTGGGGATGCCCTCCTGCCTGGCACGGGCAAACACCGAGCGCAGCGCTTCCAACCAACGCAGGTCGCCCAACACCGCGTCGGCCTCGCGCACGCGCTCGAGCGGCAGCCAACTCGTGCTCGATGGCATGCCCGCGTCGCGCTGACCCACAATCAAGCGTTCGCCACTCCTGTCGACGATGATGGCCGAGGTCGAGGTGCGGGCCCCTTCGAACGCCTCAAGATAGCGCACATCGACGCGCTCGGCTTTGAGGCCTGCGCGCACCGTGGCGCCAGCGGCATCGTCGCCGGTTCTACTCCACAATTCGGCCTTGCCGCCCAAGCGAGCGATCGCCACGGCGGCGTTGGCGGCCATGCCGCCGCCGGCTTCGATGTGTTCGAGCGCGCGCACTTTGCTGGGCTCCGGCGGGAAGGCCTCAATGCGATAGATGCGGTCGAGCGCCGCATGCCCCACACAGATGATCCGCCTGGCCGCTGCCATGCCGTCGCCCCAGGGCCGCGAAGCCCTGAGATCCCTTGCAAAACGCCGCCCTCGGCAACGATAACCCCCACCCTGGGCCAGGAAAAGGGCGCTGGCGGCGCCCAAGCCTTTGATCCAATCCGGCCCGGTTTGCGTATGCTTTGGGCAAAGGCCCAGGGATCGGCTATGATTGGTGCGCGGCAATCATTGAAGGCCGACCCCGGGTCGCTGGCCACGAACAGCTACGGCGCCATGTCAGAGCTCCTGCGGCGGGTTGCGCTAAGGGCCGATGCCGCCGCCTTTCACGAGCTTTATCAGAGCTATGGACCGCGGGTCAAAGCCTACCTCATGCGGCATGGAGCGGATGGTTCGACGGCGGAGGATTTCGCCCAGGAGACGCTGTTCACGGTGTGGCGACGGGCGGCGCTCTACGCCAGCGACAAGGGCAGTCCCAGCACCTGGATTTTTACCATTGCGCGCAATTTATGGATCGATCGCTTGCGGCGCGATGTGCCCTGGCAGGAGCTCACCCCGGCGCACGAGGAGGCAACCTCGCCCGAACCGCTGCCCGACGAGGTGGTATCGGAGACCGAGCTCCAGCTGCGCGTCCGGGACGCGCTTGCCGGCCTGCCCGCCGAGCAGCGCCAAGTGCTCGAACTCGCCTACCTTGAGGGCTTGTCGCACGCTGAAATCGCCGCCCGCTTGGCGCTGCCGCTCGGCACCGTGAAGTCGCGGGTCCGCATCGCCTACCAGAAAATGCGGGCGGCGGTCGAGGATCTCAAATGACGATCATCCACCATCCGGGCGCCGATACCCTGATGAGCTACGCGGCCGGCGCGCTGCCGAGCGCACTGTCGGCGGTCGCCGCCGCCCACGTTGCCATGTGTGACCGTTGCCAGCACGAGCTCGTGCTCATGGAACGCATCGGCTGGGCGCTGCTTGAAGGCTTGGCCCCGGTGCCACTTACCGACCGGCGGCCGTCCCGCGCCGCACCGGAGCCGGCTTCGACGCCGCTCGCCCAAGTTGGAGGCGATGCCGCCAATCCCATCCTGCGGCTGGCCCGGCACGATTTTGCAGGCGTTCGCTGGCGGCGCATCGGCATTGGTCTATGGCACCACCCGCTGCCGATCCGGGGCAAGGGCAGCTTGCAGCTGATCAAGGCCGCCCCCGGCGCGGCGGTTCCCGATCACGGCCATGCCGGCGGCGAACTCACCTTGATCCTGCAGGGGGCCATGACCGATCGCACCGGGCGCTACGGCCACGGCGATGTCGCCGACCTCGATGAGACCATCGAGCACACCCCGGTTGCGGATCGCGGCACGGGTTGCATCTGCGCCATCGCTAATGAGGCTCCGACCCGCTTTTCTGGCCTGCTGGCACGCCTGCTGCAGCCCTGGCACGGCTTCTAGTGCGCGGGCAGCTGCTTCACCAGCTCATCGATGGCCATCAAATCGCGCACCAGGCCCTCGAACTCTTTGAGCGGCACCATATTGGGCCCGTCAGACGGGGCCCGATCGGGATCCTGGTGGGTTTCGATGAAGAGGCCGGCAATGCCGACCGCCACTGCTGCCCGGGCCAGCACCGGCACGAAGCGGCGCTCGCCACCCGAGGCGCTGCCCAGCCCGCCCGGTTGCTGCACGGCATGGGTGGCATCGAAGATCACCGGGCAACCGGTCTCGCGCAGGATTGCGAGCGAGCGCATGTCGACCACCAGGGTGTTGTAGCCAAACGAGGCGCCGCGCTCGGTCACCAGCACATTGGCGTTGCCGCTGCCCGTCACCTTTGCCACCACGTTGGCCATGTCCCAGGGCGCCAAAAACTGACCCTTCTTGATTTTGACCGCCCGTCCGGTCTTGGCCGCCGCCACCAACAGGTCGGTCTGGCGGCACAGGAATGCCGGGATTTGCAGCACGTCGACGACCTCGGCCACGGGCGCGCATTGGTCGGCCTCGTGCACATCGGTGACGACCGGGAGCCCAAGCCACTCGCGGATTTCGGCGAACACCCGCAAGGCGCCGTCGAGGCCGAGGCCACGCTTGCCCGTCAGGCTGGTGCGGTTGGCCTTATCGAAGGAGGTCTTGTAGACGAGGCCGACGCCGAGGCGGCTGGCGATATCCTTGAGTGCGTGGGCCATGTCCAGCGCATGCTGGCGGCTTTCCATTTGGCACGGACCGGCGAACAGCGCCATCGGCCGTTCGTTGCCGAAGGTCACGTCGCCGACCACCACTGCTCGGTTAGGCTTAACGGCATCGCTCATGCCGCGCGCTATAGCACGTGCGGCGTGCGACCGCAGCAGGGTCGAAGCGGCGATCGCCGCCGCTTCAGTTGGCAGGCGATGCCAGTGACGCCAACCCCAGCGCCAGCACCAGTTTCCGCATCAGGGCGTCTTCCCCCCAATTGCCGCGTGTCGGCGTTGCCTTGAACCGACCTCCTAGGGCGATTCGCCGCCCAGGCGTCCTTCGCGTCGCATCTGCTCCCACCAGTCGCGCGAGCCCATCGGCATCTTGTCGGCCAACAGCTCCTGATAGTGGTCGGGCCGTGGGGTTGAGTTGGCGACGCTGCTGTGGGGCACGACGTGCTTGTGCACCTTGGCTTTTTTGTCGGACGCATCCGAGGCCGCGCTGCCCGTGAGCGGCAGCACAACAGCCAGCATAACTAGGACGGCGAGCCGCATCATTTTTGGTTCCTCGGTTCGTTGTTGATCAGGTGGTGGTGATCGGGTGAAGGTCGAAGGTCGCTTATCCCGTCAGGCGTCGGCAGTCATACATGGGCAGTCACGTCTGGATCGGTATCTCTATGACATGGTCCGGCGGCCGACACCGGCCGCGATCCCAAGTCGACTTTAACCACAAATGGCGCACCGGTTGCTGCCGCATTCGGGCACACGAACGTTCAAAACTACGCGATCAGGCGCCGCCTGTGGTCAGCGAACGGATGCCGAGCTCGACCAGAGCGACGACGGTGCGGCGATCAACACCTGTAACGTATGGTGCCGCCTTGACGCCGGGCTCGAGGATCGCGCCGCTGCTGATGGGCACTGGTCGAGATCTCGCTTTTGGGTGAGGCCGACAAACTCCCGCCGCGCCGGCCGTGCGCCTTCAGATGGCTCGCAAGCTTGCTCGCCACGCGCGGTCGACACTGGTCCTAAGCGCGTTGCTCGGGGTCCTGCGCGCGTCCGGAGGTGCAAACCATTGGCACGCTCGATTGGCCCAGCGCCGGACCGGATGGCGGCCGCGCAAGCGCCAGCCAATGGCAAAGGCCCACGCCGAGAAAGGGCGGGCACCCACGTCGCCTCGATCAGCCGGGCCCGTGCCCGATCGGCTTGGCGCCCCTGCCGGCGGTGGTCTGGTATCGTGGCAGACGATCGTTGACTTCGAACCAGGGGAGCCGCTCGCCAACATAGGCATGGCCGGAGGGTGGCCATTGCCCGGGATCCTCGAGCGTGCCGTGCAACAGATGGATCTCGCCCGGCCAGTTCACGCCGGTGTAGGCCAGCGGCGAGCCGCAACGGCCGCAAAAGTGGCGCTCGACGCCAGGCGAGGAGGCATAGCGCGCGGGTTCGCCCTTGAGGTAGCGAAACTGCTCCAGGCGTACACCAATGTAGGTCGCCACCGGTGCGGACACGGCACGCCGGCAGCTCGCACAGTGGCAATGCATCACCCACTTCGGCGCGCCCTCGAAGGCGTACGCGATCGCGCGGCACTGGCAGCGGCCGTTGGTTAGGACCATCGAAAATACCCCGGCAGACAACGATGGGATTGTAGTGGCAGCAACACCCCTTGCGCCAGCGGCGACTTTTGCCGAGCATGCGCGTCATAGTCATTGGGGTCGGATCGATGCCGAAGGCAGGCAAGGTCAGGGTCGGCATTGGCGGCTGGACGTTCGAACCCTGGCGCGGTGCCTTCTATCCGAAGGGTTTGGCGCACGCCAAGGAGCTCGCATATGCCAGCTCCAAGCTCACCACCATCGAGATCAACGGCACCTTCTACCGCACGCAGACGCCTGCCACTTTCGCCAAATGGCGCCAGCAGGTTCCCGATGGCTTCGTGTTCTCGGTCAAGGGGCCGCGCTACGTCGTGCAGAAGCGGCTGCTGGCGGAGGCCGGTGAGGCGCTCGGCTTTTTCCTGAAGTCGGGCGTCTCCGAACTGGGCGACCGGTTGGGACCGATCTTGTGGCAGTTTGCGCCGACCAAGAAGTTCGACGCGGCCGACTTCGGGGCGTTTCTGGCGATGCTGCCAGCAAAGCTCGATGGGCTCGAGCTCCGGCACGTGGTCGAGGTCAGGCATGCCTCGTTTGCAACGCCAGAGTTCATTGGTTTGCTGCGCAAGCACAAGACGCCGGTGGTGTTTGCCGAGCACGAGACCTACCCGGCGATTGCCGACGTGGCCGGTGATTTCATCTACGCGCGCCTGCAAAAAGGCGATGATGCGATCGCCACCGGCTATCCGGCAAAGGATCTCGACGCCTGGGCCAAACGCGCTAAGGCCTGGGCCGCCGGCGGCGCACCGGCCGACCTGCCCGTGATCGAGGCCAAAACCGCCAAAAAGTCGGCACGCGACGTCTTTCTTTACGTGATCCACGAGGGCAAGGTCCGCGCGCCCGCCGCCGCCATGGCGTTGATTGAACGCTTGGGCGGCTGAGGCGCAAATCCCGGACGCGCCGGGATCGACGGCATGCGCGGGAGCAACGGCTCGGCGCTGTCAGGCCGGCGGTTGCAGCGGGATTGTGCGCAAGAACTCGGCGCGGCGCGAGGCCGCCTCCAACAACAGGCCATGATCGCTGCCAGCAAGCACCAGCCGCGCACCCATGCCGATATAGCGGCTTGCCAGCTCCTGGTCGTAGACGCCGCCCATACCCAAGACCTTGTGGTGCTGGCGACAGGCGGCCGCCACCTTGGCGTAGGCCGACCGCACCCGTTCATCGCCGAGCTGGCCGGGAATGCCCAGTTCGAGCGACAGATCATTGCTGCCGATCAGCAGCGCATCGATACCCTCGACGGCGGCGATGGCGGCCGCGTTATCGACCGCGCGCGGCGTCTCGATCATGACGATCACCAGGATCTCGGCGTTCAAAATCTTCTGCGCCTCCGCCGCCGGCGGCGGGCGATAGCCAAAGCATGCGTTCGAACCACCGGTGCTGCGATGCCCGATCGGAGCGAAGCGGAAGGCCTCGACCAGGCGGCGGGCCTCTTCGGGCGTGTCGACGTGGGGAACGACGATGCCGAGCGCGCCGTTGTCGAGCGCTCGCGTTCCCTCGTCGAGCGCGCCGCTGCAAATGCGCACGATCGGCACCACGCCCATCGGCAGCGCGGCCATGGCGATCTGGGCGATCTCAGGGGTCGAGATGGCGCCGTGTTCGGCATCGATGAACAGCCAATCGTAGCCGGCAGCTTTGGCGAGCAAGGGTACCGCTGAACCGCGCAAATGGTGTACGCCGAGGCCCAATGTCAACTGACCGCCGCGTATCCTTTGCACTGTATCGCTGCCAAAGAGAGGCATCGCTCGTCCCTCATGTTACCGCCGCTTGGCGTCGCTCACGCCCGTAGCGGTATCGATAGCACTTGTGGGCGAGGGTCAAAAGCGGCCGATTGCGCGCGCCTGCCGGCACCGCAGCTCGGGCCGCGCGGCGCGTCCCATCGCGGCGCGCAGCGACCTTGGCCGATCGGCCGCCAACGGCTGCTACATCCGGAACACGCCAAACCGGGGCGGCGGGATCGGCGCATTAAGGCTCGCCGACAGCGCCAGGGCCAACACCCGACGGGTCTCGCTGGGCGTGATGATGCCATCGTCCCACAACCGGGCGGTGGCATAGTAGGGATGGCCTTCGCGCTCGAAATTTTCCAACACCGGCTGCTTGAAGGCGGCTTCCTCGGCGGCCGACCAGGTCTTGCCCTCCGCCTCAATGTTTTCCCGGCGCACCGTCGCCAGCACGCCCGCGGCCTGCGGCCCACCCATGACGGAGATGCGGGCGTTGGGCCAGGTGAACAGAAAGCGGGGCGAGTAGGCGCGCCCGCACATGGCGTAGTTTCCCGCGCCATAGGAGCCGCCGATGATGAGCGTCAGCTTCGGAACCTGTGCGCAGGCGACCGCGGTCACCATCTTGGCACCGTCCTTGGCGATGCCGCCGGCCTCGGCGGCGCGGCCAACCATAAAGCCGGTGATGTTCTGCAGGAACAGCAGCGGGATCCGGCGCTGACAGGCGAGTTCGATGAAGTGCGTGGCCTTGAGCGCCGTCTCCGAATAGAGAATGCCGTTGTTGGCGAGGATTGCCACCGGCAATCCCTCGATGTGCCCGAACCCGGTCACCAAGGTGTCGGCGTAGTTGGTCTTGAACTCATCCATCTCCGAGCCATCGACCAATCGCGCGATAATCTCGCGCGTATCGTACTGCGTCATGAGCGATGCCGGCACGATGCCATCGAGCTCGGCCGGATCGTAGGCCGGTGGCCGCGGCTCGCGCAGCGTGATGTCAATCGACTTGACGCTATTGAGGTTGGCAACGATGTTGCGCACGATCGAAAGCGCGTGCTCGTCGTTGAGCGCGTAATGATCGGCTACACCCGACTGGCGGGTGTGCACTTCGGCCCCACCCAAGTCCTCGGCGCTGACGCTCTCGCCGGTGGCGGCCTTCACCAATGGTGGCCCACCAAGGAAGATCGTGCCCTGCTTGCGCACGATGATGGATTCATCCGACATGGCCGGAACGTAGGCGCCGCCCGCCGTGCACGAGCCCATCACGCACGCGATCTGCGGGATGCCGAGGGAGGACAGGGTCGCCTGGTTGTAAAAGATGCGGCCGAAGTGTTCGCGGTCGGGAAACACCTCCGTGTGTTGCGGCAGATTGGCACCGCCGCTGTCCACCAGGTAGATGCAGGGCAGCCGATTTTCGCGGGCGATTTCCTGGGCGCGCAGGTGCTTCTTCACCGTCATCGGGAAGTAGGTGCCGCCCTTGATGGTGGCGTCGTTGCACACGATCACGCACTCGCGGCCGCAGATGCGTCCGACGCCGGTGATGATGCCGGCGGCGTGGATGTCCTTGCTGTAGAGATCGAGCGCCGCCAACGGCGAGAGCTCGAGAAACGGCGAGCCCGGATCGATCAGGCGCAGCACGCGATCGCGCGGCAACAGCTTGCCGCGGGAGACGTGCCGCTCGCGCAGGCGCTCCGGTCCCCCCAAGGCCGCCGCGGCACGCTTGGCCGCGAGATCGGCGATCAGCGCTCGCATAGCGGCGGCATTGGCCTTGAACTCGTCGGAGCCGGACGAGATCGATGACGGCAACTTCGGCATTGCCTCCCTCGCGTTGTGCTGACCTCTGAGCGCCCCAGGCCCAACCCGGTGCGGCGCGGCACTTTCACTCGATCGCCCCCGACAAGCGAACCGGCACGCGCGCAGCCCGATGCTGCCGAGGCCGCCACCACCGCCGAGGGGGCATGACGTTCTAGCCCGGGAGCTGGGCGCCAGGCCATGGCCGCTTGCGGCAAGGCGTCTCGCCGGCCGCGGCGTCGAAGCCGGAAGGCGCCGGTACTGGCACTCCTCCAAGGTCAGCGGCGCCAGCGCCGAGGGCGCCAATCCCCGCCTGCCGTTGCGGTTGGGTGCGCGCCCAATCGGCGCGGCGAACACAATGTCGGTGCCGAGTTCGAGCCGATCCCAAACCACCCACAGGCACCGACACCCTTGTTGGTCACGGCGCTCGATTGTCGATTTCTATGAACCGCGCGCAGAGGCGTCTGTTGGTGTGGCGCGGCGCACAGCGCCGAGCGGCCCGCCGGCCGCACGCGCTAGCGGACAGCGCAAGCGCGGCAGTTGGCGCCGAGGTGTCGTGATCGAGCGAGCCGATGACGCCGCCCGCCGCTTCCAGGCGCATCACATGTAAAGCTCGCCGCGGCTGCAACGATCCGCCATCTCGAAGAACACGCCCATGCGCACGGCGTCGTGGATCACCCGCAGGCTGGTCGCCTTGTCCCCGGCGATGCACCACAACAGGCGCATCCGGCCGTCGATTTCCATCCCGGTTTGCCGATGGCGGTAATGATAGTGTACGCGACAGGCGAGCCCGTCCTCGCGCTTGTTGACGAGTTCAGGCGTGAAGGCCAGGACTTCGTATTTGTCCAAAAAGTCCGACAGCCGTTTGCGCAGGGCCTCGCGGCCGCGGCCGCTGCCCACGAACGAGGCCGCACCATCGGGCGCGTTCACTGCGAATTCGATATCCTCAGCAAAGCAGCGGACTGTCGCCCGCAGATCATTGGCCGCCCACGAGACGTGGATGGCCTCGAGAACGGCATAGTCGGTCGCGTTCATGCGCGCCTCCTCCCGGTGGCAGCGGCGTAGACTGCTCCACATGGACCATCGAAATCTGGGCCCCACATCGTCCCACTTGTGGCAATTTTATGCCAGGTTGCGTGGCTTGAATACAACCCCCATCGCCGCAGTCTGCAAATGCGCGTGATCGGCCCTTGTGGACCGCGAGTGGCACGGCGCCCCCTATTGCCAGATCTCAGCACCATCGCACCCGGGACCATGATAGCGGGGTAACTTCACAGCCTCGTAACGCCACAACCTGCCGCGCGCGGAGGTCCGGCAGGCCCGACGCTTGAAGCCGGCAGGCTTGCCGCGACGCGCCCAGCGCCCCTGTAATCCACTCGCACTCCGACCGGCCGTGCCGGCCGCCGCGCCCAACGACCCCGGTGACCCCGCGTCACCCGCAGGCGCCCGTGGGCTGGGCGCGGCTCTTACTCCTCGATTAGGCCCCCCGCGTCAAGCGTCGGTTGATTGGCGAGGACGTGGCACAGGCCGCTTCAGGCGGTCCCGGACCCGCTCCCCGCCTGCACGGCCACGGCCCTGGGGTCCTCGGCGCGCCGCGACTTTCCCTCAAAATAAGCCCCCCGCTCGATCGCCAAGGTGCCGTGAACGATGTCGCCTTCGACGTGGCTGGCGGCCAACAGTGTTACCTTGTTGCCGCGAATCGATCCGGCTACCGCCCCGCACACCACGATATCATCGGCCAAGAGGTTGCCCTTGATCCGCGCCTCTTGCCCGACCACGATGCGAATTGCGTTGACGTCGCCTTCGATGGCGCCGTCGATTTGCACCTCCCCCTTGGACTCCAGGTTGCCCTTGATCGACAATTCGCTGCCGACGACGGTGGCCAATGCGCTCGCTGCCACCGGCGGCCGGCCCGGCTGCGCGTGCTCGCTGCCGGGGAGCGACTTCGGTTTGGCAGCGCCGGCGCCTGCCGTGGCCTCCTTCTCCGTCCGTTTAGTGAACATTTTCACGCAGCTCCGTTCGCTCTTTTGCAACACGTCTTAGCATGAGAGGCGGCCAAGGTCATTGCCATCGGGTTGGTGCGACCGCCAGCGACGGCCCTTCCTTGCCGTCGCCGGCGGATGCTAAGGTTTGGCCGCGAACTTACTCTTGGGGGAGGCCAAGCATGTGGCGAACTGCAGTGATGGCAGGCGTGCTGTCGATGGTCGCAGCCGCTGGTGCCGCGGCGCAGCTGGCGGTCTCGGCCAACGACGCCAAAGTGAAACTCATCGACGGCAAGGTGGTGGTTGAAAAGGAGCCATCTGCCGACACCGTGTCAATTATCGACTTGCGCGCCAACCCGCCCAAGCTGCTGGCCGAGATCGAGGTCCCCAACAGCGTCGTGGGTCCACCGCTCAACGTCGCCGTGTCGCCGCACGAGGATATCGCCCTCGTCACCTCAAGCCAGCGCATCGATCCGGCCGATGCCAGCAAGACCATCGCCGACGACCGCCTGACGGTGATCGATCTGACGCCGCTGAAGCCGAGCCTCGTGACGCGCGTCAAATCGGTGGTGGGAGCCGGCAACAATGCCACCGCCACGCCGCGGATTGTGGCCACCCTGCAGGCCGGCAAGGGTGCGGCAGGCGTGTCGATCAACAAGGCCGGAACCTTGGCGCTGGTCGCCAACCGCGACGAGGGCACCGTCTCCGTCTTCACCATTAGCGGCAGCACGGTCACCGCCGCGGGCAAGGTCACGGTCGGGGCCGAGAAGTCCGGGCCGAGCTCGGTGATCTTCGACCCCGACGGCAAGCATGCGCTCGTCACGCGCGACAACGATAACCGCATCACTCTGTTGTCGATTGAGGGCAGCAAGGTCGAGGTCAGCAAGCGCGAGATTGCCGCCGGTTTGCGCCCCTATGGTCTTGATATCAGCGCCAAGGGCGAGGTGGCGGTGGTCGCCAACATCGGGGTGGGGGCCGGCGATGCCGACACCATCAGCGTCATCGACCTCAAGCTCGACCCACCGCGCGTGGTGCAGACCTACACGGTCGGGCAGACGCCGGAAGGCATCAAGTTGTCACCGGACGGCAAATTCGTCGCCGTCGCCGTCATGAACGGCTCCAACAAGCCCGCCAACTCTCCCTTTTTCAATGGCAATGGTCTCCTGCAGATCTGGTCGCGGACCGGCACCCAGCTGGTGAAGACCGCCGAACTTCCGATCGGTCGCTGGTGTCAGGGCATTGCCTGGTCGGCCAATGGCAAGACCATACTGGTGCAGTGCATGGTCGAAGAGGAGATCAACATCATCCGCTTCTCGGGGCTGGCTGGCCGTTCGCTGCAGCGGGTGGGCTCGATCAAAACCAAGGGCGGGCCAGCCGGCATTCGCACCGCCGAACCCTAGCGCGGGAAGCCGGCTTCCCGCCGCGCCCGGATGGGCGTATCAACGCCGGCGTGACATCGACACTTGCCGTTCGGCCGATCGTTGAGCTCGCCCGTGGCGCCACCGCGGGCGAGGGGGACGGCCGCCCGCTGCGGCTTGCTGGCCGCAGTGATCTGACGTTTGCCGCGGCCGAAATCATGGCCCGCGATGCCACCGGAAGCCGCCGGCGTGTGGTCTCCACCGCGGCCTTGAAAACCGAGCCCGATCCGCGGCTGGCGGTGCTGCTGGCCGAGCTGGAACGGCCGCGCGCGGCCATCGCCGGCATCGCCCTCGATCGTCCGCGCCTGATGGGCATCATCAACGTGACCCCGGACAGCTTTGCCGACGGCGGGCGCTATTTCGACGCCGAGGCCGCCGTCGCGCATGCCCTAAAACTCGCGGCCGAGGGCGCCGATATCCTCGACATTGGCGGGGAATCGACGCGGCCGGGAGCCAGCCCGATCACGGTCGAGGAGGAGTGCCGCCGCGTGCTGCCGGTGATTGGCCGGCTGGTGGCCGAAACCCAGGTGCCGCTCGCCATCGACACCCGCAACAGCGAAGTGATGCTGCGCGCCGCCGACGCGGGCGTGCGGCTCATCAACGATGTCTCGGCCTTGCGGCACGACCCTGAGAGCCTGGCGACGGTGGCCGGTACCGGCTTGCCGGTGGTGTTGATGCACGCCCTGGGCGATCCACGCACCATGCAGGATGCGCCGCGCTACAATGACGTCGTGCTCGATATTTACGACTTTTTTGCTGAACGTGTGGCCACCAGCGTCGCCGCGGGTATCCCCAAGAGCCGATTGATTCTCGACCCGGGTATTGGCTTTGGCAAGACGCTGGGGCACAATCTTGAGCTGTTGGCGTCACTCAGCGCCTTCCACGGGCTGGGGTGCGCGCTGATGCTCGGGGCCTCGCGCAAGAGTTTCATCGGCCATTTGAGCGGCGGCGGTCCCAGCGACCGGCTGCCGGGGTCGCTCGCCGCCGCCCTCATCGGTGCAGCTCAAGGCGTGGCGCTGCTGCGCGTGCACGACGTCGCCGCAACCCGTCAGGCCCTGGCGGTATGGCTGGGCCGGGAGGCGCGCGCGCTTTCGTAGAGGCCCTGACGCCCGCGATCCGGCCGAGGCTGGTCGCCGCTTTGAGGGGTGAAAAGCCCGAATCGGCGGCTCGCAAGCGGCTGGGACATTGGTGTAAACTGCGCCGGCCCCCGATCCCCTGCCGGCGCCTGTGACGGCATTCCCCGTCAACCGGTCCGGCGTTGTGCGGCCGACGTTGCCAGGGGGCAGGAGAGGCTTGAGCGAGAACGAGGCATGACTGAGCGATACTTCGGAACGGACGGTATCCGCGGTTTGGCCAACCATCCGCCGATGACATCGGAGGTCGCCCTGAAGGTTGGCATGGCGGCCGGCAAGTACATCACCGATGGCACCCACCGCCATCGTGTGGTGATCGGCAAGGACACCCGTCTGTCCGGCTACATGATCGAATCGGCATTAATGTCGGGGTTCACGGCGGTGGGCATGGACGTGTTTCTTCTGGGCCCGATGCCGACGCCCGCCGTGGCCATGCTGACGCGTTCGCTGCGCGCCGATCTCGGTGTCATGATCTCGGCATCGCACAATCCGTTCGACGACAACGGCATGAAGATCTTCGATCGCGATGGCTACAAGCTGTCCGACGAGGCCGAGCGCGCGATCGAACAGCTGATGGATCGACCGAGCGCTGAGCTTTTGGTGGCGCCGGAGCGGATCGGCCGCGCCAAGCGCATCGACAGCGCCCAGGAACGCTATGTCGAGTACGCCAAACGCACCTTGCCGCGTAACATCGGACTCAATGGGCTGCGCGTCGTCATCGACTGTGCCAACGGCGCCGGCTATGAGGTGGCGCCCGATGCGCTCTGGGAGCTGGGCGCGGAGGTGATCAAAATTGGGGTCGAACCGAACGGCCTCAACATCAACCTGAAGTGCGGCTCTACCTCACCGGAGACGCTGGGCGACAAGGTGCGCGAGATGCGCGCCGACATCGGCATCGCACTCGACGGCGATGCCGACCGCGTCGTCATCACCGACGAAAAGGGCCGCATCGTCGATGGCGATCAGATCATGTCGGTGATCGCCGAAAGCTGGCTCAAGGGCGGGCGCTTGCACGGCGGCGGGGTGGTTGCCACGGTGATGTCGAACCTTGCAATGGAGCGCTACCTCAACGGTCTCGGCCTGACCTTGCAGCGCACGCCGGTCGGCGACCGGTACGTCGTCGAGCATATGCGCAAGCATGGCTATAACGTCGGTGGCGAGCAGTCGGGCCACGTCGTGCTTTCGGATTTTGGCACCACGGGCGACGGCTTGGTGGCCGCCCTGCAGGTGCTGGCGGTGGTAATCGCCACCGGCAAGCCGGTGGGCGAGGTGTGCAACCGCTTCCAGCCGCTGCCGCAGATCCTGCGCAATGTCAAATACGCCAACGGCTCGCCGTTGGAACATCAAGATGTGCGCAAGGCCATCGAGGGGGGCAAGGAGCGCCTCGGCCCGCAGGGCCGGCTGGTGATCCGGGCATCGGGCACCGAGCGCGTGATCCGGGTGATGGGAGAAGCCGACGACGCGCATCTCCTCAACGAGGTGGTGGGCGACATCTCCGACGCGGTGCGTAAGGCGGCCGAGCACGCGTGACGCCGAGGCCGGCGACGCGGCCAAGCGACGACGGCCAAGCGACGACGGCCAAGCGACACAGCAGCGGGCGAGGATCGGCGCGCTGCCCGCAAGACGGGCCCGGTGCGAACGCCTCAATCTGCCACCGGCGCGCCGAAGCGGCACGCCGAACCGGCGATAAAACGGGCTCGGCGACGATCAGGGGCGCGCTGCCAGCAGCTTGACTTTTGGCGAGCTTGAGTGCGCGCCAGCGGTCTGGCAAGATCGATGCCTGCCCCCGAAGGTGGCCTTGGGAATTGCTTAGGACAAATGCCGGTCATCCCGTTCCCAGACCGACGCTCGCTCAGAGGGCCGCGGCGGCCCGTGGTGCCGCCGCCGGCCCTCAATGACCCGCGCGCCGCCAAGCGCCAGGTCCCCGATGCCGACGACGCCGATTTCTATCGCATCCGCGCGCGCCAGAACTGGGCGGTCCTGGCCCTCGTCATCGTGCTGGTGTTCGGGGGCGCCTGGCTGCTGGAGCGCCTGGCGGCGTTTTCGCGTGCGATGGCCTGCTACGAGTTCGGGCACCACAATTGCCTGCCGCTCAATATCGAGCTGCCGCCGCGCTAAAGGACGCACGGGGCCGGGCGCGGCCTAGCCGCGGCCAGAGACGGGCGCGCCCAGCTGGGCATAGACGCTGGTGGCAAGCTGCATCAATTCGTTGCGATCAAGCCGTCCGGCGAGCGCGTAGGCCAGCGAACGATCGACCCAATAAAAGGCGCCGAAGTCGCCGCGCTCGGCAAAGCGGAAGGCAGCATCGCCAAGGCCTGGCTCCTTGCTCAGATAGAGCGTCAGGCGCCGGCCGCCGCCGTCCTGGTACATGAATTGCGCCGCCGCCTGGCCGCGGTCGGCCAGCAGCCGGCCGCCGATCAGCTTCCATCCCTGGTCGGCGAGATCGGGCGCCCGCACCTCGGCGCCGACCCGCCGCGTCAGCCATTGCACCAGATGGGTTTCCTCCGCGGCCCCCACCTCCACCGGGTGGCGCACCTCGGGCACGAACACCCGATGCGCACTGAGCGCGCTGGCGAGGAAGGCCGGCTCCGGTGGCGCCTGCAGGCCGCGCGCCATATAGCCCGCGGCCGCCGCCACCAACGCCAGCAGCACCGCCGCCGCCACGGCCCCAGGCTGCCAGCGCCACCGCCGCCGGCTGCGCCGAATAAGGCGCTGCGCCAGAAGGCCCAGGCGCGGCGGCAGAGGTTCCACCAGCAGGTGTGCGTAGTGATCGACAAGGCGTTGATTAAGATCGGAGATTTCGCGCGCCAGGTGCAAATCCTCGGGGCGGGTGGCGATCGCCGCCTCGAGCTCGGCGCGATCACTCGCCGTCAGTTCGCCATCGACGTAGGCGTGCAGTTCGGCCTCGCCAACGCGCCGCCCGCTCACCTGACCCTCCTGAGGCTGGCGCGCTCGGCATCGGCGTCGCGGCCATAGTCCAACAGCGTGCGCAGCCGGTCGCGCCCGCGTGCCAGGCGAGACATCACCGTGCCAATGGGAATCGCCAACACCTCCGCCGTTTCCGCATAACTTAGGCCTTCAAGCCCGACCAGCAACACCACTTCGCGCTGTTCGTCGCTCAACAGCGTGAGCGCCCGATCAAGGTCGCTGACCCCATCCGCCGCCGGGGCCGAGTGCTCCACCCCAAGATTGTCGAGACCGACGTGCGGCGGCCGGCGCGAGGTGCGGCGTAGAGCATCGACGTAGAGATTATGCAGTATGGAAAACAACCACTTGCGCGGATTGTCGCCCTCTCGCCATTGGTCGAGGCGCGCCAAGGCTCTCTCCAACGTGTCCTGGATCAGATCGTCGGCCTCACTGCTGTCGCCGAGGAGGGCGCGCGCGTAACGCCGCAGGCGTGGGATTTCTGCCGCGACGGCTTCCCGGCGAGAGGTCACGCACCCTTCCTTTCCTACTGGCCGGCACCCCAGTAGGACTTATGCCAGCAGACGCTGGCGAGCAGCAATTTATTCCGGCGCAGGAATCAAAATAATGTGCGGCCTGGGGCGTTGAAACCGCCTCGCGCATGGTTAACATTGGCGGCGGCGCGAAATTAAACGTTCGCGCGCAACGGGCGGGCCGCGGACACTCCTGCAAGAGTTGCGCTTGGCGGTCGCCGAGAAATCTTCGGGAGGAACTACATGCTACGCGTCCTAGCTGCTGCTGCGGCACTTGCCATCGGTGCAACCGTTGTGCTTGCCCAGAATGCGGCGGTCATCGATCAGCGCAAGCAGGCCATGAAGGCGTTCGGAGGTGCGGCCAAGAGCGGCGGCGCCATGGCCAAGGGTGAAGCGCCCTTCGATCTGGCCAAAGCCCAGGAATCGCTGAAGACGATTGCGGCCAAGGCGGTCGAGGCCAAGAATTTGTTCCCCGACGACTCCAAGACGGGTGACACGGCGGCCTTGCCGGAGGCATTTGCCAATAAGGCCGACCTGATGGCGAAGTTCGACAAGATTGCCGCCGATGCCAAGGCCGCCGAGGCGGCGGTGAAGGATGAGGCCAGCTTCAAGACCGAGTGGCAAAAGGTGACCAGCAATTGCGGCGGCTGCCACAAGGCCTACCGCAAGCCACCGCCGCAGAAGTAGGCCGCCGGGCGTGGTGCGTTCGCGGTCGGCAACGGAGCTGCCGATCGCAGGGTTTATTAGCAAGCGCGCGAGCCAGGCCTCGCGCGCTTTTGCACTTAACAGCTACCCGGCTGCGGCGTCGTGGGCCGCGCCGGCCGGCGGATGAGGCGCTATGCGGATTGGACGGTTGCTGGCGGGGCTGGCGGGGCTGGCGGTGCTGGTGGCCGTCCTGTTCACCCTCCTCACTGAGCCGAAGCTGGCGGTGACCGCTGATTTGCCACCGCGCACGCCCGATCTTGCCAACGGCCAGACCATGTTCAACGCCGGCGGCTGCGCCTCATGCCATGCCATACCCAAGCAGGAGGACGGCCACAGGCTCGGGGGCGGGCTGGCGCTCAACACGCAATTCGGCCGGTTCCATGCCCCCAACCTGTCACCCGACACAACGCACGGCATCGGCGCCTGGTCGGAACCGGATTTCGTCAATGCCATGCTGCGCGGCGTCGGTCGCAATGGCGAGCACCTTTATCCGGCTTTTCCTTATACGTCCTACCAGCGCATGACGCTCGACGACGTGCGTGATCTGTTTGCCTTCTTGCGCACCCTGCCGCCCGACCCGACGCCGAGCAAGCCGCACGAATTGCCGTTTCCCTTCAACATTCGGCGCGGGCTCGGACTGTGGAAACTGCTCTACCTCGACGGCCAAATGTTCATGCCCGACCCGGCGCTCAGCGCCACGCTCAATCGCGGCGCCTATCTGGTGCAGGGACCCGCGCATTGCGCCGAGTGCCACAGCGGCCGCAACCTGCTGGGTGCCATCGTTGCCTCCGAGCGCTTCGCCGGCGGTCCCGATCCCGAAGGCAAGGGCTGGATTCCCAATATCACCCCCGGCAGCAACGGCATCGCCAGCTGGTCGCAGCAGGATATCGCCTATCTGCTCGAGACCGGCACCACGCCGGACTACGATTCGGTCGGCTCGAGCATGGCCGACGTTGTCGTCAATACCGGCAAGCTGTCGGCCGCGGATCGCGACGCCATCGCCGCCTACGTCAAGAGTTTGCCGCCGCTGACCGGCAAGTCGGCGCCGAAAAAAAAGCCCTAAGCCGGCGAGCCCAGCCCATGGCTTTCGCCCGTGCCGGGCACGGGCATGCGCCCACCCGGCGGTGTCGCCCGCCACAAACCTAAGGCGCCGGCGGAGCAGCCGGCAGCGCTGCTCGGCGGCAAGAAAAACGATCTCGCTGGGGAGTGTGGCTGGCCCTAACCGGCGCCATGAGGCAGTCTCGGCCCTGCTCGCCGCCGCGCGCGGGATTGCAAGAGGAACATCAAATGCTGTTGCAGGCACAAAGCGCCATCGGCTTGGTGGCGTTGCCCTTGATGGCCTGGGCGCTTTCGGAAAAGCGCGCCGCCCTGACGCCGCGCCGGCTGGCACGGATCGTCACCGCCGGCGCCGGGCTGCAACTCGCCATTGCCGCGCTGATGCTCAACGTGCCGGCATCCCGTGCCGCCTTCGACTGGGCTGCGGGTCTGATCGCGGCGCTGCAAACGGCCACCAACGCCGGCGTCCGTTTGGTGTTCGGCTACCTTGCCGGCGGCGCCGCTCCCTTTGACGTCAGTCAGCCGCAGAACAGTTTCATCCTTGCCTTCCAGGCACTGCCGCTGGTGCTCGTCATCAGCGCGCTGTCGCGGCTCTTCTATCACTGGGGCGTGCTGCAATGGGTGGTGCGCTCGATCGGCCGCGGCCTGCAGCGGGCGCTCGGGGTCAGTGCGGCCGTCGGCATCTCGGCCGCCGCCAACATCTTTGTTGGCATGGTTGAGGCACCGCTGCTGGTGCGACCCTATTTGGCACAGATGAGCCGTGGCGGACTGTTCGCCACCATGACGGTGGGCATGGCGGGCGTCGCCGGCACGGTGCTTGCCCTATACGCCTCGATCCTCGAGCCGGTGTTGCCCGGCGCCGCCGGGCATCTGATGGTGGCCTCGGTGATCAGCGTCCCGGCGGCGCTGATGCTGGCCGAGCTGATGGTGCCACATGCCGCCGACGAGGCGGTGGGCATGCCGGCCGCCGACATCGTGATCGACGACCCGCCGCAATCCAGTATGGATGCCATCCAGCAAGGCACGCGCGAGGGCATCGAGCTGGTGGTCAACATCACCGCCATGCTGATCGTGGTGGTAGCGCTGGTGGCGCTCAGCAATCAGCTGGTCGGCTTTGTCGGCCGCCCGTTCGGGCTCACCGCGACCATCGAACAGATGCTGGGCGTCCTGTTCGCGCCACTCGCCTGGCTGATCGGCATTCCGTGGGCAGAAAGTGCCGCCGCCGGCAGCCTGCTCGGCGTCAAGACGGTTCTCAACGAGCTCGTTGCCTATCTCGAGCTCGCCGCCGCGGCGCCGGCAGCCCTATCGCCGCGCTCGCGCCTGGTCCTCACCTACGCGCTGTGCGGCTTCGCCAACTTGGGTAGCCTCGGCATCCTGCTCGGCGGCATGGTGGCCATGGTACCGGCGCGGCGCAGCGAAATCGTCAGTCTCGGCCCCCGCACCGTGGTGTCGGGCACGCTCGCCACCTTGATGACGGCAGCCGTGGTCGGCGTCTTGACGCCAGGCTAGCGCGGCGCCGGCATGGCCGCCGGCCGCTTCCAGCGCCGCCGGCCCGGAGCGGCAGCCGCAATCGGCGCCGCCGACCAGCCGACCCTTGCGCACAAGCGTCTAGGATGCACAGCTGGCGAAGTCAGCTTGTGCACGAGAGGATGAAGGCGATGACGACAGACAAGGTGGCGGCGATCACCGGCGGCGCCAGCGGCATTGGCGAAGCAACGGCGCGACGGTTGGCAGCGGCTGGCTATGCCGTGGCCATCCTCGATCAGAACGAAGCCGCGGGTCGAGCGGTGGCAGCGTCCTTGGGCGGGCGGGCAGCTTGTTATGCCTGCGACGTCAGCAACGCCGATCGCCTTGACGCGCTGGCGGCAAGCGTGGAGGCCGAACTCGGACCGGTTCACGTGCTCGTCACCTCGGCCGGCCTCATTCCCAATTGCGAAGGCATCATGGACATGGACATGGCCGCGCACGATCGCATGTGGCAGGTCAATTACCACGGTACCGTCCATGCCTGCCGCGCCTTCGCCCGCGGCATGATCGCAAGGCAGCAGGGTGCCATCGTCACCCTGGGTTCGATCAACAGCCGCATGCCGCTGCCGATTCCGGCCTACAATATGGGTAAGGCGGCGATCGAGCGGCTGACGCAGCTGCTCGCCGTCGAGCTCGGCCGGCACGGCATTCGGGTCAACAGCGTCGCACCGACCTACGTGATGACGCCGCCGCTGCGTGCCAAGGTCCAATCCGGCGCCCGCGACCTCAACAAGATCATGGCCGTGCACGCCCTGCGGCGGCTGCCGGAGCCGCAGGATATTGCCAACGCCATCGCCTTCCTGTGCTCGGCCGAGGCCGCCGCCATCACCGGTATCCTGCTGCCGATCGATGCCGGCTGGCTCGCCGGCGTCAGCTATCTGACCTATGCCGGTGGCGTTCCCTGGCAGCAGTAACTTGAGCCGCGGTGTCGGCGCCGCCTGTGGGCCTCGGCGCCCAGCCGCAGCGCGGTCCGGCTCAGCGTTGGCCGGCGGGCGCGCCGCGCGAGCGAAGTGCTAGTGGACGTTGCCGCAGAAGCGTTGGATGCGCTTGCAGGCTTCCTCCAGCACCTCGATCGAGGTGGCGTAGGAGATGCGGAAGAATGGGCTCATGGCAAAAGCGGCGCCCTGCACGCAGGCAACGTCCTCCTCCTCCAGCAACGCCAGCACGACATCCTCGTCGCTGGCAAGCTTGGTGCCTTTGGCCGAGGTTTTGCCGATCAAGCCCGCGCACGAGGGATACACGTAAAAGGCGCCCTCGGGCTTGGTGCACTTGAGGCCCTTGGCCTGGTTCAGCATGGAAACGACGAGGTCACGCCGTTCCCTGAAGGCCTCATTGTTGCGGGCGATGAAGTCCTGCGGGCCGTTGAGCGCCTCGACCGCTGCCCACTGCGTGATGGAAGAGGGATTGGAGGTCGATTGCGACTGCAGCTTGCACATGGCCTTGATCAGCGGCTCAGGACCGGCGCCGTAGCCGAGACGCCAGCCGGTCATGCAGTAGGTCTTGGACAGACCATTGAGGGTGAGGGTGCGAGGGTAGAGGCCGGGTTCGACCTGCGCCGGGGTAAAGAACTTGGCCCCGTCATAGATCAGATGCTCGTACATATCATCGGTCAGCACCCACACCTGTGCGGCCCGGGGCTGCATGAGCACGTCGGTCAGCGCCTTGAGCTCGGCCTTGCTGTAGGCGGCGCCGGTGGGATTGCACGGCGCGTTGAAGATGAACCACTTGGTCAGCGGCGTGATGGCGCGCTCGAACGCTTCGGGCCGCAGCTTGTAGCCGTCCTCGAGCGTGCACGGCACGAACACCGGCTTGCCGCCGGCCAACAATACGATGTCGGCATAGGACACCCAGCAGGGCGCCGGGATCACCACCTCATCGCCCGGATTGAGGGTTGCGGTCAGCGCATTGTAGAGCACCTGCTTGCCGCCGGTTCCCACCGAGACCTGGGCTGGGCGGTAGTCGAGGCCGTTCTCTCGCTTGAACTTGCCGACGATGGCGGCCTTGAGCTCCGGGATACCATCAACGTCGGTGTACTTGGTCTTGCCCTCGCGCAGCGCCTTGATCGCAGCCTGTTTGATGTTTTCCGGGGTGTCGAAGTCGGGCTCACCGGCGGACAGCGAAATGACGTCGCGGCCCTTGGCCTGCAGCTCGCGGGCTTTGGTCGCCATGCCGATGGTTTGGGATGGCTGGATGCGATTTAGGCTATCGGCGATGAAGCCCATGGCTGCCCCACGACCTTTGAGGTTGTGACCCTGGCGATACGCAAACGGCGCGCAACCTACGCTGCCATGCTCGCGAGTCAAGGGCTATATGCCGATACCCTATGACCGGCGCTCAATATCCCGTGGCTTGGCCCTATGCTATCAGTGCGCTTAAGGAGCACGCCGATGTCAACAGACGCCAGTCCTGCCACCATCATCGGCGGGCCCGTGTCGCCGTTCGTACGCAAGGTCCTGGCCATATGCGAGATCAAGGGTATCGGCTACCGGCTCGATCCGATCGTGCCGTTCTTCGGCGACGACAGCTTCGGTCAACTGTCGCCGCTGCGGCGCATTCCGGTGTTCCTCGACGATCAGGTGCAGCTGTGCGACAGCACGGTGATTTGCGAGTACCTCGAGGACCGCTATCCGCACCCGGCGCTGCTGCCGCCCGCCGCCGCCGCCCGCGCTGAGGTGCGCTGGGTCGAGGAATACGCCGATACCCGCCTGGCGGAGGTGTTGATCTGGGGCGTGTTCTACCAGGCGGTGATCTTGCCGTTCGTGTTCGGCAAGGAACGTGACAAGGCCAAGATCGCCAACACCGTGGCCGAGGACGTGCCCGAGGTGTTGGCCTATCTTGAACGCATTGCCCCGGCCGACGGTTTTTTGGTGGGAAGCCTGTCGCGCGCCGACATTGCCGTGGCGGTCGTGTTCGCCAACCTCAAATGGGCACGGGTCGAGCTCGACCGCCGGCGCTGGCCAAAGACCCTGGCTTGGGTCGAGCGCAGCGTTGCGACCCCCGAGCTCGACAAGCTCACGCGGCTGGCGGAACGGGTGATGATGACGCCAATCGGGCGGCATCGCGCCGTGCTCGCCGAGATGGGCGTAGCGCTCACGGCCGCCAGCATGGCCGCGCCCGAGCCGCGACCCGGGTTGATGCCGTTGGGCTGAAGCGGTGGGGGCCACGCAACCGCAACCGCGAGGGGTGCAACCTTGACCGCGTCGCCGCAGCCCGCCGGTTCGCTGATCGCGCGCGCACTCGCGCGCGTGGTTGACGTCCGACGCGACGAGATCGCCGGCCTGCTGTGCGCGTTCCTCTTTTTCTTCTCTGTGCTTTGTGCCTACTACGTCATCCGCCCACTGCGCGATGAAATGGGCGTGACCTTGGGAGCGGAACACCTGCAATGGCTGTTCTCGGCGGTGTTTTTGGTGATGCTGGCGGCGGTACCGCTGTTCGGCTGGGTGGTATCCTCGTTTGCACGCCGCCGCATCGTACCGATCGTCTACGGCTTCTTCATCGCCAACTTGATCGGCTTCTGGCTGCTGTTTGCGAGCGGCACGCATGCTGCCGTGGTTGCCGGTACCTTCTTTGTCTGGGTCAGCGTCTTCAATCTGTTCGTGGTGTCGCTGTTCTGGAGCCTGATGTCCGACCTCTACCGCACTGAGCAAGCGGCGCGCCTTTACGGCTTCATTGCCGCCGGCGGCAGCGCCGGCGCGCTGGCAGGACCGATCCTCACCCAGAGCCTGGTGGGTAGCATAGGTGCCAGCAATCTGCTGCTGCTATCGGCGCTGCTGCTGGCGGCGGCGATCAAAGCCGCGGTTGTACTGCGCCGCCTGTTCGCCGACGTCGGTCAGCGTCAAGGCGAGGAGCGTCCGCTTGGCAAGGGCCTGTTGGCAGGAGCGATCGCGGTCTGGCGCTCGCCGCATCTGTTCCGCATTGCGCTGTGGATTTTGATCGCCAATCTGGTGTCGACCCTGTTCTACCTGGAGCAGGCCCGCATTGTCGGCGAGACGCTCACCGACCGTACGCTGCGGGTGCAGCTGTTCGCCCGTCTCGATCTGGCGGTGAGCTTTGCCACCATTCTGGCGCAAGTGTTCTTGACCGCGCAGGTCATTGGGCGCCTTGGCATCGCCACCGCCATCGCCGCGCTTCCGAGCTTTGCCGTGCTCGGTCTTGTGAGCCTGGCGCTGGCGCCGACATTGGTGGTGATCGTCAGTGTCCTGGCGACCGAACGCGCGCTGGCCTTCGCCGTCACCAACCCAGCCGTGAAGGTGCTCTATACCGTGCTCGCGCCGGAGGAAAAGTATAAGGCGCAGAACTTCAACGACACCGTGGTGTTTCGCGGCGGCGATGCGGCCTCGGGCTGGATCTTCAATAGCCTGGCCAAGACCCTGGGCCTCGGTCTTGGCAGCATCGCGTTGTTGACCCTGCCGCTGGCGCTCTATTGGCTCGCGCTCAGCCTGGTGCTGGGACGCCAGCACAGCACATTGCGCTCGCAGCAGGGTTGATTAGTTGATCTTAAAGGAGACGGGCGACCTGGGCCGGCGTGCACGAGCCGGCGCCGCCACCGCGCCCCGAATTACTCGGGGCAGCGGCTCGCAAAAACCCTTGCCGGGCGTCAACGCCAGGGCTGGGGCCGGCACCGGGCTCAATGCAATTCGTAGCAGGCAACCACCTGGCGCGGGTTGCGCATGACATCGATCAGCACCGAGCACTGCACCAAATAATTCTGGTTCTTGTTCTTGAACAGGATCAGCGAGCGGTTCTCCCAGGCGGCAATGTAGCCGGCGACCTCCCAGCCCTCGCCAACCAGCCGCTCGATGGTGGGCGCCGGTTGCGGCGGCGTCGCCTGCCCGGCCAACAGCAGCATCACCAGGCTGGCGAACGCCATGGTACGAGGCAGGGTCCGCATCGGTCGCATGGAGCCTCCCTGATCGCTTTTCCTGATCGAGCCCTCACCGCCGGCGCGGCGCGGCGGCAAGCCGCCGCGCTTGGCCTCGTTTGCCAGAGCCTACATCGGCGGCGTCACACCCCGCCCGACATTGACGCGCGGCGCCTGCAAGGTGCCGTCCGGCTGCTTGTTGGCGGCGGACACAAAGATCTTGGCGCCGGGTTTGAGGTCATTGCGGTCGCCGGGGACGTAGAGGACGATCGGGGTCCCCGCCGGGATCGCAAACGTCTTCTCGCCATCCTTGTACTTAAGCATCACCGTGTGGCCGTCGCTCGAAACCTGCGCCTCCGCAACATTGCCATTGGTCATGGTGCTCGAGGGCATCAGATCCCAGCCGCGATGGCCGTCGCCAACGCCGCGCATGGATTCGGGAAAAATGTGCACCTCGAGCGCCTTCTGGCTGCCGTCGGACTGCGGCATGCCGGAAATACCAATATAAGACCCCTGTTTGATGTCGTTCGCCGATGCCTGCACCAGGGCCACCACTGGCGCATTAGCCGCAAGCTTCAGCTTCAATTCTTGGCCGTCGCGCGCCTTGACGGTGTAGATTTCCCCGTCGACCTTTTCGATCGTGCCGCGGATGCGAACCGGGGCATCTTGCGCCGCCACGGACACGACCCCGGTCAGCGCGAGCATGCTGGCGGTGAGTACGCGCAAAAAGCCTTGAGGCATTGTTTGTCTCCATCTTGGTTCCCGTCCCGCCACAGGTGAACGCTAGCACGGCGCAATTTAGTCCCATTGCACGAAACGTTGATGCGGCCCACGTTGTTGCCTGCGATCCGATTTTGACGGAGCAATGAGAGCGCCTTGGCATGACCGCGACGCAAACCCCCGCCGTGCCCCCTCCGATCCAACCGCTTTATGTCCGCATCACACACGCCATCAATGCGGTCGCCGTCATCGTTATGATCGGGTCCGGCTGGCAGATCTACAATGCCTCCCCGCTGTTTGGCTTTGCCTTTCCGCCAAGCCTCACGCTCGGCGGCTGGTTGGCGGGCGGACTGCTTTGGCATTTCGCGGCCATGTGGCTGTTCGTCGCCAACGGCCTCGTCTATCTGGCGCTGGGCCTCGCCACCGCCCGCTTCCGGCGCAAATTGCTGCCCATCCGCCCGGCTGAGGTGGTTGCCGACGTCTACGCCGCCATCAGCGGACGGCTTAGCCACGCCGACCTTTCCCATTACAACGCCCCGCAGAAACTGCTCTACCTCGGGGTGCTGATCACCGGCATGATCATCGTGGTCTCGGGGCTGGCGATCTGGAAGCCGGTGCAGTTCCACGCGCTTGCGGCCCTGCTGGGGGGCTATGAGGGCGCGCGGCTCGTGCATTTCTTCGCCATGACCACAATCGTGCTGTTCCTCGCCATTCATGTCGTGATGGCGCTCCTGGTGCCGCGCAGCCTGCGCGCCATCATCTTGGGTCGCTAAAGGAGGACAACATGCGTCAACGCCATCGCCGCGCCGCCGTCGACAGCGATCTCCTCCTCAAGGACGCCGCCAACCGGCTGCCCGACCCGGCCCGCCGCCTTTTTTTGCGCAACACCGTCAGCCTGGGGGCGCTGGCACTGCTCACCGGCTGCGACGTCACCGACGGCAGGTCGGCGGAGAAGGTCTTGCGCAAAATCTCCGAATTCAACGACTGGGTGCAGGCCCGATTGTTCAACCCCAACCAACTGGCGCCGACCTACCCCGATAGCGCCGTGACGCGGCCGTTTCGCTTCAATGCCTATTATGAGGAGTCGGAGGCCCCCGATGTCGATGAGGACCGCTACCGCTTGATCGTCGACGGCCGCGTCGCCAACAAGGCCGCCTGGACCCTCGACCAGCTCTCGGCCTTGCCGCAAGAAACGCAGATCACCCGCCTGGTGTGCGTAGAGGGCTGGAGCGCGATCGGCAAGTGGACCGGGGTGCCGCTGCGTGCCTTCCTGGAACGCATCGGTGCCGACCTCACCAGCAAGTACGTGCATTTCGTGTGCGCCGAGGGCTATTCCAGCTCCATCGACATGCCGACGGCCTTGCATCCGCAAACGCAGATGACCTTGAAATTCGACGGCCAGACCCTGCCCACCAAGTTCGGATTTCCGCTGCGCATTCGCATCCCGACCAAGCTCGGCTTCAAGAACCCCAAGCACGTGATCGCACTGACGGTGCTCAACAACTACACCGGCGGCTACTGGGAGGATCAGGGCTACAACTGGTTCAGCGGGCTTTGAACGGCGGCGACCCGTGCCGCAAATTTTAGCCTTGCCGAAGGCCGGTGCGACGCTGAAGCTCCCCGCCGCACCCGCGTCCCACATGTTGTCTCCAGAAACAGGATCCAGCCCCCGTGCCCAATCTCTTCGACCCGCTCAAGGTGGGACCACTGACTTTGCCCAACCGCATCGCCGTCTCGCCGATGTGCCAGTATTCCGCCGAGGACGGCAGCGCCACCGATTGGCACCTCCAGCATTTGATGCAGTTTGCCATCGCCCGCGCCGGCATGGTGGTGGTCGAGGCCACCGCCGTCGAGCGCATCGGCCGTATCACCCACAACTGCCTCGGCCTCTATCGCGACGACAACGAAGCTAAGCTGGCGCGGGTGATCAAGGCGGCAAGAACGATCGCCGCCCCCGGCACCTGCTTTGCCGTCCAGCTCGCCCACGCTGGCCGCAAGGCCTCGGTGCAGCCGCCGTTCGCAGGTGCGCGCCCGTTGCACGACGGCGAGCACCCCTGGCGCACCGTGGCCCCATCGGCGCTGCCCTTCGGCGAGGGCTGGCACACCCCGCACGCGCTTGACGCCGCCGGTCTCGAACACACCTTGGCGGCCTATCTGCAGGCGGCGGAACGATCGGTTCGCATCGGCTTCGATGCCGTCGAGTTGCATGCCGCACACGGCTATTTGCTGCACCAATTCCTGTCACCGCTCGCAAATCGGCGCACCGACACCTATGGCGGCACGCTCGAGAACCGGATGCGCTTTCCCCTAGAGGCGGCGGCCGCGATTCGCGCCGTGGTGCCGCGCAGCATCGCGCTCGGGGCGCGCATCAGCGGCAGCGACTGGGCCGCTGGCGGCTTTGACATCGACGAGGCGGTGGTTTTTGCCCAACGACTGAAGCAGCACGGATACGACTACGTCTGCGTCTCAAGCGGCAACGTCATTTCCAGTCGGATCCCGTTTGCCCCGCAATTCCAGGTGCCGCTGGCCGAAAAGGTGCGCGCCGCCAGCGGACTGGTGACGCGGGCGGTGGGCATGATCGTCGACCCGCTTGCGGCGCAAGCCATCATCAGCACCGGCAAGGCCGATATGGTGGCGCTGGCGCGGGCCTTCCTCGACGATCCGCGCTGGGTGTGGCATGCGGCCGAGCGGCTCGGGGCGCCATTAGACTATCCGCCGCAATACGCCCGCGTCGCGCCGGCGGTGTGGCCCGGCGCAACGCAGCGGCCGGCATCCGCCGCCGGCTAGGGCGCGGCTTTGGCCCGAAATGCCGGGCCCTCCGCGTCCGGGACTACCCCCGGTCGGACCAGCGTCGGGCCGGCCGTCAGCTTCGGGGACTTCGCGGCTGCGCTGGCAGCGGCGGTCTGCTGGCGTTGCGTTGCCGCGGCAAAGCAGCGGTCAAGATTGCTGCAGCGGTCGCGGCCGGAGGGGTGCGTCGCCGTCGTCGGCGCATCGCCAAACGATCGACACACCTGGGTCAGGCCCTTGCGGTCGAGCCAGCCCTGGCGCACGCCCTCGCCGACCGCCCAGCAATCGGCCTTGAGCTCATTGCCGCCGACGTGGTGATGGCCGCATTCGTGATGAAACACGAACAATCGCACCGTCTCGGGCTGCCTGGTGAGCAGCCGTGGGTTCATCACCAGGACCCCGGGCGAGGCGATGCCGAGGTTGGGCAACCTGGGATCCAGCACATTGCGCACGGACCCGCATTTAAGCGTGCGCCCGGCCACGGCGATGGTCCCATCGCGTTGCAGGCTGACGGGCGAGGCCGCCTGCGCGCTAGCAGCCTCGACGGGGGCGCCATAGGCGCCCAGCAGCAAAAGCCCGGCCGCAGCCGGCAAAAGGCAACGCTCAACCCGCATTGTGCTGTCCCTCGTGATCCCCAAGTCCCCAGCGCGCGCCCAGCGCGCTTTAACCCCACTGACGCCCATAACTTACGGGCATCTTAGCTGAAATTAGGGCAGCTCGACCTTAGCCTCAGGCCGTCAGGCGGCGAGTGCGTGCTGCCGCGGCACCGTCAAACGCCGGTACAACCACACGCCAGGAACGCAGGCAAACAGCATCAGCGCGCCAAAATCAAGCGCCGCGGCGGCGCTGCCATTTCGGGCCGCGAGCCAGCCGCCGACCGCTGGACCGACGAGCATGGCGGCATAAAACACGCTGAAGAACGCCCCCATACCGATGGCTCGGGACGACGGCCCGAGCACGCGTGAGGGCAGGCTCATGATCGGCCCGGCTGGGAAACCGGCCACCAGACCAAGCACGGCATAGAGAAAGACCTGGTGGGGCTGCCGGCTCGCCAAAATCACCAGGATGCCCGAGGCAAGGCAGCCGGCGATGACGAACATGCAGTGGAATTTCAGGCGATCGGCAAGCACGCCGCCGAGCGGCACCGAGACGATGGCAAACCAGAGCAGCAAGCTGACGGTCGACCCGGCGCTGGTGATCGGCCAGCCGCGCTCCACCAGCAAGGTGGGGCCAAAGGCAAACACCATCGCCAGGCCACCATTGTAAAGGCCATAGATGCTGCCGGCGACGATCACAGCTTTCAGTGCCGCCCGCTCGGGCATCACCGTCGCCAACACCTCGAACTGGCCCGAGCGCGACGGCGGCGTATAGCGCTGCGCCAGCAGCACGAGGCCCAATAACACGAGCAGGGCGGAAAACAGGTAGGCGGCCTTGAGCCCCTGCATCTCGGCAATCGGGGGCAACACCATCAGCGCGGCGGCGATGCCGACCGGCCAGGAATTGACGAACGCGGCCATGGCGGTGGCGATCTCGCGACCGGCGAACCAGTCGGTCACCATCTTCGACATCAAGACGTTGATCAGCACGGCGCCGACGCCAGCCACCAGCCGCCCGACGACCTGACCGGCCCACGACGGCACAAACGCCATGATGGCGCCGCCCAACACCATCAACGCCAGGCCCGCGAGCACCACCGGCCGGTCGCCGAAGCGGCGGCCGATGCTGCCGCCGGGATAGGCCAGCGCCATGCCCGGTGCCAGGTAGAGGCCGAACAGCAGGCCGATATCGGCCAATGTTACGCCCATATCACGCGCAATCAGCGGTGCAACCGAGGCCACGCTCTGGTATTGAAACCCCATGGTCGCGCGCACGGCGAACAGGAGAACGAGAACGTTCCAACGGCCAGCGAGCAACGGCAATCTCCGAAAAACAATTAGGTGCGTCGAGCGATCGTGAGTTCAGCGTTCGGTAGCACGAACTTACCGCAAGGGGCTAATCTCGTTTTTCTCATGTGGCTTGAGCATGGCGCGAAATCTATGGCCAGCGCAACGACCCATTTGCACCTCGCGTCAACCCGGCCGCGCGCAAACCGGTG
>DATFXD010000220.1:0-9046 GCA_035258605.1 Hyphomicrobiaceae bacterium | reverse complement strand
TTCTGCGCGTAGTGGCTGCGGTCGGGCTCAGCGTTGAGCGCTGCGGCGCCGACGAGGACCGCAAGCGTAACAAGGAAGCTTAGATAAACGGACACGATGGCCTTCATGGCTGTCTCCTCGATCTTGCCCCACTCGCTGCGCTGTGGGCGTAGGCAGGTTGTTCCATGGTCTGGTTCAGGCCGCTGTTACCGAGGGAACAACCCGAAGTGCAGGTGAGGAAGGCAAGTGCCGTGTATCTATCGTGCGCCCGATGCTGCGCCGCCTCATTCTCCGTATCGTGCAGCAGATTGCGCAAGTCATCAGGCGTTGCCAACCACTCGAGGATCAGGTCGGCAGGTCGTTGCGCCTTTGTATCCGGTCTTTAGGCGATCACGCCTGCTTGGCGTGAACGACAAGCATCCGCTTGGCACCAATAGACGCCGGTGTATGCAGGCCTGCGGCGAACAGTGATTGATGTGCCAGTAAAAGCGAACGTCCCACTTGCGGCCGGAGACATCCCATTGCCGTCGAATTCAGGTGCGTGCCTGCGAGCGCCGACACGGCAGAACGTGCATCCCCCCTCAGCGCGCGCGTCGATGCCGCAGACACCGGTTTGCTTGGGCAATGATGCGTCCTCGCTGGAGGCGACGCGATGGCGCGCGGGGATCGTCGCACGTGCAAGCACGTGCCGCTCGGTCACTTGCCGGACGCCTTGGCAGGAACCTAGTGGCGTTGAAGGAGGGATCCGATCACCAGCGCTCCCTTGCCGTCAACATGATCGCGCTGGAGGCAATATGGCCCGGTCAGCCAAACCGAGCATCGTGTCCAGCTAAGGCGCCCGCAGAGCTTCCACATTGCGAGCGTCGTCCCAGGGCGCCGCATTCGCCGGCAAGTAAAGCGCTTCGTCGCCTGCAGCGCCGAGGATCGGCGGGTTTACCTGTTGGTCAATCTCCTCGACCTTCAGCTTGCGGATCTGCTCCGCAATGTGCGCGGCCGCGACCACGGCATCCTGGGCGCCCCACATGTGGCTTGCGTTGTCCTCGACGACGACGGCAGCGGCCTCAATTGCGATATTCCAGTCGACCTTGCTCATATTTTTCCAGCCGCACCACGCTAGGCCGCCACATTGATTGTGGCTGAGCCTCTAGCGTAGGGTCCTTGGTCCGAGATTTCTCCCCCCAGTTAGTCCCCCCCACCGTACCCGACCGTAGTTAATATGACGCTGCCACCGCGGCGGGCTAACGACCCCGCGGTGAAATCGGCGAAACCTGCAGGAGAGATTGAATTTACCGGACTCGCACAATTGCCACGCCGCACCGGGCTCGAAACCTATCGATACCGCACTTGAGGGGTAACCTGGCGCTTGCCTAGCGCGGCCGCCGACCGCTCCATGCCGGCAAGGCTGGAAAGATCACTTGGTCCGTACGCGCGCTTGTCACCCGCAACAGCACCGACCCGGACCACAACCGGGGTCTGGCCTGATCACACGTGAGGAAGCCATTGGCAAACGTGACTATTGGCAAGGTCGCGCCAATGGGAGCGGGTCAATGACCACCACTCCAGCGATACCACACGCTGCACCCACTCAAGTCGAACTCTTCACGCGGACTATGGGCTGGTCCTTGCCCTTCTGCGTCTCCTGCGCCTTTGCCAGTGGTATCAGGCTCAGCAGAAAGCCCGCCACGATGAAGATAATCACTACCTTGAAAAGCCAGGAGTTCGCCTCTTCGCCCGTCGTCTTCATAACGCCCTCTTTGCTCCAGTCGGCACGACGACCGCAGAGCCGCCAGCCAGGGATTGCTGGCCAAAGTTGCGCACCACGTACTCGTTGATTGCAGGGTCGTCGATTGAACCGCACTTCAGTAGAAAGCCGTCGCGCGACGTCAATCCACCACGGCGCCATTCCATTCCGGAACGTCGTCGCCAAGGCGCAATCGCGCGATTGCTCCATTTAGGCCTGGTCAAGTCACGCAGAATAGGGACACAAGTCGCCGGATTCTTACGAGCCATAGTCCCACGCCATCAGACTTTGGTTGGCCAGGTTACGCGCCGCTGCAGCCGGGATCAGCAACACTCATGCCCGGCCCCCCGCGGTCGCCGCATTTATTGCCAG
The DNA here is from genome assembly GCA_035258605.1 of Hyphomicrobiaceae bacterium. Lineage (GTDB taxonomy): Bacteria > Pseudomonadota > Alphaproteobacteria > Rhizobiales > Hyphomicrobiaceae > AWTP1-13. The sequence continues at coordinate 6,954 of DATFXD010000220.1, read as the reverse complement.
CCTCCTCCAGCAACCGGCGTCGGTCGCTAGCCTGCTCGTTTCCGCCGGAATGGGTGGCCGCCGTGCGCCAGATTGAGCGCCTGGCTTGGTCCAGATTGCAACCGATCGCCTGCCGCCCAACCGTCCTGGGGCCGTGAACATCGAGCCGGCGGACTGCATGCGGCAGACGGCCAGCTTCGGGAAACAGGCAACTCCCCGTGAAGCGTCAAAGTGGCCATGCGAGCGGATCCGGAAGCGTGGCGCAACCAGGCAGGCACAATGCCATGGCTACAGCTGACGAGCCGCCCGTCGGTCTCGACGCCCGGGCCACCCGTCGGCCGCCAACCGTTAAACACAGCTATTTAAAGCGAGCTCAACAGCAGCAAGGCCTAATTCTCGACCGTGGTCACGCTGAGCACGCGGATTGGTCCGCCGGGATCCTTGGCCAGCCATGCCGGGGACTTGTGACAGCGATGGTCAAGCTCCGAGCAGGTAACCGGTCCTGGGTGCACGTCGGTCTTGAAATCCTTGATACTGGCGAACGCCGCTTGCAGCTTTTCCCGCGTCAGCTGAGGCCCGGCGCGCTTCAGAGCTTCGACCAAGACCTGGGCGCTGCCGATACCGAACAAATTGTAGACCGAGAGGCGATCGCCGGGGAATTTCGCCTCCACCAGCTTGCGCCACTTGTCCATGGCTGGGTCTTCGGGGGTGTATTTCACCTGTGAGATGGTGCGGAAGGTCGCGGTTGCCCCGGGCATGCCGACTTGCTCCTCGAACGCCGCCGGATCGGCAATGCCACTCTGCCCGATGTTGAGCGGCTTGAAGCCCAGCTTCTGCGCGTCACGGATGTAGACCGCCGCCGGTTTGGGGTAGAGCACCATGATGACAGCATCGGCATTCGCCGCCTTGAGCCGCAGCACCTGGGCGGTGGCATCGTTGGCGTCGGGAGAGAGCTCCTCGTCGGCGACCAAGGTGATGCCCTTGGCTTTGAGGATCTCCATCAGCGGCGCATAGCGGGCGCGACCCCAGGCATCCTTCATCGAGACCATGGCGATGCGCTTGGCGCCCTGCTGCTGGGCGAACAGCACCTGGGCCTCGCTCTCGATGCTCGACGTCAAGGCGCTCGAGTAGATGTTGGCGGCCGGCGGTATGGTGATGCCATCGTGCACCGAGGCGAAAATCAAGGTCGGGATCTTGGCGGTCTCGATGACCTCGCGCGCGGCGAAGGTGGCGTTGCTGCAGCCGCCGCCGATCAGGGCAAACACCTGATCCTGATGCACCAGCTTCTGAATGGCGGCGATGGCGGCAGCGGCGTCGCAGCGATCGTCCTCACGTACCAGCTCCAGCTTGCGGCCGTGAATGCCGCCGGCGGCATTGACGTCATCGAACACCACCTCGACGCCGTTCATCGGCAGCTTGCCGTAGAGATAGCCGGGTCCGGTCAGGGCCCCGAAGCTGCCAATCTTGATGCTGTTGGCGGTGATCCCCGGCTCGTCGGCCAACGCCGGCAACGCGATGGCGATGAGCGCCAGAGCGGCAAGGCCCGCAAATCTCAGGTGACGTGACATCGGCATGCTCTCCTCCTTGGCGGCGTGGCAAGCTTAGCCCGCGCCCCGCTTGCTGCCATTAGCTTGCGGCGCTCGCCGGCGCCCGGTCGCCCAGTAGGTCTTGCGTGTGCTCGCCCAACCGCGGCGCCGGTCGGCGCAAGGCACCGGGCGTATCGGACAGTTTCACGGGAATCCCCAAGGTCTTGAGGCGGCCGGCGGCGGGATGCTCGGTTTCAACCGCCATGGCGCGCGCCACAACCTGCGGATCGGCCATCGCCGCGTCGAAATTGAGTACCGGACCGCACGGAATCCCCACTGCTGCCAGCGCCGCCAGCCAGTGCTCTGACGGCTGCAGCTTGAAGCGCGGCGCCAGCAAGGCGACCAGTTGATCGTTGTTGCGCACCCGTTCGGCATTGCTGGCAAAGCGCGGATCGCGTTGCAATTCCGGCACGCCGATGAGGTCGCACAGCCGCAGCCAGAAGTTATCCTGCGCGGCGCCGAGCGTGATGAAGCCGTCCGCCGTGGCGAACACCTGGTAGGGCGAGCTGCCGCGGTGCGCCTGACCGAGCCGCGGCGGCGTCTGGCCGGTGGCGGCAACGTGCGCGGCTTCGTAGACCCCGAACGACAGCGCCGATTCGAGCAACGACGTCTCGACCAGCTGGCCGCGACCGGTGTGGTGCCGGGCCTCAAGCGCGCACAGGATGCCAATCGCCAGGTGCATGCCGGCGGCCACATCCGAAATCGCGATCGGCAGCCGGTGCGGCGGCCCGTCCTTGGGGCCGCACACGCTCATCAGGCCCGACATGCCCTGGGTGACGAGATCGAAGCCGCCGCGGTCACGGTAGGGACCGGTCTGGCCGAACCCGGAAATGGCGGCATAGATCAGCCGCGGATGGCGCACCTTGAGGGTCGGCCAGCCCAGCCCGAGCCGCTGCAAGGTGCCCGGGCGGAAGTTTTCGATCAACACGTCGGCGCCTTCGATCAGCCGGCCGAGCTCGGCCTTGCCGGCCTCGGTCTTCAAGTCGATCACCACCGAGCGCTTGTTCCGGTTCCAGATCATGAATGGCGCGCTTTCACCGCCGACAAACGGCGGCATTTTGCGTGCGTCGTCGCCGCCATCGGGCCGCTCGACCTTGATCACGTCGGCGCCGTGGTCGGCCAACAGCATGGCGCAGTAGGGCCCCGACAAGTGGCTGGAGAGATCGACGACCTTTAGTCGCTCCAATGCGCTTGCCATCGGCTTTCACTTTTTCCCATGCCGGATTTCTGGTTATTGTGCCCACTTCTCGCGGCGCATGCACGCGCTTTCTGACAGGGTCGGTCGTGGTCACTCAACAACACATTATCGTTTCCCGCGACATGAGCGGCATCGCCACCGTCAGCCTCAATCGGCCCGCCAAACGCAACGCGGTGTCGCTCGCCATGTGGCGAGGGCTGACGCAAATTTTCACCGAGCTCGGCGCCGACCCTGAGGTCCGGGCCATTGTGCTGACCGGCGTCGGTGGGCACTTTTGCGCCGGTGCCGACATCTCCGAGTTCGCCACCGAGCGCGCCGACGTCGCAACCGGACGCATCTATGAAGCGGCAAACGAGGCCACCACCCTCGCCCTGCGCGATTGCGCCAAGCCCACCGTTGCCGCCATCTCGGGTTATGGCATGGGCGGTGGCTGTGCCCTGGCCTTGGCCTGCGACTTCAGGGTCGGCGACATCAGTACGCGCATGGGCATCCCCGCCGCCCGGCTGGGCGTGGTCTACGGCGATCTCGACTGCGCCCTGCTCTACCGCCAGGTGGGACTGGCCAATGCCAAGCGGGTGCTGTTCACGGGTCGCGCCTTCGACGCCGACCAATGCCTCGCCATGGGGCTGCTCGATCTGATTGCGCCCGATGGCGCCGTTGCCGGCGCGCACGCCTTGCTGCAGGAGATCGTCGGCAACGCGCCCTTGTCGCTGGCGGGGTCCAAGCTCATCCTCGAAGCCTTGAGCAGCGGCACGGTTGCGGCTCGGCAGAGCGAAATTGCCGCCATCATCGAGGCTGCGATGGCCAGCGCCGACTACCGCGAGGGGCAGCGCGCCTTTCTCGAAAAGCGCCGTCCCGCCTTCACCGGCCGCTAGGACGGCACCGACATGCTTTGGCTTGGCGTCGACGTCGGCGGGACCTTCACCGATCTGGTACTGTTCGACGTGACCGCCGGCACGCTGCGGGTGCTGAAAATACCCTCAACGGCGGACAATCAGGCCGAAGCTATCCTGAGCGGCCTCGATCGGCTCGGCGTCGCCGCCGCCGACTTGCACCGCATCGTGCACGGCACCACCGTTGCCACCAACACCGCACTTGAAGGCAACGGCGCCCGCCTGGCCGTGCTCTTGACCGCCGGCCACCGCGACGTGTTGGTCGTTGGCCGCGGCAACCGCCTGGCGCTGTACAACATCAAGGCGCGGCCCGTGCGCCCATTGGTGCCGCGCGCGCAAGCAATCGAGATCCGCGAGCGGCTCGGTGCCGATGGTTCGGTGCTGATCGCCCTCGACGAAGCCGAGCTGGGCGCGGTGGCCGAGCGCTTGGCCGGCGACGGCATCGAGGCGGTGGCCATCTGCTTCCTGCACGCCTATGCCAACCCAACCCACGAGCAACGCGCCGCGGCACTGATCGCCGGCAGGCTGCCGTCGGCGACGGTGACAAGTTCGGCCGAAGTGTTGCCGGAATTCCGCGAATATGAGCGCTTTTCGACCACCGCGCTCAATGCCTATGTCGCCCCGCGCATGCGCCGCTACCTGGGCGACCTCGACCGGCGGCTGGCCGCGGCCGGCTCGTCGGCGCCATTGGCGATCATGACCTCGAACGGCGGCTCGCTGCCCGCACATCGGGTCGCCGCCAAGCCGGTATTGTCGATGCTGTCCGGACCGGCGGCGGGCGTGATCGCGGCGGCACATATCGGCGCCAGCGGCGGCCGCCCCAACCTCATCACCTGCGATATGGGCGGCACGTCCAGCGACGTGTGCCTGATCCGTGACGGCCACTATCAGATGACGACGGAGGGCAAAGTCGGCGCCTTTCCCGTCAAGATGCGGCAGATCGACATCAACTCGATCGGCATCGGTGGCGGCAGCATCGCCACGCTCGCCAGCGGCGGCTTCCTGTCGGTTGGCCCGCGCTCGGCCGGCGCCATGCCGGGCCCGGCCGCCTACGGCCGCGGCGGCGATGCATCGACCATCACCGATGCCAATGTGGTGCTCGGCCGGCTCGGCATCGAGCGCCCGCTCGGCGGCGAGATCGCCCTCGATCGGGCGGCGGCACGGCGGGTCGTGAGCCACCTGGCCGACCGGCTTCAGCTGCCGCCGATCGCCACCGCGGAAGGCATCTTGCGCCTCGCCGCCGTGGCCCTGGCCGGCGCCATCAAGGAAGTGTCGGTGATGCGCGGTATCGACCCGCGCGATTATGCGCTCATTGCCTTCGGCGGTGCCGGACCGCTGCATGCCGCCGAGGTGGCCGAGGAATTGGGCATGCGCACGGTGGTGGTGCCGCCGTTGCCCGGCAATTTCTCGGCGCTTGGATTGTTGATTGCGGATGTGCGTCGCGATTATGTGCGCACGCGCGTGTCGGCTGCCAGCAACACCGGCGTGGACGAGGTCAAGGCCGTGCTCGAAGCATTGGTGGCGACCGCCGCCGCCGAGCTCGCCGCCGATGGCTTCGCCGCCGATCGGCAACGGTTCGCCGCCAGCCTCGATCTGCGTTACGCCGGACAATCCTTCGAGCTGTCGGTACCGGTGACGCTCGATTTCGGCAGCATCGCCGAGATCGAACGCAAGTTCGGCGACATCTATGCGGCGCGTTACGGGGCGGCGACCGGGCGCGCCATCGAAATCGTCAGCTACCGTCTCGCCGCCTGGGGGCTGTCCGACAAGCCGCAGCTGCCAACACTGGAGGCGAGCGGGCGCTCGCTTGCGGCGGCGGCGCGCGGCAGCCGCGCCGTCATCTTCGGCGGCAAGCAGCAGCAGGTTAAAGTGTTGGATCGGGATCGTCTGCCAGCGGGCGAGACCAGCAACGGGCCGGTGCTGGTCGAGGAGGCGGGCTCCACCACCGTGGTGCCTGCCGATTGGAGCTTTTGCCTCGATGCCGTTGGCTGTCTCGTCATGCGCCGGAGCTGAGCTGAATGGCATCGCACCTGGACCCGATCACGCTCGAAGTTCTAACGCAGGCGCTGATCGCGACCGTGCGGGAAATGCGCGCCACCGTGTGCCGCACCGCCAGCTCGGTGGCGATTTACGATGCCAAGGATTTCTCCTGTGGCCTATTTGCGCCCGACAGCCAGATCATCGCCCAATCGGAAGACATCGGTTCGCACGTGGTACCGATGCCGTGGTCGGTGCGCGCCGCCATGCAGAAGCTGGGCAGCGGGCTCGGCGAAGGCGACGTCATCCTGGTCAACGATCCCTACGCCGGTGGTACCCACCTCAACGACGTCACCATCATCTATCCGCTGTTTCGCGACGGCCGCCTGATGTTCTTTCCCGCCGTGCGCGCCCACTGGGCCGACGTCGGCGGCATGGTACCGGGCAGCATGTCGGGCACCGCCACCGACATTTACCAGGAAGGCATTCGCATCCCGCCGCTCAAGATTTTCGAGGGCGGCAAATTAAATCAGGCCGCGCTCGACCTGCTGCTTGCCAACATGCGCGTGCCGGACGAACGGCTGGGTGATTTTCAGGCGAGCCTGGCCGCCTGTCGGGTGGCCGAAAAACGCATTCACGAAATCGCAGCCCGCTACGGTGTCGACACGCTGCTAGAAGCCGTTCGCCTCGACCTCGATCGGGCCGAGGCGCGCATGCGCGCCTCGATTGCGGCGGTGCCGGATGGCACCAGCTACTATGAAGACTATCTTGAGACCTACATCGGCGGTCGCTTCGAGCCGCTGCTGTTGCCGCTGGCGCTGACCATCGAAGGCGATCGCATGATCGCCGATTTCAGCGGTGCCTCGCCGCAAGTGCCGTTTCCGGTGAACTCGACGGCGGCGGTGTCGGCCGCCGGCGTGCTGATCACGGTAAAGTCGGTATTCGACCCACAGGCGCCCCTCAATCAGGGCTCGTTTCGCCCGATCGAGGTGATCACGCCACCGGGCACCATCGTCAATGTCGAGCGGCCGGCTCCCGCCGGTTCGCACGGCGAAATCCGCAAGCGCGTGATCGCCACCATGGTGGGAGCGTTGGCGCAGATGGTGCCGGACAAGGTGGCCGGCGACCTCTGCCGCACCTCCTTTCACAACCTGATCGGTGGCTTTGATGCGCGGTCGGGGCGCGAGTGGGTGCACTATGAGTGGTCGGCGGGCGGCAACGGCGGCTTTGCCGAAGACGATGGGCCGAGCGCCATCGCCACCATCGACTGGGGCGACCTGGTGACGGTGCAGTCCACCGAAGTGATCGAAACGCGCATGCC
>DATFXD010000219.1:0-8564 GCA_035258605.1 Hyphomicrobiaceae bacterium | reverse complement strand
GAGACCGCCGGGCGCGGGTTACCGTAGACATTGTACCCGGCCGCCTTGCCCTCGATGATCTGGGCCGCTGCCTCCGAGCTGGCTTTGAACTCGGTGACATGGCTCGGGGACGGGGTGCGGTTGAGGGCGTAAGCCATCGGTACCGTGCCGATCAAAATCAGCATGATCAGCCCCATGCCCTTCTGGCCGTCGTTGGAGCCATGCGCGAACGACACACCGGTGCAGGTGAGGATCAGAATCGCCCGAATCCACAACGGTGGCGGCGCGGCGCTCTCGGGCGCTGCGTAGAGTTCTGGCTTGCGCACGAGCAATTTAAGGACCAGCAGCAACAGCGCCGCCATGAAGAAGCCGAACAGGGGCGACAGCAGCAGCGAGTAGCCGATTTCCGTGGCCTTGCTCCAATCGACGCCCGAGGTGCCGTCCATGCCGCGCATCAAGGCATTGGCGACGCCGACACCAATAATCGAGCCGATCAGGGTGTGCGATGATGAGGCTGGGAGGCCGAGCCACCAGGTGCCGAGGTTCCAGATGATGGCCGCGATCAACAGCGCGAACACCATGGCATAACCGGCGCCGGAGCCGACCTGCAAGATGAGTTCCACCGGCAGCAGCGAAATGATGCCGAAGGCAACGGCTCCGGAGGAGAGCAAGACGCCGAGAAAGTTCCAGGCACCAGACCAGATGACCGCGACATTGGCTGGCAGCGAGTGCGTATAGATGACGGTTGCCACGGCATTCGCCGTATCGTGGAAGCCATTGACGAATTCGAACCCGAGCGCGATCAGCAAGGCCACCCCGAGCAACAGGAACGGCGCCCAGGCTTTGATCGGCATGCCCGATTGGACGATGTCGTTCTCAAGACTGTAGACGGCGAACAGCACCCCGGCCGCGAGCAGGCCGCCGAACAACAGGATCACCAACATATTGGGCTGCGCCTCAAGGTGCGGGCGCTTGGCTGCGCCCGAATCAGGTGTCGCTACCGCATCGACCATGTGTGCCGGACCCTCTGAAAAACCTTCACCCAACCGTCTAGTTAGCCGCGTTCAAGTGACAATGCCGTGACATTGCCGGTGCCGCGCTAGGGTTGCCCGTGGCGGTTTTCGGCCATGCCGGCCGGGATGGCGGCAGCCCAGGCTTTTCTACAGGGCCTCGCCGCCTAGCACGTCAAGGTGTTGACAGGGCTCGGGTCTTGGCTTGATTTTGGCTGGCGGTGACCCCATTTTTGGCGCCAGGGTTGGCCCGTGAGGTTGCAGGTGATGATTGTCGCCAGCGCGAGGCTCCGCGCCGCTAGCGCGCGATGCGCCGGTTTGGCGTTCGTGCTGTCCTCTGTGCTTTGGCTGTTTGGCGCCCAGGCTTTGGCGCAAACCAACCCCGCCCCGCCGGAGCCACCCGCGGCCGACAAGGGGGCGCCGGCTCAGGGCACGAGCGAGACGGTCATCATCTCCAATATGCCCGAGCGCAAAGGGGTAATTTACAACTTTCTGAAACGGCTGTTCTGCCGCAACAACGGCGCCGTCACCGGGGCCGCCAACTCGGAAGTTTGGTCGGTGCCGCAGGGGCAGACCGGGCGCGTCTCTCGGTGGCTGGAAAGCCTGGGCATGAAGGTCACGCGGCTGCGCGAGGATTGGAACCACCTCATGAAGCGGCATCAAGGTGCGATGTCGCCGCAACAGCAGGCGATGATCGACCGGATGAAGTCGGCCCCGGGCACCATGAGCGTGCAGGTGCTGGAGGCGCCGGACGCGGCGCTCACCGCCTTTCTGATGACCAGCGACATTGCTTACCGACCGAGCGTCCCCCCCGAGCTGCAGACGCCCTCAGACCCGAGCCACCCGCAGGCCCCGATGACGGTGGTGCTGCCGATCAGCGCCGACAAGACCGTCACCCTCGAACGCGTCCGATATACGAGCGACGAGCGCGGCTGTACCTGGCACGGCATCGTCGCGGAGACCGGGGAGAGCGCGCTGCTCATGCGCTGGGCCGACGGCCACATCACCGGCCTGTTTGGCTACAAGGGCCGCATTTATACGGTGGCAAGCCTCGGCGGCCAGCTCCATGCCGTGGTCGAAATGGATCCGCGCCAGATGCCACCGGATCATGCGGCGGCCAAGCCCACCGCCGATCCACGCGCCGAATTGCGCCCCGATGCGCCGGCCAAGGTGGCGCAGCCGGCGAGCCCGCCGGCGATGGCGCCGTTTCCCGACGCCGAACGCCAGGCGCTCGAGGCCAAACAGATCGTGATCGACGTCATGATCCTCTACACCACACGCGCGGCCAGCCGCTATGTTCGCGATCCCGCCGATCTGTTGGCGATGGCGATCGAGCAGGCCAACGATGCCTTTCGCAACAGTGGCCTCGGCAACATCAGCCTGCGCTTGGTTCACACCGAGGCGATCGACTACGACGAGACCGAGGGCGACCACTTTGAGCACCTCTACCGCATGGTTGACGGTGTCGGCGTGTTCGCAAATGTCCGCAAACTGCGCAATGAAAAGAAGGCCGACATCGTCGGGCTGATCGTCGATGATCCGTCCGGCTGTGGCCTGTCGACGCGCGTGGCCGCCGATTCGGAGGACGCCTATTTTGTCGTGCATCACTCCTGCGCCTCGATCACGATCTCGATCGCGCACGAGATCGGTCACATCCTCGGCGCCCGCCACGACCGCGCGATCGACGCCAATGATGCGCCGTTCGCCTACGGCCACGGCCACGTCAATGGCAAGTGGCGCGACATCATGAGCTACCGGCAAAGCTGCGATGGCTGCTTGCGCATCCCCTACTGGTCGAACCCGCGCGTCATGTACCACGGCGAGCCCACCGGCACCGACAGCGAGGACAATGCCCGCGTCATCCTCGAGCAGGCCGAGCGGGTCTCCAAATTCCGCTGAGCACGGGAGCGGTGCGCACAGGCGCAATCCTGTTCATCCCCTAGAAGGTGGGCCGGCGTGACCCCTATGCTTCGGCGCCCTGCCTCGCCTTACCCGGCGGGCGTGGGCTGGTTGCGCGCCCGCACGCCGCGGCCGCCGCGATCCCCTTTAGGCTTGGCGCCCCAGCTCGCCCGCGGCCGCCGCGGCAGGAGCCCGCCGCCGCCCCGCCAACAGCCCGGCAACGGCCCGGCAGATGACGTAGAACACCGGCGTGAAGATCAGCCCGAAGGTGGTGACACCGATCATGCCGTAGAACACCGCCGTGCCCAGCGCTTGGCGCAGCTCGGCGCCGGCGCCGATGGCCCACACCAGCGGCACCACGCCGAAGATGAAGGCCAGCGATGTCATCAGGATCGGTCGCAACCGCAACCGCGCCGCTTGCGCAGCCGCGGCCCAGCGGTCGCGGCCTTGATCCTCGAGCTGCTTGGCGAACTCAACGATCAGAATGGCGTTCTTGGCGGCAAGGCCGATCAGCACGATGAAGCCCACCTGGGTCAGGATGTTGTTGTCCATCCCCCGCCAGACGATGCCGGTAATCGATGCGATGAGACACATCGGCACGATCAGAATGACGGCCAGCGGCAAGGTGAGGCTTTCATACTGCGCCGCCAGCACCAGGAACACGAACACCACCGCCAGCAGAAAGGCAAACACCGCCGTGTTGCCGGCGCGCAGCTGCTGATAGGCCAAGGTGGTCCACTCGAAGCTGAAGCCCTGCGGCAAGGTTTCGGCGGCCAGCTTTTCCATCAGCTGGATGGCTTGCCCCTGCGAGAACCCCGGCGCCGGTGCACCGTCGAGCTCGGCAGCCGGATAAAGATTGTAGCGCGGCACCCGGTAGGGACCCGAGACGTCGCGCACGGTTGTGAACGAACCGAGCGGCACCGTCTCGCCGCTGTTGCTGCGGACCCGGATCTTGAGCACGTCCTTTGCGTCGAGGCGATAGGCGGCGTCGGCCTGGGCGGTGACACGGAAGACGCGGCCGAGCAGATTGAAATCGTTGACGTAGGTCGAACCGAGGTAGGTCTGCAGCGCCGCGAACACGTCGCTCATATTGAGGCCCAATAGCTGCACCTTGGTGCGATCGATGTCGAGATAGAGCTGCGGCGTCGACGACTCAAACAGCGAAAACACCTGGGCGAGGCCGGGGGTCTGCGCGGCGCGCCCCATCATAGCGTAGACGGCGTTCTGCACCGCCTGTGGGCCGGCGCCGGCCCGGTCCTCGACCATCATGCGGAAGCCGCCGGACGTGCCGATGCCACGCACCGGCGGCGGCATGACGACGACGATCAGGCCGTCTTCAATTGCGCCCAGGCGCTGGAACAGGGCCGCCTGGATGGCCGGTGCCGACTTCTTCGGATCGCGGGCGCGCGTCTCGAAGGGATCGAGCGTGATAAAAATCGCGCCGGAGTTCGGCGCATTGGTGAAGGTGGCGCCCGAGAAGCCGGCAAAATTCACGGCGTGTGCCACGCCGGGCTGCTCGAGCGCCAGATCCACCACCTTGCGGTTGACCGCATCGGTGCGACTGAGCGAGGCACCGCTCGGCAGTTGCGTGACGACGATCAGGTAACCGGCATCAAGCTGCGGGATGAAACCGGCCGGCGTCTTGCGGAATTCGTTGAGGCCGTAGGCGATGATGCCGGCGTAAACGGCGAGCATGACAACGGCAAAGCGCACGATCCGCGCGGTCAGGCGGCCATAGCCCCGGGCCAGTGCGTCGAAGCCGGCATTGAACCAGCGGAAGAAGGTGCTGACCGGCAACAGCCACCAGCGCCTCTGGCCATGATTTGCGTGCGGCCGCAGCAGCAGCGCGCACAGTGCCGGCGATAGCGTCAGCGAGACGATCAGCGAGATCACCGTCGCGCCGGCAATCGTCAGGGCGAACTGACGATAGAATTGACCGGAGATGCCGGTAATGAATGCCGCCGGCACGAACACCGCACACAACACTAGGGCGATGGCGATCAGCGCCGAACCAACCTCATCCATGCTGCGATGCGCCGCCGCTCTGGGATCGAGGCCGGCCGCGATGTTGCGCTCGACGTTCTCCACCACCACGATGGCATCGTCGACGACAATGCCAATCGCCAGCACCAGTCCGAACAGCGACAGGTTGTTGAGCGAGAAGCCGAACGCGGCCATGAAGAAGAAGGTGCCGATCAGCGAGATCGGGATCGCGACGATCGGAATCACCGCCGCGCGCCAGGTCTGCAGGAACAGGATCACCACCAGCACCACCAGCAGCACGGCCTCGCCAATGGTCTCGACCACGGCATCGACCGACTGCTGAATGAACTCGGTTGGGTTATAGACCACCGTGTACTTGAGCCCGGCCGGAAAGTCCTTGGCGAGCTCGTCCATGGTCGTCTTGATGGTATGCGCCGTGGCCAAGGCGTTTGATCCTGGCAACTGGAAAACCCCGAGCGCGACCGCGGGATCGCGATCGAGGTAGGAGTTGGTGGTGTAGTCCAGGGCCGCGAGTTCGACGCGGGCGACGTCCTTCAGGCGCACCACGGCGGTGGGCGTCTGCTTGACCAGAATATTGCCGAAGGCTTCCGGATCGGCCAGACGTCCGAGCGTCTGCACCGCCACCTGGAAGGCACGCGGTTGATCGACCGGTGGCTGGCTCAGCACGCCGGAGGCCACCTGCACGTTCTGCGCCTGCAGCGCACCGACGACATCAACCGTGGTGAGGCCGAGCGACTGCAGCCGGTCGGGGTCGAGCCAGACCCGCATCGAATAGTCGCGACCGCCGAATACGGTGATCGAACCGACGCCATTGATGCGATTGAGCACGTCAATGATGCGCAGGTTGGCATAGTTGGAGATGAAGAGCGTATCGCGCGACTTGTCGGGCGAATAGAGGTGCACGACCATCATCAAGTCGGGCGAGGCCTTGGCGACGGTGACGCCGATATTGCGCACGTCGATCGGCAGCCGCGGTTGCGCGATCGCCACCCGGTTCTGTACCTGGACCTGGGCGATGTCGAGATTGGTGCCGAGCTCGAACGTGATGGCAATCGTGAAGCGGCCATCGCCGGTCGAGTTCGAGGTGATGTAGAGCATGTTCTCGACGCCATTGATCTGCTGCTCCAATGGCGTGACGACGGTGGCAGCGACCACGTCGGCGCTGGCGCCGGGATATTGCCCGGTGACGTTGATGACCGGCGGCGCGATCTCGGGATATTGGGCGACCGGCAGGCGTCCAAACGACACCATACCGAAGATCACGAACACCAGCGACAGCACCGAAGCGAAGATCGGCCGGTTGATGAAAAAATGTGAGATGCGCATGGCTGACCCGCCGTTAATCTAGTTGGCTACCGGTTGCGGCCGCTCGGAGCCGGCAGCATTGGCACCGGCCACTTCCTGCGGCGCCACCTTCACTCCGGGACGCGCCCGCATCAGGCCGTTGACGATGACGCGGTCGTCGGCGTCGAGCCCCGACGCAATCACGCGCAAGCCCTCGACCAGTGGACCAAGGGTGACGTACTTCGGCCGCGCCACGTTATCGCCGTCGAGCACCAGCACGAACTTGCGGACCTGTTCGGTGCCAACCGCGACGTCGGGCAGCAGTATGGCCTCGCTGGCCGGACCGGTCGGGACCTGGATGCGGCCGAACATGCCGGGGGTGAGCCGGCCGTCGGGGTTGGCGAATTCCGCCCGGCCGCGGATGGTGCCCGAGGCGCGGTCAACGGCGTTGTCGACGAAGTCGGTCTTGCCGACATGCGCGAACTGCGCCTCATCGATCAGTTTCAGCCTGACGGTGATGCCGGTGCCGCGCTCATTGCCGCTCCCAGCCTCGCCGCCGGCGCGCAAACTCTTGAGATAGGAGGCCTCATCCATGGTGAACTCGAAGCGGATTGGGTCGATCGAGGTGATGGTGGCGAGCAAGGTGGTGCTGCCGGTGGTGCCACCGGTCACCAGGTTGCCGGCCGATACGCGCCGGTCGCCGATGCGCCCGGCCACAGGCGCCCGCAGCTCCGTGAAATCGAGGTCGAGTTTGGTTTGGCGCACGGCCGCCTCTTGCGCCTTCACCGAGGCCTCGGCCACGCGCTTGGCCTGGGTGCGCTGATCGAAGGTTTGTTGCGTGATGGTGCTGCCGCGCACCAGACCCTGTCCGCGCGCCAGATCGGCCTCGGCAAAGGCGAGGTTGGCGCGTGCCTGCGCCAAATTGGCCTCAGCCTGCGCCAGAGAGGCCTCGAATGGCCGCCGATCGATGGTGAACAGCAAATCGCCCTTGTTGACGAGTTGGCCGTCCTTAAAGTGAATGGCGTCGAGGTAGCCCGAGACCCGCGCCCGCACCTCGATGGCGTCGACGGCGACGAACCGGCCGACATATTCATCGTAGTCCGCCACCAGCCGCTTGGTCGGCTTCGCCACCGTGACCTTCGGCGCCGCCGGCGGGGCGGTGGCGGCCTTTGGCTGCTCCGGGTCGCACCCGGCGATGCCCACCGCGACGGCGAGGAGCGCGCCAATCATCAACCCCGGAAGCGGTTTGTAATGGGCCATGAGATGTCCGTGATGTAAAAAGAGGGTGGATCGTCGCAATATGGTGTCAGGCGCGCGCTGCGGCAGACGGGCTCGCGAGGACGTGAACCAAAGCGAGCGATTGGCCGCCGCCGGGCGTCGGTTTGAGGGCCAGCGGACGGCCCGGTGGCTGCCACTTGCCGTGGCAATGGGCATGGCTTTGCCTCGATAACGCCCAGCCGGTCGCGCAGCGGCTGCCGCTGGAGGGCGCTATCATCCGCCGGCGGTCGGTTTCCTCCCGTTATGCATCGGGCGGCGGGAACCGGCCCAGCATATAGGCCCGGTCTTCGACGTCGGGTCGGGCGAACGGAAAGCGCAGACTGGCGTCGAGATAGTCGTGCGTGTGCACCACGACGGTGTCGGCGCCGATGAGGACGACCGCATAGGCCGGCGGCTCGTGGCAGGCGTCGTGTGCCGCCGTCGGCGATAGATCGAAGCAAACCTGGTGGTTGGTGCCGCGCAAGGTTGAAAACGGAATGCCCAGCCAGCTCCCCGAAATCGGCCGGTGGACATGCCCGAAAAACATGTGACGAATGCGGGCTCGGAATGGCTGTAGCACGTCGATGAAGGCGGCCGGGTGCTTGAGGGCGATGCAGTCCATCATGCGTATGCCAACCTCGAACGGCGGGTGGTGCATGAAAAGGTAAATCGGCATCGTGACCGGCGTTGCGGCCAGGGTCTCACGGCACCAGGCCAACCGTACCTCGCATAGCTCCCCGGCGTGGCTCGTCTCGTCGAGGGTATCGAGAAAGATAAGCCGCCCAGCGCTGGTATCGTGCCAGCCCTGGACGAAGCCGTTGGCATCGCGCGGCGCCGCTGCCAACAGGTCGAGGCAGGGGGCCCGCCGATCGTGGTTACCGACCAGCACCGTGTAGGGGAGGCAGAGCGCATCAAACGCGGCGCGGACGTTGCGATAGGCGGCAGGCTCGCCCCAATGCGTGAGGTCGCCGGTCACGATCACCAGTTCCGCATCGGCGTGATGGCGATTGATGTCGGCGATGGCCGCGTCGAGCCGCGCGCGTGGGTCGAGGCCATACAACTGGAGGCCGGGGCCGACGAGGTGGGTATCGGTGAGATGGATGAGTTTCATGGCCCATGACCTCGCGAGCT
>DATFXD010000218.1:0-2823 GCA_035258605.1 Hyphomicrobiaceae bacterium | reverse complement strand
GGTGAACAGCTTGTAGCCGATGCCCCTGCCGGTGATGGGCTCCGCGGCCTCGGCGGCGTCGTACATCGCCTCGATCAGATCGAGGGACCGCCGCGACATGCCGCGCCCGACCTTTTTGGAACTGGTTTCAAAATGCTCGGGGGACGGGGGAGTGGTGGTCATGCGCGCGGCCTTCCGGTTGCGAAAGTTCCGAAGGTCGGCTACATGCGGTCCTGCCTGGAACCGCTTCGCGTTCCCCTCGGACCCGAAACAAAAAAGGCCCCGGTGTTGAAACCGCCGGGGCCTTGCGTTTAGACCGTGAGGATCATTTCGCCGTTGGTGATCTTCGCCAGCGTGACTCGCGAGACCAAGTAGCGCCGCCCGAGGCGCATGGTGCCGGGAATCTTCCCCGCCTGCATCAGCGCATAGGCCAAATTCAGGCCGATCCCCAACTCGTCCGCCACGTCCTCGACGCCCGCCATCTTCGACGCCGCGCGCTTGGCCTGCACAACCGCGCGCCGCTCGGGACGGCGTTCGACCGGTTTCGGATTGGATCGCTGCTTGCTCATCCCCGCCTCCACGAGACTTTAGATATTGCTAAAAACAGAAAGTAGCCCATCTGGGGCAATTTGACTTGTTTTTGTCAATAGTTAAATTGCAGGTGGAGATAGCAGTAGGGACCACATAACAATGGATGCAGCAAAACCCCGTGCCGAGACGGCGAAGCTCCATGCCGCCGCGGTGAAGCCGCGCGGCGGCCGGCCGGTGAAATCCTCGCGCAAGGGGGCGCGCTACCAGATCGGCGTCATCGTCACCGGCGCGACCAAGGCGGTCATCGCCAAGGCGGCGAAGACCGAGGGGCGCACGATCTCGCGCCAGGTCGAACACATGGTCGAGCGCTGCCTTCAATACGACCGGATATTCGCCGCCATGGGCAAGACCGCCGAGGAAATCCAGCGGGGCAACCTGGAGGCCGCGCTGTTCCGCGCCGGCTACCCGGTGAAGCGCCGCATGATCGACGGCAAGGTCTGGAAGTCCTGGCTGGAGCCCGGCCATCCGGTGATCGTCGAGCCGGGGGAGATCGTGACCACCGCCGCCGTCGAGCAGGAGTCGAAATGAGAGGCCATCTGACCCGCCGCGGCAAGCGCTCCTGGCGCTTGAAATATGACCTTAGCGGCCTTAGCGGCCTCGGCAAGCGCGCGACCCGTTACATAACCCTGCACGGCACCAAGGTGCAGACGCAGGCCGAGGCCACCAAGATCCTCGCCAGCGTGACCACCGGCCTGCACGTCGATCCCTCGACCGAGACGGTTGCCACCTTCGTCGAGCGCTGGCTGCGCGACTGGGCCGAGATCAGCGTCAGCAATGCCACCTATGCTCGTTACGCCGGCTTGCTCCGCAACAACGTCGTGCCGGTCATCGGAACAATTCCGATCCAGAAGCTGCAGCCGGCTCACCTGCAGCAGGTTTATGCCAGCATGGCGCGCGCCGGGCTCTCCGATCGCACCCGCCTGCACGCTCACCGCGCCATCGGCAGGATGCTCACGCACGCCACCCAGTGGCACGTCGTCTCCCGCAATGTCGCTGAACTCGTCGATACCCCCCGCGTGAAGCCGCGCGAGGTTGCGATCCTCACCTCCACCGAGGTGCAGGCGGTGCTCGAGGCGCTGCGCGGCAAACCGTTGTATATGATCGCGCTGGTGCTGCTGACCACCGGGCTGCGCCGCGGCGAGGCGCTGGCGCTGCGCTGGCAGGATGTTGATCTCGATGCTGGTGTGCTTCGAGTCGAACAGGCATTCGAGCAGACTAAACGTGGTGGGTTGCGCCTCAAAGAGCCCAAGACTCGGTACGGCCGCCGCACGGTGACGCTGCCGCCATCGACCGTGAGCGAGTTGCGCGCCCATAAGAAGGCCCAGCAGGAGCTGCGGCTCGCCTGCGGGCTCGGCGGCAGGGCTACGTTGGTGTTCGACCATTTCGACGGCTCGCCGTTGTCGCCCGATGTCATCACGCATCAGTGGCACGCCGCGATGAAGGCCGCCGGGCTCAAGGCAACGTTGCACTCGCTGCGGCATACGCACGCGTCGACGTTGCTCGCCTCCGGGCTCGACGTGCTCACCATCAGCCGGCGCCTTGGGCACGCCACGCCGGTGCTCGTGCTCACCACATACGGTCATCTTTTCAAGCCGGATGATCGCGCCGCGGCGATCATGGAAGCGGCGCTAGATGAACATGGACCTGAGAGAATTTGTGCATGGCGCGCTGAAGGATGTCGTCCTTGGCATTCAAGATGCACAGCGGGAACGAGGGGTCGGCGGCCACATAGCGCCGAAGCCAGGTGCACGCCAGTACCCACAAGATACCGGCGTTTCGCTTCACGGTCGATCAACCGTGATGAAGTTTGATATTGCGGTTACGGCCGAGCGAGGCAAGAAGGGCGGCGGTACCGCTGGAGTTCGCATCGCGGTCGTGGAAGCCAAATTGGCGGGCGAGGGCCAATCTAAGGACACCACAGTATCCCGAGTTCAGTTCTCCGTCCCCGTTCTATTCCCAAGGAACCCCCAAAAGTGGAAGGCGAAAAGACGTCGGTCCATCAAAGCTGAAGACAGGGCAGACGAGGAATGAGAGTGGTCCGGTGCCAATCCGGTGCCAACTACGCGATGAATCACCGCTAAGCCGTTGATCCGACAAGGGGCGGTTGGCGGTTTCGACGGTGTTCGAAACCGCCGACAAGCCGCGCCGGGATGCAAGCGGCAATCCGATCAATCGCACCATGCTGTTCCCCCGCGAGCAGGCAAACATCAAGGACACCTGGCACGTCATCGGGCTGCGCGGCACCGCCAGCAA